>CAXRCC010000193.1:0-16537 GCA_964228975.1 Paraneptunicella sp. | reverse complement strand
GATCTACACAGTGAGAGACACTCTTTCCCTACACGACGCTCTTCCGATCTAAAAACGACGGCACGCCTTATCGCGTGTTCACACCGTTTTACCGAAAAGGTTGCTTAGTAAGAGAGGCGCCTAGATCGCCCGTTATGATGCCCAAAGCACAGCGATTCATTTCTGCTCACCCTATTCACCAAAAAAACGCCTCCGATGAAGGGATTAGCGCACTGCAATTGCTTCCCACTCTTGGCTGGGACAGCAAATTTAGCCAACATTGGCAACCCGGTGAGACGGGCGCGCAATCTACACTAACGCGGTTTGTTAACGATGCTGCATTACACTATAAATCGCACAGGGACTTTCCCAACCTACAAGGGACCTCTCGGCTTTCTCCACATTTACATTTTGGCGAAATATCGATTCACCAGATTTGGTACGCCATTCATCAACTTGCAGCCGAACAGCAAATGAGCCCATTCGATAATGCAAACTTAGATTGCTATTTGTCAGAACTTGGCTGGCGCGAGTTCTCTTATTATTTGCTGTACCACTTCCCGTACTTGCCAGAACAAAATCATCAACCGAAATTCAACGCCTTTCCTTGGGAGAGCGACGCTGAACGTTTAGCACAATGGCAGTATGGTCAAACTGGGTATCCCATTATTGACGCGGGCATGCGAGAACTGTGGCAAACAGGATACATGCACAATCGAGTGAGAATGATTGTGGCATCCTTCCTTGTGAAAAACCTGCTTATCGATTGGCGCTTAGGGCAAGCATGGTTTTGGGACTGCCTACTGGATGCCGATTTAGCGAGTAATGCTGCTAGCTGGCAATGGGTTGCGGGCTCAGGCGCAGACGCCGCACCTTATTTCAGAATTTTCAATCCGGTCACTCAAGGCAAAAAATTCGATGCCGAAGGAGATTACGTAAAACGGTTTGTACCGGAACTTGCAGCCTTACCCAAAAAATACATTCACGAACCGTGGAAAGCGTCTGAGTCCGAACTTTCAATCTTCGGTATTCAATATGGTAAGACCTACCCCAAACCTATGGTCGATCTTTCTGTTTCACGAAAAAATGCACTTGCCTCTTTCGAGATTTGTCAAAATAAATAACAAATTCGCGAAAATCAATACGCAACGCTCCATATAAACCATTTAATATCAATTACTTGTAAAATTAAGTCCTGCCCGGATATTTTTATCATCTTTTCATATGCGAAAATCATGGTAATAATAAAAACCGCTTCTACCTCATGAATTACACCGATAATTAATCCTCTCGCAATCGTAATTCTGTCATGGATTAGCCAATATTATTAACAAAAAGAGCAATAAATTATGAAAAGAATAACTACCTTAAAAATGACCATGATTTCAGCTGTGCTTCTAACACCTCTTTCTTTTGCAATCATTGCGGGCGAGCAAACGCTTTCTCTTGAAAAAACAGTAAAAAGCGAACAAAAAACGAAGGTAAAATCAGCGGCATTAAAAGGTACAGAGGTCGTCAACATTGGTGGAGACGGGAAGTGGCCAGACGACACCCAGCAATTGCGTACACAATCACTTTGTTTTTTAAGTTTGTGTTTTAAAGGCTGATGCAAACACATTGGAAATGAATAAATAAGGAAACGTCATGATCGAAGTTGTCGTAGCTATTAACAACTTTCTTCCTTTTATTTTTGCTTTTATCTTTATAACAAGCACATGGTATTTCAAGACGTTTTCTTCCTTAATGATCACGGCTTCATTTTTTACATTGTTGGAGTTTTCTGAGTTAATTTTGGATCCCATCCTCTGGCACGTCATTCACCCCGACATTATGCTTTTTGACATAAGTGTAAAAAAAGAACTCTGGGTCGGTGTATGGGTAACCTTGAACACTCTCACGATTTACCTCATTAACGAAGCTCACAAAACGCTTAACATTGCAAAATCTAGAGACACACAAATTATTTCTGGCCTACTCGTTTTAACCTCCGTCTTTATGTTAATTCGATACCTTGTCGGTTTAGGCTCCCCAATTGGATGGATAAGTACCTTATACATTTATGCTATGGCATTAACTAATCTGAGTATGGGCTTATTCCTACTCTCAGCGCTAATATGGAATATATTTGATGTTAATATTAAAGTTAGTCTTCGTCGCTTACCTCGCGGGTAACATCATCATCAGCTTGCTCATTGCAAGACAAAAAATTGAAGTGAAAGAGGTGCCAATGTCGGTTTATGAACGCGCCGTTACCTGGCATCAGGACATCATGAACATGACGGATGCCGACGCCAAAATTGCAGAATTTCAACGTTGGAAAGACTTTGTGGAATCCATTCCCCGTCGTAAATCAGGCATTCATATTCTTTAATTGACGCCTAATTTACCGCTGTATCATTGTTATTTATTTTCGTTTTACTCCCGTCTCTCTTCTGCCGTGTAGAAAGTCGGGAGGCGATATCATCCATTAACATAAAGAGAATTTCGACGTTATATCCCACCACAAAAGCCACTAACATAGGGGCAAAATCCCCCGAAGGCAGCATAGAGGTATCACTGAAAAACATGCCACTGGAGATACCCGTTACCCCTCCCAACACAATGCGTATGTTGTAATCCAGCACGTTTTTCAAGGTGAAAGTGCCCAGTTTAAACGCCTCATGCAATGTGCGTAAAACCAAGGTAAACGCCCCTAAACACCCAAAAAGCAATGGCAAAATATAGTGCTCAAGCAGATTAACCACATAAACAGCCGAAAGCCGCTCGGAAAAAAACACGTTTCTGGACTCATTCAGCTTTCGATTGATCTCTAGCTTATGCAGCGCCTCTTGGTTTTCTTGCAGACTTAATTCCACCACCATGAGTTCTTGCGGATTTTTTTGCAGCACTTCTTCAAGCTCCAGCGCCGCAATTTTATCTTTGAGTACAGCGGATTGATGCTGATACTTATACTCGTCGAATGAAGAAAAGCGTATTGGCTCATCAACACCGAGTTGCCACACATCATTCCACTTGTATAACAGGGTTCTGTTAGCGTCGAACTCTTGGTCTAACTGTTGCTCTTGTCGCTCTAATTGAATGAGTTGTCGAATATGATTACCGGCAGGATCAATGCCTTGGATTTGTTTTAGCTGTTTCAATTCGGTTTGAATTTCGTTTCGCTTATTAAACAAATCAAAGGTTTTATTTAATACGCCAGCCCCAATCATGGAGTACGTCTGCAAACTCACGGTGAACACAATCAATAAAAATACCGAGATGCCATAATAAATCGGGATCCGCTTTACCCGGTTCACCGTGTTAGGAAAACGCTCCTTCCACACGCCAGATGGGCAGGTTTCTTTAATACTCGATACCGTAGCTGGCGACACCGCCTGCACGAGCGCGCGGTAGTTAACCCAAAACTCCGACTCCACATCGCTGTGCAAGCGCCCTTCTTTTAAATACAAATTGCGTTTATATAAAGTGGATTTTAACAAGTCAGGACTTGGCTCTTTGCCGTTACGAGACAAATAGGCAATCAATAACTCCACTTCTTCCATTGCCATCATCAACTCAGAGCAGTTCTGATAGGTGTGGTACATGCTGTCGGCAATCGCTTCTTTTTTCGTATCGTGATTTCCCGGACCGCATTCAGGATCTAAGTGTTCATCGTCTTTCGCCATGTTTTTTGCCTAAAATGAGCGCCTCACTGCGACGCCGTTTTGCCGCACAGCTTTGCCGTTGTAGTCGTAAATGAATGAGGAATCTTCGAAGAAGTTAAAGGGTACCTTAAGCAAAGGGCTTGGCTTTCGTAAAAAGTTGATGGAGATATCCGGCATGGTAACCAGCCCAACAGGTAAACTTTGCGTTTTCGCGCTGCCCTCTAAAATACGCATGCCATAATCAGCCGCCAGCCGTGCATTGGTTTTAAAACTCACTCCAATGGCAACAAACACGCTTTGCTCGCCTTCATTGACATGACTTGGCGTGACACTCAATACCGGAACCGTTCTAGCTACGCGGTTTATTGCATCGATCGTGTTGAATAACTCTGTTGATCCCGTCACTAAAAAAACGGTGTCCCCCACAAATTGCGATTGATTCACCACGCTTCGCATTGGCTCAAATAGCGTGGAATCGATATCCGCCATATCCACAGCAATATGTTCCAGCTCAATGCCATGTTCACCGCTTTTTAAGTAATCCGCGAGGGGATCGACCTGCGTAATCATGGAGCTGGAATTAGCTGTGTCGTAAATCACGGCAATTTTATTTAATCCTTCAAGAAACTTTTCCTTCAAGTAAGAGACTTGCGTTTCTACGCTGATGTTTAACGAGGTATAAGCAATGTTGTGTTGGCTCATACCAATGGCTTCGTCCACCAGCCCGATGGAATAAGGATCTTTGCTGCATGCACTTACCACTGGCACAGCGCCTTGTGCATAAATCAAAGAGAGGTATTCAGTTGCTGGCGAGCCCACGGAGTAAATCAATTCAGCTTGCTGCATTTCTGCGTTTTCAATGGCAATGTCGGCAAGGTGTTGATCGCCGAGATAATTCACTAAAATGTACTCGGCATTTACACCGCGACTGTAAAATTGTTCGATGATCGTCGCGCTCGTTTCATCGTAAGCTTTGGACCATTTTGGCGACAACAGCAAAACGCGCTGAATGCGACTATTTGCCGCGGGCGTTTTCGGCTTAACGAGAATAGGTGCAGGATGGTTGGGCGATAAATGCATATTGGCAGCCCACGCAGCGGGCGCCACTTCACAGGTATAAGCGGAAGAGGCAAACTCCGTTGGCTCACCTAACGCTTGCATCATAAATTGGGATTGCAGACGTTGACAAAACTGCTCACTCGCTGGGTTAGCAGAAACACTCCACACCCCGAAAGCAAGCCAGACCGTGAAGCTTTTTAATGCGTTTGTACACCGCAACACATACCCTTTAAGCGTCATGACAATCCCTCCTTTTTCTGCCACCACTTTTGAGAATAACTCAGAGCTGCAAACACCCCTCCCATCACAACAATGCTGGAGCCAACATAAATAAACTGTTGCGTGACGGTTTGCCCTTCTGTGTCGATGAAAAGATACGCAGCAAGCGCAGGACCCGACACATGACCTAAACGCTCTAAAAATCGATAAAACGCTGCGGTTGTCGAGGCTCCAACTTCTTTTGCAAGCGCCGTATGAGTGATATGAGAAATCACAGGTGCATGAATACAACCGTGGGAAAGCCCTAATAAAAACGTTCCTAAAATCACACTCATGAGTTGAAGCGTCGGCACATTTGGGGGATCTTGACGGTGAGGCAATACCAAATCAACGTTATCGAAGTAAGTGAGCATCCACTCCGCACCACCAATAAGTATCATGCCCACGCCACTGCCAAGCACGCCTAATATGAGTAGATTTCTGGGATGACGAATCAGCGATGCTAATTGGGTACCCAATACGGTAGTTAACAGCACACCAAGATAATAGAAAATCAGGATTTGCCCGATGAGTTCAGTATCAAGTTCCATGCTCTTTAAAAAGATAGGCATCACAAAGATCAATATACCGGTGTACACCGCTTTTGTAGGTAAACCGATAAGCACAATGGTTTTATTGAACTCAAAGTCACTCAGAAGCTGTTTTAAACGACGCATTAACATGTGCGGATGTTGCTTGAAGCCTCTTATTACTTTGTCTTTTAAGGTTTCATTTTTATGTGGGGATCGGCTGATGGGCGACCAATTCGGCGTAATATCTTGAATCATGTACATGGTATAAAGCGCACATATCAGCCCGATTAAACTGCCCAAAATAAACACAGCGCTTTCCCCTAACATGGGCATGAGTAGCGCGCCAATTGCCGCGCCTGAGACCGTACTAATATTAAAGCCAATTACCAGCTGCCTAGGCCCTGATACTTGCGGATTTTGCCTTTCAATCTCAATCAAGTAGCTTTGTACCGATATAAACAAAATGCCCTGTCCAACTCCGGCAAGACCGCGCAAAAGGATGATGCTCATAGGATCGCGGGTGAAAGCCATGCCAGCAAGCGCTAAGGCGCTGATCACTAGGGATATCCACATCATGGATTTCAGTTTGTTGGACTCTGCCCACCTACCGGCTGGCAGCAAAATCGCCGCAAAGCAAACAAAATACACACCAAACACACTGGATACCGACCACTGTGAGCCAACAAATAGGGTTTCTAAGTAAGCGGGTAAAAACGCCAAGTTAATGGCTTCAATTAAAATGCCTAAAGCGAAAATAGGCTTAACCAACTCTAAGGCTTGCTCTGGCTCAACGGCGCATTGATACGGAGAATCGATTTGCTTTTGTGGCAAGGTGCTCATGCGTTGAATGGAAAGCAGCGCATTTAGAAATAAGTTCGAGATCAAAATTGAGGCAATAAACAGCACTAAGAAGTTACGACTCGAATCCCAAATTTTACCGTACACTTTTGTCCAAGGCGTTTGCACAAGCACACGATAAGCCGAATCATCAATGTTTAAACAATTCATGATGAATTCCCCACGATGATCGAACACATCTGGCGCACGACACGCGGAAACTTGCAGCCCCGTTAACCGGCTCATATCTTGATGAGCGCTGTCACCGGCTTCATTCAAAAGTGGCGTGGCACTTTCATATTCCACAGCAACAGAGCGCACTAAAATTGAATCGTCTTTTAATAGATACAAATGGCTGATGTCTTTGCTTTCAGCTCGATACGCTGCGAGCAAAGCCTCATAACCCGAAAAGTCACTATTAAGGTCAAAGCCCAGCTGCGTTGGGATCGTTAGCCGCTCAGTTAGATTCTTGGCGAGTGATTGTGATTGGGCCTTAATTTGGTTGCCATAAAGGCCTACTTGGTAATCAATGATCAATAGCGCCACAGCAAGAAAGGTTAAGTGATACAGCCCTTTTTGAATCATGCCCTGATGTTTAACAAAGCGCTGCTGCAACAGGGCAATTAACAGGGGCACTAGCCCAATCAAAACCGACACAACAATAAAAATATCACCAAAAATGCGGTTAATATCTTCGCTAAAAACCCCTTTTTCCGTTATCACGTTTAAACTGCCTACCGGACCAATTTTATCTTCCAGCATGAGTTCAATTTCAAACATTTGATTGGGCACTTCTTGCAATACCACACCCATCCAATCAATCTTGATGGTTTCTAATAGCGCTTTGCCATTCATGTCGCACGTTAACACCTGCCCACCAAAAACGCCTTGATCGCCCTTCGCTCTATTTGCAACAACTTGAGCATGGGCAATCAGCTCGCTTTGGTGAGCAAGATTTTGCGCCCGAGACTGAAATCCCGGGTATTCGATAGGCAAGCCCAACTTTAAACTGGTATCGATGGAGTCTTTCAGCAATTTGCCTTGGTTGCACAGGTTGGTGAGAATTAACGACGGGGCCACACGATAAGATTCACCAATCCCGATAAAAAACAGCAAGCCAATAGAAAGCAGCATCACTAACTGTAACGACACAATATTCTTAAACAGCGTTTGTAAGCGCGGCCTCATATTCATAGTGCAACCCCGTCTATCGACTGTTCCAGCTCTGGATCAGTTTGCATCCAGCTCAGTTGAGATGGGGTAACAGCGTAACTTAAGTGATAATCCAAACTTTGAATAAACAGCTGCTCAATAAGTTCTGGGTAATTTAAGCCGATTTGCTCAATGCCCATGGCGACCAAACTCGATACATTCCCTTCAGGGGCTTTTAAATCGGGCTTTGGATTGGCTTCGAGAATATGCAAGCGCCCTGCTGCATCCATACGCAAATCGAGGCGAATCAGCCCGTGCAATCCCAAGCGGTTATATAAGGATTGCGCAACAGCGTTAAGCTCTTGAATAATGTGACCATCGCTATCGTGGGAGAGCTTTCTCACCACCGTATCGTTGATGGGCCTGACATCCATTGAAGTAAAGATACTGTGTTTGTCTTCAAGCACGCGCTCAAGGTGCGCAAAACAACAAGTCGACTGATGTCGGTTTATCCACCAGCTGGATTTGCTGCTTTTTTCATTGATAGGCCTTCCCATGACTGCCACACAATATTCTCGCCCAGATAAAAACTGCTCAACTAACACCTTATTCCCTGTTTCTGAATAAACCTTCTGGCACAACGCCAACACATCTTGCATATTTTCAGCGATATAAACATGCTGAGAGGCGCGCCCTGTTGCAGGTTTAACAACACAACGACCATTATCCCAAGAGAAGATATTTTTCAGCTTTTGTTCAAAGGTGATGTGATCCTGATGCCGTTTATGATCTTTTGGGTGCCAGGTTAAAAAAGGGGCAGTCCTGAATCCCGCTCCCAGTAAAAAGTGTTTAAAGAAAACTTTGTCATCCATTAAAGACGATTGCAGCGGCGTATGGCCAACATAAGGAATACCTAGGCTTTGTAGTGTTGCCGCACAATGCCCAGCAGCATCAAACCCTTGTACGCCACCCGAATTTAACCAAGCGTACTGAATATTATGTTGCTTGAGTTTACGAGTGAGTTCTGCCCCTTCTTTAAACAGAAACACGTTTTTAAAACCCAGCAATTTGAGTGCTTCAACGATGTCCTGCGCCACCCGCTGGTAGCTTTTCCAAGTACGAGGGTTAAGGCTTTTAAACAACACATTTCGTGCTTCTTTAGGGTTGCCGGAATAGATAACGGCAACATTGGCTTTGCGTTTCACCGTCCTCAATACAGATAACAAGTCCTGACTTTGCATGCGTGCGCTCCCTATAGGGCAAAGCTGAATCCGAGGACGTGATCATAATTGTCCCCATGTGGGTTACCGGGACCTCGTGCCAACATGTAAAAAGCACTCACGGGCGTGTTATTGATGTTGAATTTCAATCCGATTGGAATCATTCGATACTGACGCAGATCGTAGTGGCCTGCGCGAAGGTTATAAATAAGTTCATGGCTGATGTACCAACCTTTTAGCCAACCTTGCCCCTGAATTTTGCCGTTGATTTGAAGGCGGTGACGCATACGGTTTAAGTCTTTTTTGCCTTCATCTTTAAACATTTCCCAGCGATTTCTGAGGCTAATATTGAATTGATTGTTTTCACCGAAAGGCAATTTTGGCGTAATTTCTAATTCGGTTCTGAAACGAGGGTCGTAGGAGCGATCTCGATTACGCAGTGCGATGTGTTTCACACCCGCGCCCACTTGAAGATAAGGATTGATATCGTGACGCAAAATCAAACCGTTAAATGCACCGTAGTTATCGCGTCCATCATCCCGCTGACGCAGCTCGGTATACCAAGATATTTTCGTTGTAGCGGGCTGCTTATCGCTCGCGTTATCCCACAGCTTTTTGGTAAATGACATCCAAAGCTCATTATCGTAAGCGAGCGCATGGTAGGCCCCTCCCCACAGCACGGCAATCACTCCTAAACGACATAAAAAACGGTTCATTACTGCTTTCCTCCATACGTTACAACACTAAAACAGAAACGGACGAAACCAGGTTCTGTGAAGCGACATACTAGAAAGAGGTGAGTTTTTTAACCATGAGGATTATATGAATAAACCGGGCTTTATGAGGAAGTTAGCCAGTCACGACAAATTACACATTTTTACAGGAGTTGAAGGTTAGGTCATGGATGTTTTACACCATGCTGTTAGAATAGCCGCAGTTTTTATCCCAAGGGTTTTTAGCTTCCGATGCAACGCCATATTATTACTTCGTTATTAGTCGCAGCACCGCTATTCACGGCATCTGCTGCCGCTCAAGGTATATCGCCGTATTTGCCACTTAAAATAGCGCCTGAAGTTGAGGCGCATATCGAGAAGGTGATTGCACTTACACCTAGTGCTCCACTCACAAAGCCCTACAAAGCAACGGACTTATTAGCCCGTTTAGAGCTTATCAAAAAAGATTATCCGGCACTTTATCAGCGCTTAAGTAGCTATTTAGCGCGCTATAAGAAGAAAACCTTCGTCGCGAATTTAGGCGCAGAAGTTGCTGGCAGTAACGACACAACGAAGTCGATTCCAAACCAGCGAGGCCTGACCGCTGAAAACCAGTACCATTTTTCTGGAACGGCATATGCATTTGTTAACCCTTACCTATATGGTGCAGTTGGCGCGCAATATTCCGACGATAAAGGGTTAGAGCACCACAGCACGCACATTGGTTTTGGCTTTGAATACGCCCAAATTGAAGTGGGTTTTCGCGATCATTGGTTCTCACCTTTCCAAGACAGCGCCATGCTCGTTAGTACCAATGCCAAAGCGTCACCCTCTATTACCATCAGTAATGCCAAACCCATTACCAGCTGGGATATTCGCTACGAAATGTTTTATAGCGAGCTTGAACGCGTAGAAGGTATTCGCCTTGGCGATGAAGTGTTCCCAGGCAAACCTCGCCATGCAGGCTTACATGTGAGTTTCTCGCCCATCGAAAACCTCACCATTGGCTTAAACAGAACCTTACAATTCGGCGGGGGCAAGCGCTCAGTTTCATTGGGTGATTTGGCGGAAGCTTTGTTTAACCCTGCGGGCAAAGATAACGTTGACGGCTCAGATGGCACCGATCCTAACTTTGAGTTCGGGAACCAGCAGGCGTCTGTTACCGCAAAATACAACTTCCATTTAGGCATGCCGATTTCTGTTTATGCAGAATACGCCGGGGAAGATACGGTTAATCGCAGTAACTTTAGCTTGGGGAACAATGCGTTCTCTCTTGGGGTTTACTTGCCGATGCTAACCGACGATATCGCAGTAAGATACGAATTCTCTGACTGGACAACCGCTTGGTATGTTCACCACTTATACGAACAAGGTTACACCAATGAAGGCAATGTTTTGGGTCACTGGGGTGGCGATAACCGAACCTTTAGTGATGATACGCCAGCGCAAGCACACAGCTTTAACGTCAACTGGAATTTAGCGTCTAACCAAATTTTGGACGTTACCTTGCGCGCAATTCGTAACCAAAGCAGAGAATTCACTAATTACCAAACCGCTTATGAAGTACAAGCGGAATACAGCTACGCCACTTCCAAAGGATTTTATGGTTTAGGCGTTTACGCTGGACGAGATGTATTCGGCGATAACTTTAGCCGAGTTTCAGCATTTTACCGTTGGTAGGGAAATCAACGATTGAGGCAGGTAGATTGAAGCAATTAGTTTCCGATGAGCAATGGCGTAACGCAAAACGCGTGCTCTACATGACCCATCTCGCGATTGGTGATTACTACTACCAACGCGGATTTTTGGCTGAGCTAAAACGCCGCTACCCTCACATTGAGCTGGATATCTGGATTGATGACTGTCGTGCGAAACCCAAACCTTGGCATGCGGGTCGTAGCCAAGTTTTGGGGCAATGGTTAAGCACCGAAACGCACGTTAACCACTTCTACCCCATTGCAGCAAGCAAACAAGAAAGGAAGCAAATTATCGCTGATGCCGCTGCGAAGGGGTACGATCTTGTTGTCTTTTATGCTGAAAGACGAACCGAGAATTTTGCACGCATTGCGCGCCAAATCTCACCAACAGGTTACATTGCAGGGACACAAACTAAGCCTAAACTAAAGTGGCTGAAAAAGTTCTTTGCGTTTAAAAACATTGATGCTTTTACCAATTTAGATAACACGCCTGATGTTGCCCACATCAATGACAAATACCGAGTTCAACTTTCTGAGCTGCTTGGCCTTCGCTTTGATGCCAAAATGCCAATACTCGGATTAAGCGTGCCGCAAAACCAGCTCGATGAAATGCGAGCTTGGGTTGAACGCTTTAAAGCCCGCAATGCAGCCACCCAAAAGATTGTATTAATTAACCCGTTATCAACAACGGCAAAGCGCGATTTATCATGGCAGCGTTTGGTCAAGCTGATTCAAGGCATCGCGAGTCAAGATAGTGGCATAGGCTTTGTGCTCAACCTCCCTCCTGCTGAATTGGATAATATTCGAAACAAAATAACAGCAACACCAGAGTTTAAATCGTTAAACATCGACGCTTTTTCTGCCACTGACCATTTTTTTCAATTACCTGCACTATTATCTTTAAGTGATGTTGTGATTACGGTGGAAACAGCGGTTATGCATTTAGCATCGGGATTAAATGCTCAACAGCTTGTATTAATGCGTGAATCAGCCAAGCAATGGCAGCCTGTAAACGCAAACAAAGTGCTGTATGGGCGCGCTATTGTCGACGATATTCCAATATCAGAGATGCTTAAAGCATTTAGCGACATTGCAGCTAAGTCTTAAAAATGTGCATATTTTTCTCTCCTCATGCATAATGCCGGGTTCTTTTTGCGAGTTCCTATGGTGGAATGCATATTCATGATGCGTTAGAGTATGAGTTCGCGGAGTAAAATTTATACCGAAAAGAAACCTCTTATGAAGAATAAAGCTATCTATCCCGGTACATTCGACCCGGTTACAAATGGTCATGCCGATCTTATCGAGCGCGCATCTAAATTGTTCAGCCAAGTAACGGTAGGTGTCGCATATAGTCCCAGCAAGAAACCTTTATTTACGCTTGAAGAACGCGTAGGTTTAGTGCGCCAAATTACTGGCCATTTAGACAACGTAGAAGTGATTGGCTTTAAAGGGCTACTCGCCGATTTTGCCAAGGAGCAAAATGCCAGCATTTTAATCCGGGGTTTGCGTGCCGTTTCAGATTTTGAGTATGAATTTCAGCTGGCAAACATGAATCGCAGGTTAAACAGAGAGTTAGAAAGTGTTTTTCTTACTCCTGCTGAAGAAAACTCTTTTATTTCGTCAACACTCGTAAAAGAAGTCGCCATGCACAGAGGCAGAGTGAACGAATTTTGTCATCCTATCGTAGAAAAAGCACTCCTAGAAAAATTCACTAATAAGCAATAAGTTTATGCCAGAATTACCAGAGGTCGAGACCACGAAGAGTGGGATCGAACCTCATCTGATCAATAAATCCGTTTCTCAAGTTGTTATTCGCCAACCGAAGCTACGCTGGCCTATCACCGAAGATTTAGAAAGTATTTTAGAAAATGCGACGCTACAAAAAGTGACACGCAGAGCAAAATACCTTTTGCTTCACTTTTGTGGCAGCACTAATGGCACACTGATGGTCCATCTGGGTATGTCGGGCAGCTTACGTGTTGTGCTTGATGATGCCCCCGCGCAAAAGCACGATCACGCTGACTTTATCTTTAACGATAACACGGTGCTGCGTTACTGTGACCCAAGGCGCTTTGGCTGCATTCTTTGGCTGGGTGAACACCCTTTCGATAACGCCTTGCTTGCCAGCCTTGGCCCTGAGCCACTTTCTGATGAATTCAATACAGAACACTTATGGCAACTTTCCAGAGGAAAGGTGACGGCTGTGAAGAAGTTCGTAATGGATCAGAAAATTGTTGTCGGCATTGGCAATATTTACGCAACAGAAGCCTTGTTTAGCGCGGGCATTCGCCCGGATAAACCCGCGGGAAAAGTCAGTAAAAATCAATACCAAAAGTTTGTATCGGCATCGAAATTAATACTTGAAAATGCCATTCACCAAGGTGGAACAACACTCAAAGACTTTGTGGGGGGTGACGGAAAGCCCGGCTACTTCGCGCAGGAATTAATTGCTTATGGACGTGCAGGTAAACCATGTATTACGTGCGAAACGCCATTAGAAGAAATGAAGCTGAATAATCGGGCCTCTGTTTTCTGCCCTAAATGCCAAAAGTAAGCACAACTTAAAACGAGGCTAATACACACATTAGCCTCTCATGTGTTATCTCAAAAAGAGGGTGATAGGCTCATTGAAGTCTTCCCTTGCTAAACCTGTTTTCTCATCGATGTGCCTCACGCACCACGCCCGCACTTTCACTTCGATACCTCCATCGCGTTTTTGGAAATTCAGCGTTTTAAAGTGCTCTTTGGTCCGTTCCTTTAAGTAACGAATATCACTCACCGAAAACTCGGTTGAAACACACCACTCATTAGGGTATTGCAGTTGCCCCTGAGATACGCCAGCTACAGGCGTAGGGGGAAATGTGCGAGGTCTATCGCTATCACAAGTTGTGCGCGTAGCAAAGCTTGTAGGGCCACATAAATTAGAAAGCGGAGAAGCAACAACCTCATGCAGCATTCGCTGAGTATTGTTTCGACCCGCCTCAACAAACTGAAACGAACACACACGTCCGCAATGTAAATCGCCAGCAAGGACTAGGATATCGTGCTCACCTTCTTGCATTGCCTTAATTAGCGCTCGATACTGAGCATAATCAGGTAACTTTTTATCTTCTTTACCGTGCGCATCCACCAGTGGTTGAGAAATCACCAGCACTCCGGGCGATTTCAAAGCCGCGATCCAACTCAATATTTGTTCAAATTCTCTTTCTTCGAGTAACTGAAACTCGGTCCGGCGCGTTCTAAAATCAGCCATACAAAACGACAGATCACTGCCAATATTAATAAACCTGACATTTTCAACACGCTGGATGTTGTCTACAGCTTCACGTGAAGCGCCTTCCCAAGCTTCACGAACATGGTCTAAGCGCAGGGCTTGAATGAAAGGATATGGGCCAGAAACAAATGGGTAATTGTTCCAAAATTCGTGATCATCAGCGAGAAACCACGTTGCTCCATGTCGGAACACACCGCGAAGTGCGTGCCAGCTCACCGCGTAATCGCCAGCAATTCGCTCTTGGATTTCTTTTGAATCCATATTGAGCGAATCAACACCAACATCGAGGTAAACCTGGTCTCCCAAAAGGAAATTAAAATGCGGGCTGATGTCTTCAATATTCGCCCGGTACAGGGTTGTATAAGCAGTGGAAACACTGCCGCCGTCATGCTCTTCTGAAAAGCAGCTTCCAATCGCAATATTCAGCCCTTTAGGGTAATCCGCTAAAGAGGAACCTAACGTATCGAAAACAACTTCTGATTCTCTGATCTCTGTTTCCTGTCCATTTTCTTGAGCGTAAAACGACACGCGATAACGCGTGAAAGGAGACAGATCATAAAGGGTAAGCAAATAACAGAAACGTTGTTGAAGGCAGGGAAATGGCCTATTCCATTGATCCTTATTCACATATTGCGTTTGCAATAAGTTTCCTTCTCCATCGCATACCTTAGCAACCATCCGTTCCGGTTTTTTCAAATAGGCATGCAATGTACCTATCCAAATATTAGCACTCGTCGTTCCCACATCATGAACAACAAAGCTCCATAAGTTCCTCATTTTCCTTTTACCCTATTCCAAAGCCCTAAAAAGTGTGGCATAGCCTACAAATAATGCCTTCCTGAATTCAAACTTAATCAATAAGGGGGGATTTTTCAATAAATTAAAGAGGAACGAGTGATTCTAATTGTGCCTGATCGGTAAAGAATGTGCGGCCTTCATGGTTAAATAATAAGCCAAGTTCATGATTTTCTAGCTGATATACGCGCGCTTTTTGTTCACCCGCTAACTGAATGGTCACAATATAAGGTGCTTGAAGAACTTGGGGTTCCTGCTCTTGAATCACGATTTGCCCCCAATTGTGTACCATGGATTGCAGCTGCTCCATTCGGTAACGATCAGAACCATGTGTGATCCAGCTTTGCCCTTGTCTTTCAACGATAACGTCCGCAAACTCTATGCGCATCACGACACTGTGTTCAGGCAATAAAAAACGCAGCCTAGATTCCCCATTTTTCACCATCAGTTCATTACTAATAGAAAAGAGGTAAACCATGAACAACATGGCGAAAATAATGACGTTATTCCACGCTTTTTGGGACAGTTTTAACATGTAAGAAAGGACTTAAAGTTGATGTAAAACTTGCTTTTTATACGACTTTAAAGGGTAAAAAGTTAAATAGGGCAACAAGTTAATCGATATCAGAGATGAGTCAGTGTAACGAATGAAGGAAAAAAAGCCAACTGACGGAGAAGTAACCTTTTGTAACTCGTAAACGGATACGTTGACAGCAAAAATAGTTAAATGCGGACATTAAAAAACCCGGCATAAAAACCGGGTTTTTGCTGGAGACAAAACCAGTGAATTACTTGATTTTTGCTTCCTTAAACATAACGTGCTTGCGAACTTTAGGATCGTACTTTTTGATCTCCATTTTGCCCGGCATGTTACGCTTGTTTTTGTCAGTAGTGTAGTAGAAACCTGTACCAGCACTAGAAACTAATTTAATTTTATCGCGCATGATTCTTATTCCTTACACTTTTTCGCCACGAGCACGCATGTCAGTTAACACTGCATCGATGCCCTTCTTGTCGATAATACGCATACCTTTAGTGGATACACGCAATTTTACGAAACGATTTTCTGTCTCAACCCAAAAACGGTGAGATTGTAGGTTTGGCAAAAAACGACGACGAGTAGCGTTGTTCGCGTGCGAACGGTTGTTACCTACTGTAGGTCTTTTGCCAGTCACTTGACATACTCTGGACATTACATTTGTCTCCAAATTTGACTGTAAATCTGTACTTAATCTGGCTGCGAATCGTATTTAACCGCGTTGAATACTCATGACGACACTATCTTATGCCGTTACAAACGCACGCCATTCCTACTCTAATTCAACGAGGGCGCATTTTATACAGTACAATCGGCCGTTATACAAGCAAAAAGT
>CAXRCC010000192.1:0-5488 GCA_964228975.1 Paraneptunicella sp. | reverse complement strand
ATTGGTAAAAACAAATACACAAACAATGCCAATTAAAATAACGTAAGAAAATCAACAACATGAATTTTTGAGAAGATTTTTAACCCAAACACTTTCACAAAACTAGTGCAAAGCTGCTTTAGAATAGTTCACTTCGCCTTTTTTACTCTCTAAAAACAGCACTGCAAAAACTGGAATCTCACTCGCCTCGACTGATTATTCTCGATCTTATCTTGCCCGATATGGACGGCATTTATATCGTTCAAAAAATAAGAAAACACTTCTGTGGGAAAATCCTGATGCTCACCGCCAGCGGCGACGATTTAGATCAAATCACTGCCCTTGAAAATGGCGTAGATGATTTCGTTAACAAGCCCATCAAGCCACGAGTATTACAAGCTAGAGTAAAAGCACTGCTGCGCCGTCGCTGCGACGAGTCCCCCAAAGAAAGCCCACCTAAATCTTAACACCTGTACTTCGGTAAGTTGAATATTAACGTGAATTTACAGCGCTGCACCTTGGATAAGGAAATCATCACACTTACTGCTTCTGAGTTTGATTTATTGCGCTTTTTGGCCGAAAACGCAGACGAAGTTCAAAGCCGGGAAGACATACTCAAAGCCATGAGAAACATCGAATACAATGGCCTTGATCGCTCGGTCGACAACAAAATTTCTCAGCTAAGAAGGAAGTTAAAGGATACCAGTTCACCGCCGATGGGCATTGTGACTGTCCGCAATGCGGGATATGTTTTTATCTCTGATTTTTGGTAGGTTAAATGCTACGACTGTTTCTTTCTCTGTATGCGTATTTGCTCATCACTTTTTTTGCCTTTTCAGCTACCTACATTTTTATAGACGTTGAATTTAATGGTGATATCGACAGTGTTATTGCAACCAAAAACCTGACACCTGAGCTTACCTTTTTAGATAAGCTGGCACCATCGATGTCGGCAGATGAATACCAAGAAGCCTTGCACTTTATTGGTCAGAACAACCAAATTACGCTCAAGCCTATTGCATATGCTGCGCTCCCTGATTGGGCAAAGGAAAATTTACAAACACAACCGGTTTAGATCCACGAATTAAAAACAGGGTATTTTCGTATTGGCCAACCTGCGCAGTTTTACATTGCACAAGAGGACGTGAAAAGCCCCGACTTTATTCACCGGGAAAGCATGGCGTTAATCGGCATTGTGTTGTTATGCGTTTTCTTTGGTGTGGGTATTTCGTTTTGATTAACTAGCTTACAGGGTAAGTTGCGCAAGATTGAACACACTCTTATCGCCATCAGCGAAGGCGACTTATCAGCGCGCACTTCCACAAAATCCTTGCACCGCGTGGGTCAAATTAACGAGCGTACAAACCAAATGGCAACGCAGCTTCAAAACCTGATGTTAGAGCATAAAAAGCTCACGCATATGGTTGCCCACGATGTACGCTTACCCGTATTTAGAGCCCAGCTACAGCTAGAAACCCTGCTCGATAGTGAGATTTCCGACAAAACCCAAATCGTGAACGACATTGAAGATGATTTGCTTGAAATCGAACTGTTGATTAATGAGTTTTTGAATCACACTAAAGAGCAAAGCCAAACGCTGGCGTTAAAACCCACGCCTTGCTCAATCAGTGATTTGGAAGAGATCATCAATAAAGCCTTTAACTTGGGCACATCCAAAACGCTGCTCATTAACGAACTAACGCAGCAGGTGCAGTTCAGCCTCGATCTGATTCACATCAACCGCGCCCTGTCTAACCTGATTTATAATGCGTGCCGACATGCTCACTTGCACCTGCATGTTTGCTTAAAACAACTCGACACAAAACACATCACGATTGATATTGATGACGATGGCCCAGGTATACCAGAGCCTATTAAAAATGAGCTGTTTAAACCCTATGTGAAAAGCGGCATGGTCGAATATGATGCAGGATATGGGCTTGGGCTTGCCATCGCCAAACTCATCATTCACTCTCACCAAGGCAACATTCAAATCCTCGATAGCCACCTAGGTGGAGCCAAATTTAGAATCACACTTCCTTGTGCTTACACCGATTAACCCCAAAAAATGGGGCTAACTTTCGCCTGTAAAACGAAGGGAACCGTCAACAATGGCAGTGCCTAAAACCAAAGTTGCGGTCCAAAACGGGTAGTCACGTCTTTGTGCAAATACTGCACTTTTCATTCAAGACGTTTTGTCATTGCTATTCTGCGTTAAAAGGGGCGTTTGATATTCAGTATTTTTACGCCGCATTTATTTACCTAACTGACACTATGATTCCAGAAAAAACAGACAATAAAAATAACCTCTGCGTCTATAAACCGTAGAAAATTTGATCACTCATTACTTAAGCAATGACAAAATCAAGACACAGTCATTACATATCAATACAAAACAAAGACAATTATCGAAGTGAAATGAAAATGTTGGCGCGGACTAAAGCCCATAAATAAAGCGATGTAAAAGGTTTAAGTTAATCTAAAAATGAGGCGAAAAAACAGGCCATCACATTTTATTTTTAATGAAATTAAATAACCCAATAGACATTTTCATTAAATAGTCGAGACAAAAAAGAAGAGACATATTACTGACGTGAATACGAATTAAGATATTTATGAAACAATCAAGCTGATGCGTGATTCATTAAAGCGAGCAACACACAATATAAATAACCCACCTAACTGAAACCTAATTTTCACAAACGTGCAAAATTTAATAATCTTGTAAACGATTACATACCTTTAATCCCCTGCACGAAATAAACATAATGGTAAATTACCAGACCCATTTTAGGTAAAAATAAAACTCACAATGAAAATACCCTCCTTTACGTCGAGCCTGACCCCTTATTTAGCAACGTCGCTGTTAGTCATATCGACACAAGCGCTACCAAGAACGATTGAAATAGCGGCCAGTGCCGATGCCACTATTAATCGTGGTACACCCAACTCCAACAATGGGCTTGGCACGATTTTAGATGTCAAACCCGAACCGGATGTTGCCAGAACCGTGGTCAAATTTAACTTAGAAGAATTGGCTACATCAGGCATCACTGGCGCTGATATTGAATCGGCGTTCTTGGAGTTTGATATTACGTTGAACTACGACTGGGCGGAAAAAGGCTCAACCGCGCAATACATGGTGACTGCACACCGACAAATATCGGATTGGAAAGAGTCTGAAGTCTCTTGGGATTGCAGTGATCTTAACTGCTCAGCCGCAGGTTGGTTTGGTGGTGAATTCAACCCAACGGGTACGCACAGCGCAAAGGCAGCGACGCGCTCACAAAATGAAATCATCCCACTCGACTCCAGAGTCCAGTTCGACCTCACCCTCGACGTAAAAGAAATGATCGATAAGGTTGTTCCCAATTTCGGTTGGCTAATTAAAAAGGACATGGAAAGCGAAACAGGCATCATCCAATTTAGCTCACGGGAAGGTACTTCTGCACCTCGCTTAATTCTCACGCTTAACCGTGAAATTGACCTTCAGCCGCCAGTGATCACGATTATTGAGCCATCGGAAGAAGTGTATATCGACGAAGCCCCTCCTTTGATTCAAGTGAGTTATCACGACGACATGGAAGGGGTGGATATCACCACGTTAAAACTGCTGCTAAATGGAGAAGATTTGCTGGCTCAGTGTTCAACACCAACCGAATCAGCCGTTACCTGCCAACTCCCCGCAGACAAACTCACTAATGGCGAACACGTTATCACGGCAAGCATTGCCGACAAATCTGGCAAAATTAGCACATTACACAGCACGTTCTCCTACTTCCTCAACCAAGACACCACCGCGCCTAAATGGGTAGAAGAGCCTGACTCAGTTCACACCGATGTTAACGTGGGTATTGGCAAATCCAACCCCGAAGAAGCGTTAGACGTAGAGGGCAATGCAGCTGTATCCGGCAACATTACCGCGAACAGCGTGCTGGCAAACCTGATGGAAACGGATTCACTCACAGTTAGCGGTAAATTAAAAAGCACAAATGAAATTGAAGCGCAGCAAATTACCGTTATTAACTCACTTTCCGCCGATTCGCTTTCTGCGGCATCGGTATCTGCCACATCCGTTTCCACCAGCTCAGTATCGGCAACATCCGGGACAATAAGCAATGATGTAGACCGCACCAACCCCGAGCAAATCACCAATGTAAAATACGTTGAGCAGGAAATTAACAGCGTATTGCCCGAGGCATTCGATGAGAATTACGTTTTAAAATGGGATGAAGGCAATAATAAGCTAGTGCAATCTCGCATCAAAGAAACCCCTGATGGCATTGGCGTTAACTTACCTCAATTAATGCTGCCACAAGCCGCGCTCGACGTGCTTGGTGACACTCGCCTAACGGGCAATGTAAGCGTGCTTGGCGGTTTATCGTTAACACAAAATGCCGTGCTTGATGGGCAGCTTACCGTTAAAAACCAGGCCAGCTTCGATAACGATGTGACGGTTAATGGCACATCCACTTTCACTCAAGATTTAATCGCCCAAGACAACGCGACAATTACCAATGACTTAAGCGTTGGCGGCAATGCAACCACACAAGGAAACGCAACAGTGAAAGGCGAATTAGTCGCCGAGAAAAGTGTATCCGTTGCGGTAGTGAACCCAGAAAAAGCCACTCACGCGACCAATGTAGAATTTGTTAACGGTGCAATTAATGGCGTGCTCGCGGTAACCGATAACCTGCAAGGCCAAATCAACGCCCTGCCTAAAATCAACAGCACCCTAAATAACTTCGTTCCCAAATGGAATGGCGAAAACCTCATCGATTCCACAATTGTTAATACCGATATCGGCGTGGGGATTGGTGTTATTGCACCCACAACCGATTTTGAAGTGGCAGGCGACGCTAAAGTGAGCGGACAAATTGAAACCGACCGCCTGATTGTGAACGACGCCATTAGCGTGACCAATGTTGATGCGCAAAACCCGCAGCACGCAACCAACGTGGCTTATGTCACCAGCCAAATCGATGCGCTTCCGGATATTCTTTCTCAAAATACCAACTACTTGGCTAAATCCGACGGGACAAACCTTATCGATTCAAACATTGTGGAAACCGATGTGGGCGTGGGTATTGATATTGCTTCTCCGCAAAGCAAACTGGAAGTTGGCGGCAATGCCAAAGTTCACGGCACCCTTGCGGTTACGCAAAGCATGACCGTCAACATGCCACAATTAGAAGACAATATTGTGGATGAAAACGCCACCAATGTTGCCTATGTTAGAAATAAAGTGGATGCCGTTAAACAGCTTGTTAACGATAAAATTGTGACCGTTGACACCAAGCTCGATTCCACCGTTGCCGATATCAACACAGACATCGCCGCTGCTAACACCGCTATCACCAATGTGGATGGCAAACTCGATTCTGCTGTTGCCGATATCAACACCGACATCGCCGCTGCTAACACCGCTATCACGAATGTGGAGGGCAAACTCGATTCTGCCGTTACCCACATCAATACAGACATCGCCGCTGCTAACACCGCTATCACG
>CAXRCC010000191.1:0-19397 GCA_964228975.1 Paraneptunicella sp. | reverse complement strand
CCGTTCCCTTACGCAGACGGTTTGATTATCTATGGCCTTTCGCCACTGAAATCTCCCCAAAAAAGGGGCAAAGAGTCACCGTTCCTTTTGGCTCTCGGCAGCTTGTTGGTGTTATTCTTGAAGTAAAACAAGACAGTGAATGGGATATTGCGAAGCTCAAGCCCGTTCGCGAGTGCCTTGATGAATCCCCCGTTTTACAAGAACAACAATTCACCCTGCTGCACTGGGCTGCTGGGTATTATCAGCATCCTATTGGCGAGGTCTTTACTACCGCGCTTCCCGCTAAATTACGCAAGGGTGAATCCAATGCTCGCCCCAGCTTAACGTATTGGAAAGTCACAGAAACAGGCAAAGATACAGCATTGAGTTCGCTCAAACGCGCGCCCAAACAACAAGCCTTGCTACAAGAGCTGCAAAAACACGACGTCAGTGAACTGCAATTAAGAGAACAGTTTAATACCGCAGTACTCAAACAGCTGGCCAAAAAGGCGCTTATCGAATCAGAAGACGTGATTCCCAAGCCCGATACCGACTGGCATGCACGCTTAAACATCGCGGAAAAGCCGTTCGCATCCCCCGCTCAGGCGCTGATTATCAGTGCGCTTAAACAAAAACAAGACAGCTTCAGCGTAAGCCTTATTGAGGGTGTGACTGGCAGCGGTAAAACCGAAGTGTATTTACAGGCCATTGAGCCCGTTCTTGAATCCGGTCGACAGGTGCTGGTGATGGTGCCGGAAATAGGGTTAACACCGCAAACCGTTTCTCGATTTCAAGAGCGATTTGGCATTGAAGTGGGTGTGTTGCATTCAGGCATGACCGACAACGAGCGTTTATCGATATGGCAACGCGCACAAAATGGCGAGTTAGGACTGGTTATCGGCACGCGCTCTTCTGTGTTCACCTCTTTTAAATCGCTGGGGATGATCATCATTGATGAAGAGCACGACAGCTCTTACAAACAAAATGACAGCTTTCGTTACCACGCGCGCGACCTAGCAATTATGCGCGCAAAACAAGAGCAAGTGCCTTTAATTCTGGGGTCGGCAACGCCTTCATTGGAAAGCTTGCACAATGCCCTAAGCGGTCGATACCAACACTTCCAACTGCAAGAACGAGCAGGCAACGCCGTTAAATCCGGCTATCATGTTTTAGATTTGCGCCAGCAACCGTTGCAATTTGGTTTAGCACCAGAAACCATCAAGCAAATGCTGCATCACTTGCAGCAAGGCAATCAGGTTTTAGTCTTTTTAAATCGCCGGGGTTATGCGCCCGCCTTGATTTGCCACGATTGCGGGCACGTTGAAACCTGTCGACATTGCGATAAACCTTACACAGTGCATAAACAATCACAGCAGTTACACTGCCATCACTGTGGACACCACCGTTATTTACCCAATCAATGCCAACAGTGCCACGGTCACGATATCTCCCCTCAGGGCATGGGCACAGAACAACTAGAGCAAGGCTTACAGAGCCTATTTCCGCAATATTCTTCGGTGCGTATTGATAGCGACACGATGCGCGGAAAACAAAACCTTAATCAAACCCTAGAGGGCATTCATAGCGGCAAGCATCAATTGCTACTAGGCACACAAATATTGGCGAAAGGACACCACTTTCCCAACGTAACCTTGGTTGTTGTAGTGGATATCGACAGCGCCTTATTCAGCGCCGATTTTAGAGGGGCAGAACAACTCGCACAGCTCATCACACAAATTGCAGGAAGAGCCGGCAGAGCCAGCAAGCCGGGCACAGTGTGGTTGCAGTCACACCATCCGGGGCACCCATTAATTGAAGACCTGATTCACAATGGTTATGGTCACTTTTCACGCTTGTTATTAATGGAGCGCCAATACGGCAATTTACCGCCCTTTACCTACCAAGCGTTATTCCGAGCCGAATCGAAATACGCAGAAGATGCTTATACTTTTTTGCAAGCGCAATTGCTTCCTTTGCGCCAGCAACAAGGGGTGATAGCCATTGGTCCTGTGCCTGCGATACTAGAGAAGCGACAAGGGCGATATCGCTTTCAGTTAGTGATTCAAAGTCAATCTCGTGCCGCCTTGCATGGCGCGATTTTTCACACTCTGCCTCATATCGAGTCTCATGCATTAACCCCGAAAATTCGGTGGTCTTTAGACGTCGATCCACAAGAATTTTATTAATTGGAGGTTTACCTCTGTTGTTCAAACAGTAGAATGAGCCTCCAGAAACAACCCTTAAACGATGAGATATGGCTCCAAAAGATTACGTTAGTCGAGGACAAGCGCCGCAAACTGCTCCACCGCGCCCGCCCTTTCCTTGGATCAGACTAAGTATTACCCTGATTTTAATCATCGGGTTTGTAGCATTTCTTTGGTATATCAAGGACGAAAAAGCCGATGTGGTTGAAAAGCAGCGTACATCGACGTCCCAACCGAAAGACACGCTCCCAGAAAAACCAAAAGAAAAGTGGGAGTTCATGAAGATTCTGCCGGATCCTAAAACCACGGTAGAAGTAGAATTGCCAGAAGAACAAGCCGCCAATAAAAACTACATTATGCAATGTGGTTCGTTCCGTCGATTAGAGCAGGCTGAAGCCATGCGCGCCAAAATTGCCTTCCAAGGGTTGGAATCCCAAGTGAAAACAACCGACGGGAAAAACGGCAAATGGCATCGGGTTGTGCTTGGCCCGTATACCAGCAAGCGAACCGCTGAACGACATCGCCACAAATTACAGCGCGCCTCCATCACAACCTGTCGTATTTGGGAACGCAAATAGGGTTGAAAAGCCCTTATTCATCCCCACTTGAGAGAAATCGTCTTAAGTTAACGAGCGAGCACTTGGCTCGCTTACTAGAATACAGGAAATAACGTGACTACTATTGTATCCGTTCGTCGAGGCAACCAAGTTGTCATGGCTGGTGATGGTCAAGTCTCTCTTGGCAACACAGTGATGAAAGGTAACGCCCGCAAAGTAAGACGCTTGTACAAAGATCAGGTACTGGCAGGATTCGCTGGCGGCACTGCCGATGCATTCACCCTTTTTGAACGCTTTGAAGCCAAGCTTGAGCAGCATCAAGGGCACCTAACCAAAGCCGCCGTAGAACTGGCCAAAGATTGGCGCACAGACCGCATGCTAAGAAAGCTTGAAGCCTTGCTTGCCGTCGCGGATTCCACTGCATCACTTATCATTACGGGTAACGGCGACGTTATTCAACCAGAGCACGATTTAATTGCCATTGGCTCTGGCGGACCATACGCTCAAGCAGCGGCCACTGCACTGTTGGAAAACACAGAGCTAAATGCCAAAGACATGGCAGAAAAGGCGCTCACCATTGCTGGCAGTATTTGTGTTTTCACAAACCATAGCCAAACTGTTGAAATACTAGATTACTAAGGAACAATTACATGTCTGAAATGACTCCCAGAGAAATTGTTCACGAGTTGGACAACCACATTATCGGTCAACACGACGCCAAACGCGCAGTTGCTATCGCATTGCGTAACCGCTGGCGCAGAATGCAGCTTCAAGAAGAGCTGCGCCAAGAAGTCACACCGAAAAACATTTTAATGATTGGTCCAACAGGTGTGGGTAAAACTGAAATTGCTCGTCGCCTTGCCAAACTTGCCAACGCGCCTTTCATTAAGGTTGAAGCCACTAAGTTCACCGAAGTGGGCTACGTGGGCAAAGAAGTTGAAACAATTATTCGCGATCTTGCTGATATCGCCGTGAAAATGACGAAAGAGCAAGAACTGAAGAAAGTACAATTTCGTGCAGAAGAAGCCGCCGAAGAGCGCGTATTAGATGTGTTACTTCCGCCTGCGCAAAATGAGTGGGGCGAAAAAGAAGAATCTGATACCTCATCAAGCACACGCCAAGTGTTTCGCAAAAAGCTACGCGAAGGCAGCTTAGACGACAAAGAAATTGAAATTGACGTTGCCTTACCACAGGTTGGCGTTGAAATCATGGCGCCTCCTGGCATGGAAGACATGACCAACCAGCTTCAAGGCATGTTCCAAAACTTAAGCGGCTCTCAAAAGAAGAAGAAAAAGCTTAAAATTAAAGAAGCCATGAAGCTGTTGATTGAAGAAGAAGCAGGCAAGCTGGTTAACCAAGAAGAGCTGAAAGACAAAGCCATTGAGTCGGTTGAACAAACGGGCATCGTTTTCGTTGATGAAGTTGACAAAATTTGTAAGCGCGAAGGCACAAGCAGCGCCGATGTATCTCGTGAAGGCGTACAGCGCGACTTGTTACCATTAGTTGAAGGCTCAACGGTGAACACCAAGCACGGCATGGTTAAAACCGACCACATCTTGTTTATCGCCTCTGGTGCATTCCAGATGTCGAAACCGTCTGACTTAATTCCTGAGCTTCAGGGTCGTTTACCGATTCGTGTTGAGCTTTCCGCCTTAACCACCGATGACTTCAAACGCATCCTAACGGAACCTAACGCATCGCTAACAGAGCAGTATCAAGCGCTACTGGCTACTGAGGGCGTTGATGTGACCTTCACCGAAGATGGCATCGATCGCATTGCTCACGCTGCGTGGCAAGTAAACGAATCGATTGAAAACATTGGTGCACGTCGCTTACACACCGTGATGGAGCGCTTGATGGAAGAAATTTCATTTGATGCGTCTGAAAAGAACGGTGACAAACTCGTTGTCGATGCCAAATACGTTGAAGGTCACTTAGACGAACTCGTGGATAACGAAGATTTAAGCCGCTTTATTTTGTAGATGCAAGCTTAACCATAAGCTGTAAATGCAAGGCGTTGGCTTCATTAAATGAAGTTGAACAAGCAGGTTAGGTGCGCTGAGGCGCGCCTTAACCGTATTGTTAAAGCACGTCATCCAGCGCACTCAATTTATGAGAAAAATGCTCTAACTCATATTCCAGCATGTTTTTAGACGCAATCACGCAGCGCTCGCCTTCGGCAATAATCTCATCAGCTCGATGAAACTCCATGATCCCGTAATCGCCCACTTTGGGCTGAAGTAACACATCAGGCGGCTCCCCCGCTAAACGCGAACGCGTAATCCTATCTTGCATAATGTCGATACAACCCGACATCACCGCAAATACCCCCGGTGCTTTGTCTTCTGAGGGTTTATCGGACACCTGCTGTAAATACTCTTTGCTTGATGAAAGTAAACGTGCAAACGCATTTTGCTCGTTTTTCTCCGCTTCTAATTTGGCTTCAATTGCCTGACGACGCTTGGCTTCTTCACGCTTGTTGCGTGCTTCAATTTCTAAGCGCTTAACCACTTTGTGCGATTTGTCTGAGTTTAGGTCAATCGCGATCACAAAATCAGCACCCAGCGCGCGGCACAAGGAAACAGGAATAGGATTCACCGTGGCGCCATCCACCAGCCATTGCCCTTCATGACGTGCGGGAGCAAGCAAACCGGGAATCGCACATGAGCATCGAATCGCAGATTTCACTTCGCCGTCGGTTAGCCATGTTTCTCGTCCGGTTTGTAGGTTCGTCGCAACCGCCCCAAAAGGCATGTCTAGTTCGTCAAAGGTTAAGCCGCCGATGGTTTCTGCTACCTTTTCAAATACGCGTTGCCCGCTGACTAAACCGCCTTTGCCCAGCCCCCAATCCAATAACCCTAAGACTTGCCAATTGGTAAGCCCTCGCACCCAGCTTTCAAGTTCTTCTAACCTGCCTGCCGCCAGTGCGGCGCCTACTAACGACCCGATAGAAGTGCCAGTCACTACGTGAGGTTTAATACCCATTTTGGCAAGCTCATTCATGATGCCAATGTGCGCCCACCCACGAGCCGCTCCACTTCCGAAAACTATTCCTAACTTCATCTTTGACTTCCGATAGATAATCGTCACATTACGCTATAAAATGCTTGGCTCATTAACCAAAATACGATGGGTTTTAAGACGGTAGACGCCCAGTCATTTTCTAAGGAACACTATGCGCTCACTTAATTTGGACGTCACATTCAGCAAACCGCTAAAAACGGTTTATCATGCCTTTATCTCTCCTGAATTACTACAACAGTGGTTTCGTCCACTTGGCATGATTGTGCAGCAAGCGATGTCCAATCCTACCGAGAAGGGTAAGTTCTATTTAAGGCTTTCCGATAGCCTCGACAACATCCACACTTTGGAAGGGTATTATTTAAAAGTCGTTCAAGACGAAAAGCTGCAATTCACTTGGCATTGGCTTGATGAGGATCACAAAAGCCAAGTGGATATTGATTTCGTTGAGGTCAATGCAGAAACCACACAAATTCATCTCAAGCACAGTAACTTCAATGATGAAGAAGACTACAACTTGCATTATCAAGCATGGATCACATGCTTAGAGGAATTGTCTGTTGTTTTAAGTGGCGTTAACCCTAAGCATTAACAGGGTTAAGCCACGCGTTAACGCGCTACTCGTCAACTTCGTCAATTACATCGTCTTGATGCAACACCACAATGCTATGCCCAACCGTTGCCACTAAGCCCTGCTCTTCTAGCACTTTTATCACTTTTCCCACCATCTCCCGTGTGCAGCCCACCACCATACTCAATTCTTGACGGGTAACTTTCAATAATGTGCCATCGGGATGTGTCATGGCTTCTGGTTGCTTGCATAAATCTAACAAACACGCTGCCACGCGCCCTGTGACATCAAGAAATGCGAGATCGGAAACCTTTTTAGACGTGGATTGCAAACGCTTAGTCAGCTGTTGAGAAAGGGTAAACATGAGCCCAGGTTGGGTGGCGCTCAAATCAGTAAATTTGGCATAGCTGATTTCGGCAATCTGGCAGGCTGTTTTCGCGCGAATGGTTGCGCTGCGCATTTGTCGCTTATCAAATAGCCCCATTTCACCAAAAAATGAACCTTGATTCAGGTAAGCGAGCACAATGTCTTTATCGTTCTCGTGTTGGCGAATAACGGAAACGGTGCCTTTAAGCAGGAAAAAGAGCCTATCGGTCTTTTCTCCTTGGCGAACCACAATGCTTTGGCGACGGTAATCTTTTACCTTGCAATGTGTTAAAAATGCTTCGATATCTACTTCGGGGTCAAAAAAAGGATTCGGATCTTGATCCATTTTGGCCTTGCTCCTCAATTTAGGTGGGTATTCACGCTTAATTACACGAGTGACTTTCGATGCCAATGCACTCAACAATCCACTGTTTACACAGTTTTATCGGCTAAGTTTATTGCTTCCTAAGTTGTTTGCCAAAATAAAAACAAGGCACAACAAAGACGTAACAATTTTGTACATTTTTAGAGCACTTCAGCAAGGGAAATTTTTACGGTAGTGGTCTAGGGTTAAATTACAACCAATTTATGTCCCTGCATGCATCACCTCGCATCGTGCCTGTGCGAGTTCAGCATGGTTGTAAAAGGAAGAAGTTTGATGAATTTACTCGTTGTTGATGAGTCTCCGGATTATTGCCTAAACATTGAAGAGATGGTGAAACAGACCGATCTCGCCAACTCTATATCTTGCTCTTATGATGTCGGCACCGCTTTATCGAATATTAACATCACGCACTATGACGTAATTTTAATTTCCGATGGCGTAGAGCAGCTCAACGGAACCTTACTGCTTTCAGAGATAAAAAAGCGGTTAAGTAGCTCTCAAACTACCTTGGTGATTTTGAGTGAAAGCAATGACAAAGCCCATGTTTTAGATTGCATTCACGCTGGTGCGCATGGCGTTTTAGCCAAAGACGAATTAGACCCACAACTGCTCAACCACACCATCATTCAAGCGCAAGCACACTGCGTGTTAGAACGAAAACTCAGAGACAGCTATGAAAAAGTCAAACACATGGCAGAACATGATTCTCTCACCAATGTGGGTAACCGCTACATGTTTGACACCGCGCTTTATACCCAAGTTGAAAAAAGCAAAATGAACCACCGCTGCCTTGGGTTAGTCATGGTTAACATCGAACGCTTTAAATGGATAAACGACGCATATGGTCACGAAACTGGAGACCGTGTACTGCAACATTTGGCGCGTATTATTAGCGGGCTACTGCAAGAAAACGAACAGGTGTTTCGCCTCGGTGGCGATGAGTTTGCCATTTTGCTTTCCGACCTAATGTATGCCCATATAGACGACATCGGGCAGCGTATATTAGATGCATTAAAGCGGCCTATAGAAGTCGATGCACAAAGCATTAAGCTCAATGTTAATATGGGCGCTGCCTTTTATCCTCAAAATGCGAGAAACGCACGGGAATTACTTCGCAGTGCGGATATCGCAGAGCATTGCTCGAAGAAAATCGGCAGCAATACAATTTGCTTTGTTGACGATGATATTAAAGAACAATTTATGCGTCGTTATCAGATTGAAAACGATATTCCCTTGGCACTTGAACGCAACGAGTTTGTGCTGCATTACCAGCCTGTTATCTCTGCAAAGACGGGGCGATTAACCAGTTGTGAAGCATTAATTCGTTGGCAACACCCGGTAAATGGTTTGGTGTTTCCCGACCACTTCATCCACATTGCGGAAGAATCCGGATTGATTGTGAACTTAGGACGCTGGATCATTGACCAAGCATTACGCCAACTGTATCAATGGCAAGATGTGCTAGACGACAACCTGATTATGTCGATCAATATCTCGCCGCAACAGCTATACGACAAAGACTTAGTGGAATATCTCGATAAACGCCGACAATATTACAGTTTACTGCCCTCTCAAATTGAAATAGAGATTACCGAAACCGTACTGCTCACCAACACGTCCGAAGTGATGAGAACCTTAAACGCCTTCTCACATCACGGTTATAAAATTGCATTAGACGATTTTGGAACGGGGTTCTCTTCGATTCAACATCTGCATTCATTCCCCATCTCTACAGTAAAAATCGACCGTTCATTAATGCCGACGTTAAACAGCCCACCTAAAACAGTGTCTTTGTTGAAAGGCTTAGTTGCCATGCTAAATTCAATGGATTTATCGATTGTGGCCGAAGGCATTGAGACGGCGGAAAACATGACATTTTGTAAAGAAATCGGGGTGGATAGGCTACAGGGCTATTACTTCAGCAAACCCGTTTCAAGCGGTGAGTTTTCTGCATTAGAGTTAGGTGATGCCGTAGCTTAGCCACAGCATCACCCCAAATGAGCCACTACCAAAAGAAAACGTTAACCAAAGCAACGGTGGCGGACACCCCGCAAGTGAAAAGCAATACCGGACGAAAACGGTTATCAACCCACGGACGCAGCACCTTGCCTAAATAAAAACCTGAAATCGCAACGGGGATCATGGTGATAGAAACCACCCACTGATCAGGCGACATCAACCCTGCCCACATATAACCAATGAGCGACACGACACAGCTAAACACAAAGTACACAGAAAGATTGGCACGAGCGTGCTTACCCTCACTGTGCTGCATCACCAACGCCATAGGCGGCCCACCAATGCCTGTTGTTGTACCTGTGATGCCTGAAACAAATCCTGCCACGCCCATATTAAAAGGCGTGGAAGCAAACGGCTTCATTCTCATGGTCACGAAGATAGTCAGCAGCACCATAGCTGCCACAATCACTTGCAGCCATTGCACCGCAATAAGCGCCAACACCCAAGTACCGATTACCGTGCCGGGGATACGGCTTATCATAGGCGGAACAAGCTGCTCCCATTGAATATCATGACGTTGATTCCACGTATTGCCTAAACTTAACGCTAATGCCGTAACGGTTAACACGTAAGGCACCCAAAGCGGATTAATCATAACAATGATAGGGGCGGCAATCAGCGCCATACCAAAGCCTACTGCTGTTTGAATCGTACAACCTGCCAATAGCGCCAAGGCGGCATAAAGCCATGTGCTATCGATTACCGATAAAAAGTCCAACTACCCGCTCCTCTTAAAAGAAAAGGATTATCCGCGAATATGGAATCGACGGCTAGAGATGTATAAAAATTTTGCAATTTAGCCTGCAAACTGGAGAAAACGAAAACTCTTGCCTAGTCTTTATTCTGGGGTAGAAGTGGATTCTGTGCTGTCCAAATTTCGGGACGAGAGAAGTTACATGAAAATATTACTTGTAGAAGCAACCATATCGAAGAAAACGAGTATCAAGAAGGCGCTAGGGCCTTGTTTTCCTGTGCATCAGGTTACTGATGTGGATTCTCTCGATGGGGCACTTTTACAACTCTCTCAAACTTCTTTCGATGTACTACTGCTTAGCCAAAGCTTACTGCAACGTCCTAACAGCAATGCGCTAAAAACCCTTCGCGCGCTTCCTTCAGAACAGCGCTGTGGCATTGTCATTATTAGTGAACAAGAAACATTAGCGCAATCTTACCAATGGCTCTCTGAAGGGGCGCACGACTGGATAGAAAGAAGCGAAATCACATCCCACACGTTAGTAAAAGCACTGACACTCGCCAAATTCCGTTCTCATCAAGAGGAGTCGCTAAAACAAGCACTTACGGAATCACAAAAGCGCGCAGAAAAAGATCATCTCACCGGCATCGCAAATCGGCGTTTCTTTGAAAACGCGTTTAACATCATTCAATCAAAAGTAATGCGACGTCAAACGGGGTTAGCCTTGTTGTTATTCGACCTCGACCACTTTAAAGAAGTTAACGACACCTTTGGTCATAATTTGGGTGATGAAGTATTGCAATGCGTTGCCGCTCGGTTGTCTGAATTTACGCGTACCGAAGAGGTATTTGCCCGCTTAGGAGGCGATGAATTTGTGCTCATTGTTTCCGGAGATAACAGCAATAACGATGCGATTCGTTTAGCCAGACGCATTCTTCAAGCCGTTTGTATCCCCATGAAATTCCATGGCAAAGTCATTCACATGACCGCCAGTATTGGCATCGCCGCGCAGCAAAGCCATGATCAAAGCATTTCATCGTTGCTGTCTCATGCAGATATTGCTCTATACCAAGCTAAAAACAGCGGACGTAACCGGTTGTGCTTTTTTCAAAAAGAAATTCAACGCAACTTCGAGCAAAACCAGCGAATTGAAAAAGAACTTAAACACGCGGTATCCAATCGCTTATTTGATTTGCACTATCAACCCATTATTGATTTAAACACCAAAAAGAAAGTGGGCTATGAAGCCTACTTGCGTTTATTACTCGATGACAAAATCCACAATGCGACTAACTTCATTCACTGTGCAGAAGAAGCGGATGTGCTTTGGGAAATGGGGCATTGGTCTATTGAAACGGCGATATCCACTCTACAGGTGTTACAAGCGCAAGAGCCTGATAACGAGTTGTTTATCTCCATCAATTTATCTTACAAACAATTGGAAGAAGAGCGGCTTATCGATCTTATCGAAAAAACCTTGTCTTTGTATCAAGTCGCGCCGGGAAAAGTGGTTATTGAACTCACGGAAATGGCCTTTCGTGGGCACTCTGGCATTCGAACCGCCAATATTCACAAACTCGCAAACCTTGGCTGCAAAATAGCCATTGACGATTTTGGCTCAGGTTCAACGTGTCTTGAATGTTTGCGCACTTACCCAATTCATCAAGCCAAAATCACCAGTGCATTAGTACAAAGCGAGGATAACCTCGCCTACTTAAGTGCCGTTGTAACAATGCTGGACGCATTGAATATTGAAGTGGTGCTAAAAGAACTTGAAACTGAAACACAGTTCAACCGCATTTCAACCTTCAAAAACGCATTGGCTCAGGGCATGTATTTTGAAGCACCTCGCCCACAGAGTTTGTTGCAACGCGAAGCTGTATCAAGCAAACGTCGCTAATCAATAACCATTAATCCGCGATATTCATCTAAGGCAAATTGGTCTGTCATGCCACTGATGTAATCTTGTAGCAAACGACAACGATAATAGAATTCCAAGGTATCATTCTTGCCAGAAACCGCTTGCTGATAGGCTCTAACATGCTTTCCCGATAGCTTCTTGTATAAGCGTTTTTCCAATAACGGCGCGTTTTTCTCTTGCGCTGCAACGGCGTTGAATTTGTCTCTCGATAAGCACAACAAGGGTTGATACGCTTCCAGCAACCCGGAGATCACCTTGTAGCCTTTAAGTTCCATTGCTTCGACTTCTCGGTGACAAAATGCATATTTGCGCGCAACCCCTTTTAAAGTTTCTGTCACCGCATGAGCATAGCTGTTGTCTTCTAACAAAGCACTATCGAAACGTCCGGAGAAAATCGGACCAATATCCTGAATAAATCGGCTAACCGCATGCTTAACCAAAGGATGCGTCACGCTCACTCTTAAACTGACGAAAAACTGACTGGATGGAGCAACAGGATCGTCTTTGGCTGACGCCAACGCTTTATCAATCATCTTCACTAAATCCAGCGTATTCGCATCGTTTTCAACTAATCCAAACCGCGTTAATTGGGATGAGAATTCGTCGCGAAGTGCCTGACTCAGCCTATCTAAATCCAATATGTGCTTTTCAACGGCATCTTCTAAATCGGCAATGCAGTATGAAATATCGTCCGCCGCTTCCATGATATACGCCAAAGGATGGCGCGCGCCCAACGTCATATCAAGGCTGTCACACAACGCCGCCACGTACTCTCGCTCGCTATAGTAATACCCCACCTTTTTCTGGATGTAGGCATTAGGTTCATCGGAACGAGGGCGCTTTTCGGTGCCACATCGTGTGTATTTTAAAATACCGGCGGCTTGGGTGTAGGTAAGGTTTAAATTCAGCAATGTGTGTACGAGCCGAATCGCTTGTGCATTGCCCTCAAAATGGCAGATATCTTGCTCTAGCTGCTCGCTGAGTTTAATACGTCCATCCGGCGTCGTGGGATAAGTACGAGGTAGGTTGCGCTGAAACCAATCGTTAATGGCTTGCTCACCAAAATGCCCGAAAGGCGGATTACCAATGTCATGCATTAAACACGACATTTCCACAACCGATTCGATGTGGCGCTCAAGCTCAGCTAAACCAAAGGTTTGAATTTGCGCTTTGGTTAACGATCGGAAAATGCTTTGAACAATGAAACGCCCAACCTGTTGAACTTCAAGAGAATGCGTCAACCTTGAGCGAACAGCCGCATTTCGTTCTAACGGAAATACCTGCGTTTTTTGCTGCAAACGGCGCACCGCGGCAGAGTTAATGATGCGACCTCTATCGCTTTCAAATTGACGAAGCAATGCATCCGCATCGTGGCAAGTTCGCGTATTAACAGGACGTTGTGCCGTTATTTTTGACTTGAAGTTAATCATGAAAGAAGCGCCCTATTCGGTTTCTATGGCTGAATCATTTTTTAGATTGCGTGTTGCATAACATACCCATGCTATTTCTTGTTTAATAACATTGTTCTATGTCTTACAACAGCTGCAATAGTAGCGCTTTTAGCAACAATCAGAAACAAATCGAATGAAATAACCCTGGGCCTGTCTCGTTCGTAGATTCTGAGTACTTTTAATACCCGAGTCCCTTATGCCACGTACCTTGTTTTCATCACTGCTATTCATCACGATTATTGCTTCGCTATACGGATTTTCTTCAGCAGCTTTGGCTTCACTGAATAGTGATGTGGACGCTTCTTATCGCGTAACGTGGTTAAAAAGCCAGAGTAAATTAAGCGTGAATTTATGCTACAAAAATACGCAAGCATTACAGCTCACGAATCACAGTACAAACCAAGCCAAACATCTGCTTCACATATCCCAAGGCGATCACATTCTTAAACGACGTGGAAACAAGGTAAATACGCAACCTAAACAGCAAAATAATGCTTGTATCCACTATGAAATTAATACGGAAAGCGGTTCACAATGGCGTAAAACACTCACGCAAGGTAACGCCGCTGTGCTCAATACTCAGCGCTGGTTTTGGTTCAGCCCAACCTTTAAAACAGCAGAATTTGCGTTTTTCGATGAATCACAAAAGCCCTTGAAAGCATCACTCCCATTTCGAAAAATTGGAAACCGAGTACAGGTTGCCAATACAGGCTTAAAATGGGAAAGCCGCACCGTCATTGGTGACCTAAGCATCGAGCGATTACGACTTTCAAACACCTTTTTAAATGTCACGCTCACGGGCAAAACACAACAGCGTAAACAAGAATGGCTAGACTGGATAAAAGTCACCGCCGAAGCCATTGAAGCCGTGTATGGTCACTTTCCGCAAAACCACGCCAACATATTGATTGTGCCAATAGGAAAGCAGTCTGGCCCCATTCCTTGGGGCGAAGTGCAGCGCGGAGGCTATCCTTCTGTTCACTTATTTATTGATGAAACCCGCCCCATTCAAGAGTTCATCGACGATTGGACCGGCAGCCATGAATTAAGCCATCTGTTTCTTCCTAAGTTAATACCCGGCGCGCGTTGGATGTCTGAAGGTGTGGCGAGTTATTATCAAAATGTTGCACGAGCAAGAACAGGTTTAATCTCCAATGAGACCGCGTGGCGTAAAATGAAAGCAGGTTTCCAACGGGGACGTCGCGACTTCAATGGTAAAGCCCTAACTAAAGCCAATAAAACCATGCACGTGTATTGGGGCGGGGCGGCGTACTTTTTCCTCGCGGACATTCGACTACGAAAAACAGGGCAATCTTTAGATTCGGTATTAAAGCAACTGAGTTTGTGTTGTTTACCAAGCTTTGAGCGCTGGTCTCCGAAAAAAGTCGCTCAAAAGCTTGATGCGCTTTCTAATACCAATGTGTTCACTGACCTCCTTAATAATGAAGGTGCTAAGAAACAATTTCCTATTTCCAAGGAGCTTGAATCCAGTATAACGTTGCAAGAAAACACACCGCTTGAAGCAATTTTCGTAAGCCCTAAAGTCTCCCGTTTTAGTGAATAAAAGTATTGTTTCTTTATGAAGATCAACAAACGAATAGTGACTATCATATAAATGATAACGGTCAACATGGATATGGAATATAAACTCACCAGATAACCATTCTCACATCCTTGTACGTAAATTTTTTTGCACAAACCCCATGAGTCACAAAAATTTCACACCTGTGCATATCGCCAGTATAAATCTGCGCTTTTCGCAAAAACCATCCCATAAATCTTTTTTCTTATTAAAAAATATTGCTTCAAACTCCGTTAATTTAATAAATATTTTCATCCGGACGCTATCGCTAATTGCCGCATAAATTAAGATATTATTTATGAAAGCCCTTACTTTTGGGCTGAACGAGTAAAGCTTTTCACATATATGCAAAATTCGTTTTAACACCAAACGAAATAAACATTCATATTTGTGACAACATTCTTACCTTTTGTGTATAATCACTCATAGCACAGTTATTGTGCCTTAATTTACCTTTTGGAGTTGAAAAAATGAAATTATCGCATAAAATATTTTCCATACTTGTAACCACTTTTTTTCTATCTTTCTTGGCACAAGCTAGTGAAAGCAATAGCACAAATGTGAACGCCTTGGTAAGTAGTAGTGATACCAGCTCTGCTGTTACTCAAAGTCTTAATGGAGCTTCACAGAACCAGGCAATGCCAACCAGCGGTAGAACGTACGTTGCACAAGGTGGTGGCGGTGGCGCATTCCCACCTGATCCAGCGGCAGCCAGCACAACTGAAGTCAGTCGTTTTTGTGTAGCTGGTTTTTGCTTCACGATTATTTGGCCATAAGCGATCAGATAGAAAAAAAATTTGAGACGACGCTTTTGATTGAATATTTATTTACCATTGATAATTGCCTACCATACATTTATGCACTGATATTCTTCATCAGCTTGGGCATTTACCAGCGGGTAAGCTCCATCCTTATCACCACCTCGGTGATAGGGTTTGGAGAATTCATAATGAATGACATCAGAGACCCATTAATGGAGCTCGCTAAAAACGGCGACAAAGTCGTAGGCGTTATTTATTGGACAGGCACATGGCTGCTTTGTTATCTCATCATGGTATTTGCCATCACCCAATTGCACCTGTGGAGCAACATTAGTAAAACACAAGGAACTCAAAGAGTAATGTGGTTCTTGTGCGCTCTGTCCGGTCTTCAAATTTTGCGCTATTTAAGCGCGATAACCATCCAATCTCCTATTATTCGAGAAGTCTACCAATATGGTATTCCCGCGTTAAATATTTGTATTGGGATTAGTCTGCTCGCAACCTTATTGAAAGGAACCGTCGATGTTAACTTTAATTTTAAAATATCTCTTCGCCGGGATCTTTATTAGTATTGGCCTATTAACGGCTCGTATTGTCGCTCGCAAAATTAAACGAAAAGAGATCCCAGAATCGGTTTATGAACGTGTTGTAAATTGGCGGATGGAGATCCAACAAATGGATGATTTTGTTGAAAAATGCCATCAATTAGAACAGTGGCGAGCGTTTATTAAAGATATCCCTGAAAAGAAGTACAAAGGATTAAAACTGCTTAAATAACGAAAATCGTTAACTCAACCCTACTAGGCGATTCAATGCTCGTACTTTTTATTACATATAGCATAGCGTTTTTGTTTATTCTCCTTGGTTTGGCCATTGTTAGAATTAGCCGAAAAAAGGTGAATGCCATAGATACTCCAGAAGTCATGTATGAAAGAGCAACACGTTGGCAGCAAGATATTATTGAATTAGATGACATTCTTGAACGAGTGAAAGAAGATGAAAAGTGGTGCCAATACGTTAAAGAAATTAAGGGTAGGAAAAACGGGCTGAGAGAAGTATAGCTCTTTAGCCTGTTTTACGCTTTCCTTTGGGAATTAACTCATCCTTTGCTAACTCGGTATACAACTGCCTTGCCATAATAATAATTTCATCTTGCGTGGTATTAGGCTCTAGTTGAATAAAGCCCGAGATTAATCCTGATTCGATGGATTTCAAATACATTGACGCGAAGCTCTCAAACTCTGGTAAAGCACAGTCTAGAACTGGCTGCTCTTCTTGAATAGGCTCTGCGGCTACAACGTGGCAAGGCTTACCTGAAAGTAACCACTCTACAGTAATGCCCGTCTTTTCATAGATTTCATAGCACGCCCGATACGGCGGGTGTTTTGCGTCTTTCCACCCCTTCACGGTACTTGCCTTCACATCCAGAAACTTACTCAGCTGATAGTCATTCTTAACGCCGCAAGCTACATGCATTCGCTGGAATATTGCGCTTACATCGAATTCACCCAACATAACAACAACCTCCTATTCAAAAGATTTACGAATTTTCACCCCAAGTTGAGAAATTAACAACACTTTTTTCTCCTATTCATCCAATCAATAAGTAATATGATTAGAAAAAATGTAATTTTTTTGAAATAAAGAAGCCAATTCCCCTCTCAATTACACGAGCTTTGGCTTTAACAAACAGGCTAAGCTCAAAACAGGGCAATGGAATTTGAAATATCGAAAAGTAATAAAGGGAAATTTTAGTTTGATATGACATTAAGGAAAATACATAAATCTTCCAAATCATTATCAACTCCTTTATTTATAAAGGATACACGAATAGCATTGTTATCCAATAAATTATTATTTATTTACCTTTAACAGGTAAAAAAGTTATTAAATTTCGAAAATTCAGCTTGATCTAAACAATAATAATAAGTAAATTCTCCGCGCATTTTTCTTAGGGCCTCAGTCCACGGAGAATATGCAGCTAGTTAGTTTATAAGTTGTACTACTAGTCCGCAGGAGATGTCGATCACCTGATTAAATTTTCAAAATTATTAAAATCAAAATCAACTTAGGGGTGAATCATGAGATTAGTGAAAGGAAGTGACCTACGTGCAATGAGAATGGTAGCCGGCCTTAGAACGTTAGATATGGCAACGGCTGCAGGTGTGAAAACGAGAAAAACTTACGAAAACTGGGAAAAAAATATTGGAACGCCCAGTGTTAATCAGTTTATCTCCATGGCTCAAGCGTGCGGGCTTAGCGCCGCTGAATTAATTGCTCACATTGAATTGAGCAGTGCAGCTTGAAAGTCCCGCGTAGTCGATGACTCATCAGAAGCCGATCAAAGCAGTATGAGAGAATGGCTTTTACAAACAGCCCTAAGCAGTAAAATGAATTTAGAGGCTGCGCAATAGCATCGCTACGTTTAGATCAGGAAATGTCGCATCATCACATTTCCTGATCATAATTGCTTGCCAAACCACTTCTACTTTACCTTCATCAACAATTTTCGAAATTTCGAAAATAATATCTATCCCAAGATGTTAGTGCATTCCAAAATTAATTTTTCGAACTCGGTTTTATTATTCAATACGCGGCAGATTCGCGCCTGAGTGCATAGAAAAGCCACTTAACCATTCATCAGTATGTGAACCCCAATACTGGCAAAATACCCTAATGCAATCACCGGAGACCATTTCAGGTGTCCGATAAAGGTGTATTGCCCTTTCGCTTGCCCCATTAACGCCACACCTGCCGCTGAACCGATAGAGAGCAAGCTCCCTCCAACACCCGCCGTAAGCGTAATGAGCAGCCATTGTTCATGGGGCATGTTTGGCTGCATTGTTAATACGGCATAAACCACAGGAATGTTATCTACCACGGCTGAAACGATACCGACCGCCGTATTGGCAACAGTAAAACCATACTCACTGTAAATAAGCTCAGACGCCAGCGCTAAATAGCCCACAAACCCCAGTCCTCCTACAGCCATAATCACCCCATAGAAAAAGAACAAAGTATCCCACTCTGCATGTGCGATGCGTGCAAATACATCGAACTCATTGGGTTCGCTATCCGGCGGGTTATCGGTGTGGTGCTCCCACTGTCTTGAGCGGCGATTGAGAAAAAAGCCATATAATTTTAAATACGCTAGACCAGTCAGCATTCCAAATACGGGAGGAATGGCGAGTACAGTATGGAATGAAACGGCAGTGGCAATCGTCATCACAAACAAAACGACGATCATTCGCCCGCCAATTTTTACTTGCTTATTCGGCAGGTCATGCTCAGGTGGAACGGTTTTAGGCACCGCGAACTGCATTAACATGGCAGGCACTAAAAAGTTAACAACGGCGGGCAAAAAGAGCTGGAAAAATTCCCAAAACGGTACCATACCCTTTTGCCAAATCATTAATGTGGTGATATCCCCAAACGGGCTAAATGCACCGCCAGCGTTGGCAGCAACCACAATGTTTACGCAAGATACCAATACAAATTTAGGCCGCCCATCTGCAACGGCAAGAATCACTGCGCAAAGAATCAACGCTGTGGTGAGGTTATCCGCAATGGGCGACAAGCAGAACGCAAAAAGCCCCGTAACCCAAAATAGCTGTCGATACGTAAAGCGATGCGCAATCAGCCATAATCGCAGTGCATCGAACACCCCTCTTTCCATCATGGCATTGATATAAGTCATAGTGACTAATAGGAAAAAGAACAGCTCAGAGTATTCTAAAAAGCTATGTCGCATACCTTGAGCAACCACTTCATTGTGCCCAATCACCGTGTAGTACAAAGCAATACAGCCCCATATTAAGCCAGCGGCGAGCAACATAGGCTTTGATTTTCGAAGCTTAAGTTTTTCTTCTAGCACCACAAATAAGTA
>CAXRCC010000190.1:0-4410 GCA_964228975.1 Paraneptunicella sp. | reverse complement strand
ATCCAGCTCGTTCAAACCATATGAACCACTGAAATCATAATAGGTGCCGTTAGCAAATTGGCCTTCAACGCCAACCACTAAACTAAAGTCTTCTTGCTCACCCTCAAGGAAAGGTGTGTAACCAGTATTGAGCAAAGAACCATCGTAACCAAAATCTTCAGCAAGTGTTTCCAACGTACTGTGCAAACCTCCCGGGTTACCATCTGGGTCGTTTAGTTCGGCAGCAGGGTTGGCGTTACCGGGACGGTAGAAGAAACGATACGTCCCTTCTGTGTCGCCATAGTTACCATGAACGTATAAATCCATGTCTTCAGCGAGCTTCATGCCTGCGTTAACAAACAAACGCGTGCCTTTTGTTTCAGGACGGCCCCAAGTTTGAGCCAGCGGCGCATCATCAAAGGGCGAATCGGCACCCACACCTTGTACACCCGCGTCGATTAATGCTTGCGCATCTGGACGTTGAATACCACGAGACAGCGCGTCGTTATCTGTGTGCTCTAAACTGATGTTAATGAAACCATCATCACCCAGCGCAAAACCTTTGTTTGCCGCAAATTTAATGCTGTCTTCGCCCGCATAGTATTGACCATACTGAACTTGGACTTCACCGCCTTTGTCGCTGTCTTTCATGCGGAAGTTCATCACACCTGCAATGGCGTCAGAACCGTACTGCGCCGCAGCACCGTCACGTAATACCTCTACCGATTTCAAACCGATACTTGGGATCATGCCGATATCTGGACCGTGAGCACCGTTACCTGCTGCTGGCGCAAAGAAGTGTACCAGTGCTGAGCGGTGACGACGTTTACCATTAACCAACACTAATGTTTGGTCTGGCGCCATACCGCGTAATGAAGTAGGACGAACGAACGCACTACCGTCACCCGTAGCTGGGGTTGCCGTGTAAGAGGGAACTAAAGATTTTAAGTTATCGGTAATATCGGCGGCGTTGCCAAGAGCATTGAACTGCTCTCCGGAAAACACATCGACTGGCACTGGCGAGTCATCGACTGAACGTGGGGTTGGACTACGACTGACAATTGAAATCGTTTCGACATCTTCATCAGCATTCTGTGCAAAAGCCATTGGTAAAGGGGCAACCAATGATGCGGTAACAGCGACCACGATGGGACTAAGCTTATAACGTACCATGTGTTTTCCTACAGTTGGTTAATTAAAATTATTCGATAAAAATTTCTTCTAGAAATCAGTTTAAAAGCATGCTTCAAGGTTATAGAGCACATTTTTTGCCTGCATTGTGCCATATAATCATCAACATTTCTCTTTTTTTAATACTTCGGGAACAATATTGACACTAATTGAACCATTTTCTTAACTATAACTAGTGAAAATATCGCAAGCTTGATACCTTCCACACTTCTTTAAAACTCATCTATAAGCAGGAAATATCAATGAGCATGAAACTCGCTTTTATCGGCTTAGGCGTCATGGGCTATCCAATGGCTGGCTACCTTGCAAAAGCAGGGCATCAAGTCACGGTTTATAACCGTACAACGGAAAAAGCTCAGAAATGGGTTAAAGAATACGAAGCACAAGGATTCGATGTTGCCTACGCCAACACACCGGCTCTTGCAGCAAAAGAGGCCGAGCTGGTTTTTGCCTGTGTTGGCAACGATGACGACTTACGCGCCGTCACCACAGGAAAAGACGGTGCATTCTCCAGCATGCAAGCAAACAGCCTTTTTATTGATCACACAACAACCTCTGCCGCAGTGGCCAGAGAATTAGCTTTAGTTGCCACCGAGAAACAAATCGGCTTTTTAGATGCGCCTGTATCGGGTGGTCAAGCTGGCGCTGAAAATGGCGCACTCACGGTAATGGTGGGCGCAAGCGAAGCCGACTACGCGAAAGCCGAGCCACTGATTCAATGCTTCAGCAAAATGTGCAAACGTTTGGGGGAAGTTGGCAACGGGCAACTGACCAAAATGGTAAATCAAATTTGTATCGCGGGCGTGTTACAGGGCCTTTCTGAAGCCATGCACTTTGCCAAAGCCAGCGGACTCGACACCACAGATGTCGTAGACGTCATCTCAAAAGGCGCTGCACAATCGTGGCAAATGGAAAACCGCGCCTCGACCATGGTGAAAAACGAATTCGACTTTGGTTTTGCCGTAGACTGGATGCGCAAAGACCTTGGCATCGTGCTCGATGAATCACGCAGAAATGGTACGCACCTGCCGTTAACCGCTTTAGTGGACCAATTTTACGGAGAAGTCCAATCCATTGGCGGTGGACGCTGGGACACATCAAGCCTTATCGCCGTATTAGAAAAGCTGCATCACAATAAATAAGCAGCAAACATAGAATAAAATCGTCACACACAACAATAAGCCACGTCTTAATTTGTGTGTGCTGTTAGAAAGTCGCTTTAGCAAATGTTGTCCGATGCTTATTCTGCTGTTGGGGGCAAACGAGTGTTGTGATTTGTTAAAGCGGCTTTTTATAAATTGGCGGCTATTTCGCCAGTTGACAAAAACATCGAATACATATTGATGACAAACATTTAAAAACTGCTTATACTCCGCTTCGCTTTGACACCTGTTCATGTATAAGTACGTTCGGCGCTAAATCGCTAATAGAAACAACACGCTTACATCGAACACCTTCTTGCGCACCTTGCGACTTATCAAAGCAAAAATAGAATGGCCCTTTAGCTCAGTTGGTTAGAGCACCCGACTCATAATCGGTAGGTCCCCAGTTCAAGTCTGGGAGGGGCCACCATTCTTTAAAGGCGTAAAGCCGAAGTAGATACTAACAAAACCACCTTTCACCCATTTCATGTAGCATATATGTAGCAGTAGAAAACTGAGTTTTGCTACATGGCGTCGCTTAATTAAGTGATCTTCGTGAAATCGGATGGATGAATGCGTGTGTTTCGAGTTAATGATGAAGAGCCTATTTCAGTAGTGGGTTTCGACTACTAGCGCCGCGTTCACCTAGCATGTCGAGTGCAACGCTTTACTAGCCTATTTAGAACGAGTATCCTCCGATAATCCTTCGAAGAAAGCGCCAAGCAAAGGCCCATCGGCTTCGGTTAAAGAACGAAATTCGAAAACGTCTCGATTGCTTGCTGTAATTTCCATTTTTACCACTTTTAAATTGAATACCAATCCTGAGTAAAGAAGTTGCTACCTTAAATCACTAAACACTTCAGGATGTTGCTCAGCGATACGAAGTAACGCAATTGCGGAGCCTTGCGGCGATCTTCTACCTTGTTCCCAGTCTTGTAATGTTCTCAAGCTTACGCCAAGTAATCCAGCGAATGCTGATTGCGACAGGTTCATTTTCTTGCGAATAACATTCGGCGGTGAAGGTTCGGAAAGTTCTGTCGTTTTTAGCTTAAGCCGCCCCTTCTTATGCGCTTTTATTTCTTTTACCCCTTCGAGAATTTCTAAACCGATATCTCTAGTACTCATTGTCAATTGCCTCAGCGATTTGTTTCAACACATGGCTTGCAATAGTTGCCCGCTCTGATTTTCTGTAAATGGTCAACATCCATATTTCTTCATCAGACTTTTTCCAATAATAAATAGCTCGAATGCCCCCACTTTTGCCTTTACCTTCCGTAATCCACCTTACTTTCCTGACACCACCGGAACCTCTAACGAGATCGCCAGCATCAGGCTTTTGCAGTAAATAAGATTGCAAGCCTCTATAAGCTTCATCATTCAGGTAATTTGGCAACAATTTAGTAAAATAACTGGTTTCTATGAAAACCATGAATATACTCCCTTAACTATACGGCATTGCCGCACAAAAATACAATCCTTGTAAACACATCTAATCAACTCAAAAACACAATTGGAGAACTGTTAAGACGCCAAAATAAACATAGTCAAAAATGGATATAATAAACTTAACTTTCAATGTATTAAGCCAAATAGTTAAGTATCAACAAAGTGACTTACGTTTACGTATTTATTCCTTCAAACTCATACCTTCGCTATTGTATTTTTTGCAAAATTCAAATTTCTAAAATTTGACACCCTGCCCTTAAAAACCGCACAATATGCCTGCCTGAACAATCAGGTCGAGTTTGGAACCTCGCACTGCACAAACCGAGAAATACTCTGTTATTTCACGGTGTATTTTCTATGGTAAGTTGTGCCGGGCACCTTCGGGTGGCCGTCCTTGTGCGCGGTAGTTCCAACTCGGTACGGCTTGCCACCCAAATATGCAAGAGGCAGGTCAAGCAAAATACAACATGGATGGATTAAACTGGCGTCGTTAATCATCTACAAAAGTAGATGTAAGCCAAGGCCGCTACCTTAAATTACTAAACACTTCAGGATGTTGCTCAGCGATACGAAGTAACGCAATTGCGGAGCCTTGCGGCGATCTTCTACCTTGTTCCCAGTCTTGTAATGTTCTCAAGCTTACGCCAAGTAA
>CAXRCC010000189.1:0-3702 GCA_964228975.1 Paraneptunicella sp. | reverse complement strand
CATGGCGTTAATGGTCAAGGCTCATCCAATACTGTTATGATCCCTGCCTTTGATGTTGCGGGCTCAAACTCACTGCGGGTACATTTAACAAATATTGACTCAAAGCCTGTAAATATTAAAGTCGCACTTTTCGATTCAAATGGCCAACCGTACGCTCCCTCCGACTTCGAGTCTAGCGGCGTATTCAACGACAGTACTAACACCCCGCTTGGTGGTTTGAACGGCAAAACCGCATTATTAAAACCGCTCGAAACAGGTACATTCGTGTTAAACGAATCACACCTTGCTAACCCATTAACAGCGCAAATCAGATGGCAGGTAGATAGTTGTGATAAATCATCATCTATATCAGGCTTTATTCACCCTAAAGTGGTTGTATCCGCGAAACAATCGAGTGGCAGCAGCTTTTCAAATGTTAATATCATTAGCAGCCAAAGCGGCAACCAATTCTAAGCCAGTTAAGGCTTAATTAGACCAGCTCATAAAAAACCAAGGCTATATAGCCTTGGTTTTTTATTTGATAACGAACTAAATACTTATCGCGTGATCAAGCCACTTTTCTTGCTATAAATGGGCAACGACCCAATCTAAAAGTTGATCAATACCTGCATCCATATAACGGTAATCGTAGGCATCACCTTCCTTATTATTGCATCGGCCTATTTGCGTGTGACTCAAGTTTGCCCAGCTATGCTCGTACCACGACGTTTGGCTATACCAGACTGAGTGCACTGCGCCAGCTACAACAGGTGCGCCTGTTGCAATATGGCGAATTTTAGGTTTAGTCACACCGGAAAAATAAGCGCCTAAATTAGCGTAACGCGAATAGTAATTTCCGTTTAGGGGATTTGGACAAGTAGGTTGGTTAGCCGTGTTTAGTTCATTTTGAAGGTTATTGGCAACTGCATCTAGCAGCCCCACAAATATAGGCGTATTTGACCAGCCGGAATGGTTTCGAATCTCTCGAGCCACCCGTGTAGCAAGCGCGCCACCTCGGCTAGATCCTAATAAGATAATACGATCAACTTGGTTTGAGTATCCGTGTTTTAAAAACCATTTAGTAAAAGCGTTTTCCGCCTTCTCTTTTGCACCACTGGTGTTCTCGTAGTTAAAGTTGCTGTTCAATACAACACTGAAAAAGGTGTTGGACGAACTGAAGTAGCCAGAATTTGCCAATTTAGCTGCCAAAGACTGCCCATTTAATCGGGTTGTTCTCGATTTATCACCTTTCCCCCAATCTTTGTCCCAAGTATGGTTTTGCCCAGTTAAACAATTTGATGAACCCGATGACCCAGAAAAGCCTTGCTGACCCGCCACCAGCATCACCATGGTTCTTACATTACCCCTGCTTGGCTCCCACAGCTTAGATATGAATGTATTTTTTCGATACTCGGTCCAAATTCCTTCATTTTTCCATTCAGGGTATTCATTATGATCCGTCCAGCTAAATGTGCCTTTTTTCCAGCGAACCCTATCAACAGAGCTATTAATATCGGCGAAGACAACGGGGGCAACCAAGCAGCTACATGTCAATGCAACAATGGCATTCTTCAATAGTTTTTTCATTCTCTCTTCCTCTTTTCATTATTTTTTGCCTCCCGACTCACGCATAAAGGGAAGCTTATTTAGGAATAACAGATGTATAAAAACTGGGCTATATCACTCTTTTATGGGCAATAAAAACTCGATATGTAAATGGAATGTAAAGTCAAAACATTGCAGCTAAAGTCAAATTATTGAGATTTGAAGCGGGAAAAGGCGTCGTAAAGCCTGATGAAGGGAGGAGGTATCGTATTTTATTTAACAATAAAAACAAGAGCGACTTTCATATTAACCGTGACTGTTAATACAAAGGCCGCCTTTATATGCTCTGCGATATTAGCTCAGTGCAATAATTAAGGAATGAACCAGTAGTAGTCTCCGGTATAGCCCACTTCTTTGAAAAAGGCTTTCCAATCATCTACATGCATAATCGTTTTGGCAGTGAGTGCCCATTGCATCATGCGCTCTTTCTCCTCATCATTGCGGTAAGCATCTACAGTAATAAACGCCTTGCCTTTACTTACACGCATAATCTCTTGAAGCGCTTGAGCACATTCGTCTTTTTCCAAATTATGAACAGTATTGATACTGATGACTGCATCGAACTCGTTGTCTTCATAGGGAAGCGACTTTGCATCACCCACGGTTAAAAACGGCTTCACTTCTTCCTTAGCATGTTCAATTGCATAATCAGAAATATCTAACCCAGCGACGGTAATACCAGGAATATGCTGCATTAAATCAAAAAGCGTAAAACCTTTAGCACAACCGACATCAAGAAAACGACTTTCGGATGTTAACCCAAAGTGCGACTCAAAATCCGGTACAACGGGGCTCCAAAAACGCGAATTATAGTTAAACCCGCCGTAACCATATAACCGATCACCATCAAAAAACTCTTTACCGTATTGGCGCGCAATGGCTCTCACCTCTTCGGTCATGATCTCGCTGCGCCCTTTTGTATCACGTTTACTTTTGGGATAGTTCCTCAGTAAATCGATTTCCATTTTTCTTCCTAATTCAATTAATAATGTTGTTTCTTTAAGCTCGCTTAAGTGCATTTAACAGATGCTGATGTACTTCAGCATAGCGCTCTTTGGCAGTGTGGCTACGCAGTGTACGTGCTTGCCCTTTCTTGGCAATCTCACGCGCTTTCTCTGGGTTATCAGCAAGGTAGTTCGCTTTTTCAATACATTCATGCAAAGAAGAATAAGTCACAACTTCCGTATCACGCTCAAATAAATCTGCCATGTTGTCCCCATCATTGGTCAACAAGCACGCTCCTGCTCCCGTTGCTTGGAACACACGCATAGCGCCAATTTCAGAATACATTGCATCGGTATGACGCTGAAAGGTAATTAACGAATCGTGCAAGGTTTGAAAGTAGTCATCACCATAAACAGGTTTGTGCACTCTTCCTTTTGGCATTAGGTATCGCAACGGCGCAAAAGGGTTCGGATACGTTGTATAGTCGGCTTGCAAGTCGCTGTAATATTGCGGCTTCAATGGTAAGTCGATAAAGGGGTTGGTTTCGCTTTCAGGGTCGACAAACGCATCTTTGTCATCAATCCACCCTTCAAGGGGCGTATTGTGCGCCAGCTTTAATAACTCCCAATAGCGCGTTTTATGCCCTGAGCCAAAACCGTTACCTGAGGTACCAATAAAGCTAAAAGGAATCTCCCTTTCAATCGGCTTCATCCGGCTTAAAATACGTTCATCCCAGAAGTGGTAAATAAGATGAGTTTCACAGCCTAATTCACTAAATGACTTTTGAATGTTTGGAAAGCCTGCAAAAATAATGGTTTCTTTAGTGACAACATCTAAGCCGTTTGGAAACCCTGAGTGAACTGCAATCTTTTTTAAATTAGGGAGCTCATCCTGAATAGCGTATATTGCCGCCGCAGTTATTCTGGTAAACCCCTGCAGATAAACTACATCGGGATTTAATTTTTTTAACTGAGCTAGCACGATTTTGAGTTGCCAATGCTCACCATCAACCAGTTCTAAATCATTTTCTTTGGCCCACTGCTTTTGCAGGCCCTCAACGTCATAAACAATTTCTTCTACACGATTGCCCAATTGACGCATTTCGTGAGCAAACACATCTGAGTAGTTGTAGTTGCCAGCTAAGATCTTATCCAGATAGGCATCGTAGCTTAA
>CAXRCC010000188.1:0-5663 GCA_964228975.1 Paraneptunicella sp. | reverse complement strand
TGAAGATAAACAAACATCGCTAGAAGTTGAATCTGCGTACGCGATTAAAAAGAACAAAGAAAAAAGCCTAATAGCTTTCAAGCGCGTAATGCCGGCTATCTTTACTCAGCTCATTCGGGCGAGAAGTACATCCACCTCAGTCTTCGTCAACAAAGATAAAGAACTCGATATTGTCGACTTTAATAGCGGCAAGGTCTTTTACGGGGAACAGGTAACCGCAAGTATTCACCAACATGTGGACTCGTTTATAAGTTCTCCTTGGGTATTGGACAAAAACGGGTTTTCTCGGCAATCCAAGCCTATCGAAGACGATGCAGAAGTGTTAGTTGTACTGGGGTTGGCTCTTGGAATTCACTTACTTAAATTGGTAAATGAAACTAACTTCAAAAGTATCGTCCTTTACGAGCCTAATTTTGAATTCACACATTGCTCTATGCTCACCGGTGTTTGGCCAGAAATTTTCAAAGTTGCTGCAGAAAAAGGAACGGCAATTTATTTTCAAAGCCAGTTAGACGGTAGTTCTGTATTAGAAGATTTAAGTGAATTAAAGCAGGTAAGTCCTTTTGCTTCAGTTCATTTTTATCAGCATTATCATAGTGCGAGCTTTGACTCAGTACTTAAAAGTCTATCTGGGTTAACAATTAAAGACGTGCAAAAGCGGCTATTTTCATTTTCTTCCTCGCAGCCATTTGACGACTATTTAGTTCCTTGGAGTCCGGTGGTTACATCGAATGATTGGGCGACCAGTAACCTTAGTAAAGACGTTTTTGATAATAACATTGAAGCGTTTGCGAAGTATTACCCTGATATAGCTAAAGAATTCAGCGACTACAAGCCGGTCAAGTGGGAGCCCAAAGCTAATCAATCAGGTGAAGTAAACCTCTTCCATATAGAGACCTGCACACCGCTTTACGGTGACAGCCCAAAACGCGAGTCTGAACTAGCTTATGAAGCATTTGTGAAGCAGCCCAACCGCGATAATCTAATATTAGGCTACGCAGGGGGAAAACTCATTCATTATTCGCATCATAAAATGGTAAGGAAAATCCAAGAACATTTGGCGGGAATGGAAGAGGAAGAAAGTAAGCTACCGGAAACCGTTAAATCGATGCTCCTTTTTGGCATGGGAGCAGGATATCAGTTAGAAGCGCTCAGTGACTCGCGAGATATAGAGAAACTCTTTGTTTGCGAACCCAACCGAGACTACTTTTTTGCTTCTCTGTTTGCGATAGATTGGGCGGCAATTCTGAACAAAGTTGAAGAAAAACGGCACCGTATTTACCTTAACATCGGGGATGACGGAACTAACCTCGTTCGGGACCTTTTAAGTCAATTCCACTCTATCGGAACACATATCATTGCCAATACCTACTTAACACTCGGCTATGATAACGAAGTGCTTCTTCCTGCGGTTGATAAGCTAAGAGAAGACCTGCGCTTAATTGTCGCCATGGGGGAATACTTCGAGCATTCTCGCTTTGGCACGACGCATACGAAATGGGCGGTAGAAAATAATATAGGCTTTTATCGCAAATCTGGTGTGCCGGAGCTCAGTAGAAATTTAAGTGAGGTAGCGGTATTTATCGTCGGAAATGGCCCCTCTCTTGATAATTTACTGCCCCTTTTGAAGGAAGAAAGGGAGCGAGCTATAGTCATATCTTGCGGCACAGCCTTACAGGCAATGCACAGTAATGGTATTGTTCCTGACTTTCACGCAGAAGTAGAGTCGAACCGAGCGTCTTTCGATTGGGCATCGCGTATAGGCGATAAAGACTATTTAAAGCAGATCAATTTTATCAGCTGTAATGGTGTTCACCCTGATACAATAAAGCTCTATAAAGACACCTTTCTCGCTTTCAAAGAAGGTGAGTCGTCAACGGTTTTTATGAAGGAACTCTTTCCTGAGTTAGAATTGCCATACCTTCATTTTTCCTATCCTACCGTATCGAATTTTGTCATTAATTACGTGTTAGAACTGGGCTTTAAACAAGTTTATCTATTCGGCGTTGACTTGGGGATGGTTGATGTTAATCACCATCACTCTAAATCCTCAGGCTATTATAAAAAAGATGGCGGCGAACTGTTTAATCACGCAGAGCGCATAGACACTTCATTGGTAGTGCGAGGGAACTTTAGACCCTATGTAAATACCAAGTTTGAATTCAACATGTCAAAGTCGGTGATTGAGAAAACCTTATCTGCTTTCAGTGATGCTGACGTTTATAATTTAAACGATGGCGCAAAAATCGTTGGAAGTCCTCCATTAGAGCAAGACGCGTTAATTATTACTAATTCATTGGAAGACAAACAGGCTGCGATGAGTTGGATTCAAACTCAGGCTCATGTTCCTATTCCGGTAGCTGAATTCCAACAACGTTTTGCTAAACGGTTTAATCATGATGCGCTAATAGAGGACATCACCAATTTTAAAGCGTTATCTGACAAAGAATTTAATGGGCGCGAAGATATCGATAAACTGGTGTTCGATCAGCGCAAGTTCTTAGTCGAGGCGTATTTGCGTAAAAGCTCCATTTTATTTTTTTACTTCAATGGTACTTCGAATTACATAAACAGCATTTTCAGTAAATTAACGCATTTCAAAAATGACGAACTAGTGATGGAGAAATTCGAAGCTATTAAATCGTGTTGGCACAACTTTCTTGATGACGCGTTAACGAGTGTTTCGATGTATCCTGATGCTTTTGACTCAGTTTCAAGTTTCACAAAAGAAAGACAAGAGATCACCTTATCAGAATACGTAAAGAGTAAGAACGTGGGCTTTATTAGTGATTCTGCTAGCCATATTATTGAGACTCTTGGCCTAAACGAAAATATTGATAACAGTCAACATCGCTATCAACTTGAATTTATCTCAAGTGCTGCTGATTTGAAAAAGCGCAAGCCTGAAGTTAGCCGAGCGGCATTCATAACAAACGAACCTGAACTCTTGCTAGAATTACATGAAGGTTTCAACACAGCGGAAACCGACGTTTTGGTATTCAGTCCCTTTAACAATTCGGATAAAAAAGGCGTGGAAAAATCCGTGTTTACTGCGGTACTCGCGCTAGTTTCGAGCAATAAACTGAAATTGGTGTTTCCTAAGCTTGAGAAAGAGGATTGGGGGAGTTTTTTCGATGATTACTTCCACAAGTTGTCAAATAGTATGACGTCTTTTGAAACGTACAGCATGTTTGCTTTAGCTTCTGAGCCTCTTGCCGATAAAGAGATGACCAATGAAGCCGGTGATAGATTTTGGTTATGTCCAAGACCGTTAGAAGCATCACTTTGTAAAACAAAGATCATTTTTAATAAAAAGAAGTCGTCTTAGCGTGAGCAAATTACTCAATCACCGTGCCACTAGCGTCAGAAGTAGCTAAACCGATATACGCTAACAGCAGAGACACTTATGAATGTAGCAATAATCCCAGCGCGAGGTGGTAGCAAACGCATTTTGCGAAAAAACCTCCGCCTTTTTTGCAATAAACCTATTATTGCCTGGTCTATAGAAGCTGCTCTAGCCTCAAAGGAATTTGATAAGGTTATTGTAAGTACTGACGATGACGAAATTGCGCAGTTTGCTATTGAAAAAGGGGCTTTCGTTCCGTTTGTTCGTCCAGCTGAATTGTCTGATGACCATGCGGTAACTCGCGATGTTGTTAATCACGCGTTGACATGGCTGGCCGACAACGAAAAACCAGCAAATTACTGTTGTGTGCTTTACGCTACCGCACCTTTTGTTACATCGGAAGACTTAGTGAATGCGTTTGCAAAATTAAAAAGTTCGAAGAAGGACTTCTGTTTCTCTGCAACAAGCTTTCCTTTTCCTATTCAACGTGCTTTCCATTTTACGCCGCAAGGTGATATTGAAATGTTTGATAAACAGCACATGAAAACACGCTCTCAGGATCTGCTGGAAGCCTACCATGACGCAGGGCAATTCTATTGGGGCAAGGCTGACGCTTTTCTAAAGAATTTGCCAATGTATTCTCATCACGCCACCGCGTTTCTGATGCCAAGATACCGCGTGCAAGATATCGATACCGAAGAAGATTGGGAAACCGCAGAGCTTCTATTCAGAGCGATCCAGTCTCGAGGGCTGTGAAAATGAACAACTCGATTACAGCGTTGGTGCGCGTAGACAGTGGTGAACACATAGGAACTGGCCATGTTATGCGCTGCCTTACACTGGCAAAGCTATTAAGAGCGCGCGGTATTTCAATATACTTTATTTCAAAGCCTCACAAGGGGCATTGTTTAGATGAAATCAGACGCGCAGATTTTAAGGTAATCGAGTTACCGACTTCCAACGCTCAAGAATACGCAGGAAACTGGTGTCCTCACGCTCATTGGTTAGGTGGAACAGAATCCAATGATGCGCGTGAGTCATTAGCGGCATTGCACCATACAACATTAAACGAGCGCGTTATTGTTGTTGTAGATCATTTTTCTTTGACTTCACAGTGGCACATTGCGTTAAAAGAAGCCCTAAATGCAAAAGTTGTCGTTATTGATGGGCTGGCCGACCGAACACTAAAATGTGATGTATTGATTGACCCTAATTTAGTACTTGATGCTCAGAAAAAATGGGATGGAAAAATTCAAAATAATACTAAGCTCATGATCGGTCCCCAGTATTTTCCGTTGCGAGAAGAGTTTGCATTTTCCCCCCCTACATTGCCCCAAGCACTAAAGCGCATTTTTGTATGCTTTGGAGGAATGGATAAAGACAATGCCACTCTATTTATCTGCGAGCTGCTCGCAAAGTGGTGCATAAGCTTAGATGAACCTGTTAGCGTTGACGTCATCATTGGAGAGCATCACCCATTCAAGCCGTTAATACACGCATTTTGTAATCAGCACGGCTTTAAATTACATGTGCAAGCATCGAATGTTTCATTATTAATGGCGCAGGCTGACCTGGCAATTGGTGGAGGTGGCACCATGTCCTGGGAGCGTTGTAAAATGGCGCTACCGACCCTTGTTCTCGCTATTGCACAAAATCAAGTTGCGCAAGCGATCGCATTAGAAGAAAAGGGGGCCGCGGTCTATGTTGGGGACTACAGCACAGAGTCGAAGCGCTTAGAAAAAATTCAACAACGCGTTGTCAATGTGCTTGAGAATTTGCGATGCTCTCCAGATACATTGAAAACAATGTCACAAAGCGCGTTATCGATTATGGAAGCATACAACCACAATCAACCGTGGGTAGATGAAATTATCAAATAAAGGCAGGATGTGTTGAAAAAGGTAGTGATTATAGGTGGTGGCGGTAACGGCTTGGTTGTCGCACAAATCGTGCTTGATCTAATAAAGATTGGCGAGCCTTTAGAGCTAGTCGGCTTTTTGAATGACAATATTCCTGCAGGTGAATATATAGAGCGATGGCCAGTTTTGGGCGCGCCCCATGAATGGGAAAGTTTAGACGAAGATACGTTATTCGTTTATGCACTGTTGTCCGTGGGAAAAATGAAAGCCCGTGCAGAAAAGTTTAAGCGTCTCAACATTCCACAGCACCGGTTAGCTACGCTGGTACATCCGTCAGCGAACATCGGTTTTAACGTTAAACTCGGTTGCGGTGTTGTCATTGCAGCAAATACTGTGCTTCAGCCCGGTACAAGAGTGGGTGACAACTGCTTTATTCGCGCTAATGCTAATTTAGGGCA
>CAXRCC010000187.1:0-7395 GCA_964228975.1 Paraneptunicella sp. | reverse complement strand
AGCCATAGACTCAGCTGACCTTGCTAAGTTATTAAGCGCCACTACTTGATCTTCGGAAAGTCCCTGGCTAATTTGCTTCTTGCTTCGATAGTGCAGGACGAGCCAAATAGGCGCAACGACCACTAAAAATATAATGATAGGGGCGACAATTATGCCTATGATTTCTTCCACCTTGATGTCCTCTATTTAATAATTGTACTTCGGTTAGGGTGCTACGATGTTATTCGCTTTTATCGGAGTTACTTTGTAACTTTTTCTTTAGCGCCGCTAATTCATCATCAACTTTGCCTTCTTCTTCTAGGTCAGCGAACTCTTGTGCTAACGAGCGCTTGCCCAAATCATAAGACTCTACTTGTGATTCTAGCGCATCAATTTTGCGTTCGTATTGTTCAAAGCGACCAATGGCATCATCAACTCGGTGACCGTCTAAACGTTTTTTCACTTCTAAACGTGTCGACGCTGTTTTCTGTCGCATTAAAATGGATTTTTGACGTGTTTTCGCATCTGCTAATTTATCTTGTAGCTGCTGAATTTCATCTTGCAGCTTTGAAATTTGGTCTTCAATTAACGTTAGCTCATTTTGAATAATATCTGATTGGTCACTGCATTTTTGTTTTTCAAGTAATGCCGCCCTTGCTAAATCTTCTCTATCTTTGCTAAGGGCAAGTTCAGCTTTTCGTTCCCACTCCGTTGATTCTTGATCCAAGTTTTCGATTTGGCGAACTAAATCTTTTTTGTTGGCTAGCGTTTTTGCTGATGCTGAACGAACTTCAACTAACGTATCTTCCATCTCTTGGATGATTAGCCTTACCATTTTCTCTGGATCTTCCGCTTTATCTAACAATGCGTTGATGTTTGCATTGATGATATCTGTAAAACGAGAAAAAACTCCCATATTCTAATACCTCTGTTTGTTAAAGTTAGGTATCGAGCGATGCCTGATTCAGTTAAGTTGATTGAGCTTCATTCAATTAACAGGCCAATCTTTAATGTTTCATTAAAACTATGATTAATAAAGATAAATTTAACTCTATGATTTTTCCAGATACTAGAATAATATTTAAGAAGGCTACTAATTAGTGAATTTAACTAATTTTTGAGGTTTTTAATGAGTCGATTTCGTCAACAAGATAACTTGCTCGGACAAGCAAACAGTTTTTTAGAGGTGCTCGAGCAAGTTTCTCAAATTGCACCGCTGAATAAACCTGTTCTGATTATTGGAGAACGTGGAACAGGTAAAGAGCTTATCGCTGCCCGGTTGCACTACCTATCTAAAAGGTGGGAGCAGAATTACATTAAATTAAATTGCGCAGCCTTAAATGAAAGCCTGTTGGAGTCGGAGCTTTTTGGTTATGAAGCGGGAGCTTTTACCGGTGCAAGCAAACGCCGAGAAGGTCGATTCGAAATTGCGCACAACGGAACCTTATTTCTTGATGAGCTTGCCAACACACCGGGCCTAGTTCAAGAGAAGTTACTTCGTGTTATTGAATACGGTGAATTCGAACGCGTTGGTGGCTCTCGCTCCATTAAGGTGGATGTGCGATTAGTTGCTGCAACTAATGAAGATCTCCCTGCCCTTGCTGACAAAGGTGAATTTAGAGCAGATTTATTAGATAGGCTCGCTTTTGATGTCATTACCATTCCTCCACTCAGGGAGCGACAAGAAGATATTCTGCTTCTGGCGGAACAGTTTGCCATCAATATGGCGCGCGAAATGGAAATGGAACTTTTCAGCGGATTCACTGAAAAAGCGAAAAAGACCTTATTAGAGTACGATTGGCCGGGTAATGTTCGGGAACTTAAGAATGTTGTTGAACGAGCGGTTTATCGCTGTAACAACCCTTATTTGCCCGTCCATGACATTATTATCGACCCATTTGATTCTGCCTTTCGCCCCAAAAAAGTGGTAAGAACCATCGATAGAAGATCGGAAACTCAACCAGTCCCCCCTGTCGCAGAAGTTGATAATATATTACCCACTGAAAACACTGACTTTTCACAGAGAAAAGTGGATGCACCACTCTCCTTTCCGGTAGACTTAAAAAAGAAAAGCCAACAGTTTGAAATCGATATGATTAAAGAAGCTTTAGTCGATAGTCAGTACAATCAAAAACGCACTGCGGAAAAGCTTACTTTGACCTACCATCAACTGCGTGGATATTTAAAGAAATATAATTTGCTGGATCAAACTGACGATGCCGAAAGTTGAGTTTAATGCGAAAACACTTCGAGCAGCCTTCTTTTCTTGTTTGGGGGTTGTCGCATTGTTTGGTTGCAGTGAAACATCCCAAGTTAACTCGAAAAAAGCAGGCTTAATATATTGCTCAGAGGGTAATCCTTCTACGTTCAACCCTCAACTTGCCACATCTGGCACAACAGCAGACGCCGCCTCGTACCAAATTTATGACCGATTATTAGAATTCGATCCCGTTACAAACAAAATCGTTCCTGGCTTGGCTTCGTCGTGGAACGTCAGTAAAAATGGTTTGGTATACAGTTTTGTGCTGCGTGAAGGCGTTAATTTTCACTCTAATGCTCAGTTTTCCCCTACACGGGAGTTCAATGCTGATGACGTCATTTTCAGTATGAACCGTTGGCGTAATTGGGATCACCCTTATCACGATGTGTCTGGGGGGAATTATCCGTATTTTGCCAGCTTGGAATTAGACACATTAATTGAAGAAGTGTCTCGCATAGACAGCCACCAAATCGAAATAAAACTCAGCAAACCCGACAGCTCTTTTCTTGCCAATCTAGCAACCGATTTTGCTATTGTACTGTCCGCTGAATACGGTGACTTTTTACTCAACAAAGGTACGCCCGAGCTTATCGACGAACGTCCCATCGGAACAGGCCCTTTCCAATTTAGGCGGCACCAAAAAGATCGATTTATTCGATACCAAAAAAACGCGCAATATTGGCGGCCTATTCCATTAGTGGACCAACTTATTTTCGATATCACACCTTTGAGTTCACTGCGCCTTGCCAAATTAATGACTGGCGAATGTGATGTTTTATCGCTCCCCGCTCACAGTGAGCTTGAAATTATCCGCGAACGTGAAAACCTTATTTTGGATGAAAAGCCAGGGCTCAATGTCGGCTTTTGGGCGTTTAATACATCAAGGCCTCCGTTCGATAATATCGAAGTGAGGCGTGCTCTTGCCATGGCAATTGATAAAACGGCGTTACTTGAAGCCGTTTATTTTGGCAGCGCTATTAAAGCAAATGGCATCATTCCACCTTCTTCATGGGCACACCAAAGTGACTTACAAAGTACTAGCTATAACCCAGTACTCGCCAAAGAACTACTTGAGAAAAATGGCATCGATGAAGACTTCACGCTCGATATTTGGGCCATGCCAGTAGAGCGTTCCTATAATCCAAACGCCGTTATGATGGCTGGTCTCATGCAGGGCTTTTTAAAAGAAGTTGGGGTAACGGTCAACATTGTTAGCTTTGAATGGAACTCATTTAGACGTAGGCTAGCGGAAGGTAATTATGACTCTATTTTGATAGGTTGGTCCGCAGACAACGGCGACCCTGATAACTTCTATCGCCCCCTATTAAGCTGCGCTTCTATTGATTCAGGAACCAACCGAGCTAAGTGGTGTTCTCCACAATTCGACGAATTGATCAATGAAGCCCTCACGTATGGTGATGAACGAACGCGTGCAGCGCTTTATCAAAGTGCGAATGCGATTATCGCGGATCAACTTCCGCTAGTTCCCATTGCCCACGCTTATCGGTATCAGGCCTATAGAGACAATGTTCAAGGATTAGTCATCAACCCATTTGGTGGCATTCGCTTTGGCGGAGTGCATAAATCACCATGATCACTTATATCCTTCGACGTTTAAACCTTTTACTGTTTACCCTTTTAATTCTGGCAATGGCCTCCTATTGGCTTGTTCACGCCTTTCCGGGTGACCCTATCGCCAATCTGTCCGGCATAAACTACACAACCGCCGAGCAAAAAGCCTATTTGGACGAGTATTACCAAACCGATAAAAGCCAAATCAACCAATTCATCCGTTATCTAGAACTTCTTTGGCATGGAGACTGGGGAAAGAGTTTCGTATCAGGACAGCCCATTTTCGATGAATTACTGACCTTTATGCCAGCCAGTATTGAGCTCGGAACTTATGCGCTTATCTTGTCCTTAATGTTTGGTATTCCACTTGGTTTTTGGGCTGGCGTAAAACACGGAAAAGCAACCGATTACAGCATCCTTTCTTTAAGTTTGCTTGGTTATTCTGTTCCCGTTTTTTGGCTCGCACTACTGCTTATTTTGATCTTTTCCCTGCAGTTTGGGTGGTTTCCTATTTCTGGCAGAATCAGCCTACTTTACGACATCCCAACAAAAACAGGCTTTATTGTTTACGACATTCTCGCGTCCAATATTCCCAATAAAAAAGAAGCGTTAATGAATGCCGCAAGTCACTTGCTTCTGCCAACTGTTTCCATTTCAATTGTGACCAGCACAATCATTATGCGCACCACTCGTCACGCAGTAATAGAAGTGCTATCAAGTGACTATATTAGGGCAGCCTATGCCAAAGGATTAACGAACAAACAAGTGTTGCTAAAGCACGGTTTACGCAATGCGTTGCTGCCCATTATTCCACAAATCGCAATGCAATTTACGACCTTGCTCACAAACGCTATGATCGTCGAAACGATTTTTTCGTGGCCCGGTATAGGGAATTGGTTAATTCAGGCAATTTATCAAGAAGACTACCCCGCTATTAGAGCCGGCATGCTTGCAGTATCAGCCCTTGTTGTTGTGTTTACCGTGCTTATTGATATGACGCATAAGGTTATCGACCCGAAAAGGATGCATTACAGACGTGTTAAAAGCTAGCTTATATCAAGAGGAGGCACCTCCTTCTCCCCTCCAGCAAACATGGCTTGAATTCAGCAAAAGCCACACGGCTTTCTTTGGCCTTTTTTGCATGTGCTTTTTCGTGTTACTCATTACTGTAGGCCCTTTTCTCACGCCCTACTCGCCTTTAGAACAAAATACAGATGCCTTACTTGTGCCACCGGCGTGGACGGCGAGCGGTGGAATCGACTACATGCTTGGCACAGACGCACTGGGAAGAGATGTTTTGTCGCGAGTCATTCACGGCACGCAAGTTACTCTGGGTGTTAGCATTTTCCTCGTTGTTGTTTCCATGAGTATTGGCATCGTCATTGGTGCTTTTGCGGGCATGAGCCGAGGCGTACAAAGCAGTATTCTCAACCACTTACTTGACTCAATAATGGCGATACCTACCTTGCTGATTGCCATTATTATCGTGGCAATCCTTGGTCCGGGCTTAGTCAACTCAATGTGGGCAATTACCCTTGCGCTCATTCCTCAGTTTATTCACTACACACGAGATGCGGTTCGAAATGAATTGAGAAAGCCTTACGCTGTCGCAGCAAAATTAGACGGCGCCTCAAAATCGCATATGTTTCTTTCCACAATTTTCCCTAATATCGTGGAAATGTTGGTTGTCAGAGGAACACAGGCCCTGTCTACTGCAATACTGGATATCAGCGCACTGGGTTTTTTAAGCTTAGGTGTACAAGCGCCAGCCACCGAGCTGGGCGCCATGCTATCGGAAGGATTAGACATCGCCTATATCGCTCCTTGGAGCATCGCCGCTCCCGGAGGAGCCATTTTCCTGATGATTTTGTCTATTAACCTTGTTGGTGATGGGTTACGAACAGCACTACACAATAGGTTTTTACACTAATGGCACTGTTAGATATCAAGAACCTCACACTGGAAATAGAAACCACGCATGGCTGGGTTAAAGCGCTAGATAAAATTAGCCTCACAATTGCACCAAAGGAAATTCGAGCGCTTGTGGGCGAATCTGGATCAGGTAAAAGCCTGATTGTTAAAGCCATTGTCGGCGCAATTAACGAAGGTTGGCGACTCACTGCCGACCGCCTCAATTGGAACGGGAAGGATCTCCTGATGCTAACCTCTGAAGAGCGAAGGCTAATCACCCGAGAAGATATCGCCGTTATTTTCCAAAATCCGACTAACTCGCTCGACCCAACTGCAACGCTTGGGGAGCAACTTGAGGAAGCCATTCCCGATAGACTCGTAGGCAAAGGCTGGTTCTGGGAAAGGAAGCAGAGACGCAATGAAATCGTCGCTTCTCAGCTGCATAAAGTTGGGATCAAAGAGCACGATGCTTGTGTTTCCAGCTACCCTCATCAAATTCCAGATGATGTCTGCCAGAAGTTTATGATTGCAATGGCGTTAGCGTCGGAACCTAAGCTACTCATCGCAGATGATCCGACAAAGGGAATGGAAACCACGACAAAGATCCAAATTCTGAATCTCCTTAGTCGGCTAAATGAAACCAAAGATTTAGGCATTTTGTTTGTCAGTCACGACCTTCTCGCCATCGCATCTCTTGCGGAAACCATGACGGTTTTATATTGTGGCCAAACAGTAGAAAGCGGGAAGCTAATGCAGCTAAGGCGTAAGCCTTTACATCCGTACACCAAAGCATTGCTCGACAGCGCTCCGAGCTTTAGAAAAGATCTTGCGCCCAAGACCGCTTTAAACGCATTGGAAGGAACCATTCCGACATTACAGAATTTACCTGCAGGTTGTCGCCTTGGGCCTCGCTGTCCTCGTGCTCAAAAAGAATGTGTAAAAATGCCAGAAGTTAGATACATTCAGAACCACTACTACAATTGTCATTTCCCACTTCATAGGTATAAGTAATTGACTCCAGTATTGGCTGTAAAGCAGCTCTACTATAAACGAAAAACAGTGAGAGGCTGGCGTCAGGCAGAAGTCGACCAATTTGTGGTCGGCCCAATTAACTTTGAAATCAATGCGGGTGAAACCCTTGCTGTTATCGGGGACAACGGTTCAGGTAAATCGACCATCGCCAACCTACTTGTCGGCGTGGAAAACCCCACTTCCGGCAGTATTTTGCTAAACGGGCAAAAGCTTCAATACAACAATATGAAACAACGAAGCTTAAATATTAGGATGATATTTCAACATGCAAGGGAGTCGCTAAACCCCGCCGTAACGGTAGGAAGCATTCTAGAAGAGCCGTTAAAGCTCAATACTGACCTCACCCCACATGAACGACTTGGGAGAATTCGAGAAACCTTACAGCAAGTTGGTTTGCTGCCTGACCATGCTCATTTTTACCGACATATGTTATCTGATGGACAAAGCCAACGCGTTGCGTTAGCCCGAGCTTTAATACTCAATCCACAGGTCATTGTTGCCGATGAGCCTTTTGCGGCGTTGGATCCATCAGTGCGCTCTCAAATGGTCAACCTGCTAATGCAATTACAAAAAAAGCTTGGACTAAGCTACATCTTTATTTCTCATAACCTCGGTATTGTAAGGCATATCAGCGATAGGGT
>CAXRCC010000186.1:0-5179 GCA_964228975.1 Paraneptunicella sp. | reverse complement strand
TGGATAGTTTTTCGTCGGAATGTATTCATAATGGTTCAACCTGCATGATGCAGGCTTGAAATTCATTAACTGGAGTATTCTGAAATGAAAAAAATTATCTTCACTTTCGCTTTTGGCTTGATTTCGTACAGCAATGGGGTGTATTTCCACTCACTTTCTGAATCGGGTGAAAAAATAACTCAATCCCAATTCATAGTTAATGGCGGTGGTTTAAAGCCTGATCCTTTCATTTTTAATGGCGGCGGTTTAAAGCCAGATCCCAAATTCATTAACGGCGGTGGCCTAAAACCCGATCCCTTATTTGCTAACGGTGGTGGTTTAAAACCTGATCCTCATCTTTCTAGTGGGGGCGGTCTTAAACCAAAGCACCCGAACGGGATGGATGACAAATTAAAAGCCTTATATGACAAACTTTTTGCTTAGTATTGATAACAATATGTTTTACGTTTACTCGCTGGTTTTGCTAGCGAGTATTCTTAAAAACAAGGAATTTTGTTCGTTATCGTTAACAACACTCATTGTGCTTGTGGCGAATTTAACGATGCTGCAAATCAGAGAACCTTTGCTTATGTTCGCGACGGGTTCGGGCCATGTCACTTGGCAGATTTGGTTTGGCGCATGGGCCAGCGCTAATTTATTAGTGATATCGTGTATTTACTTTGCTCACCGCCGATTAAATATGGATACCAGCAAAGTATCGAGCATTGTTGGCCTGCATTATGTTGCCTTGTGTGCGTTACAGTGCTTGGGTTATGTGGATGAAATCTATTTCGACTCAAACACGCTAGACCTTATTTACCGCTTTGGTGTTCCAACAATTAATATCAGTATTGGCGTGACCATTTTAGGATTTTTGTTATTCAGGAGTGAACAGTATGCAAGACTTTATCGACTTATTGCCCGCGCTTAGCTTCATTGGTGACGCTATTGTATTGGTGCTGATGCTTGGTGTGCTTGCCGCTTGCATCTGGATGCAGAAAAAGAAATTCACGTCTTCTAAATCATCGCCTGAAGCTGTATATAACCGTTCAGTGGCTTGGTATCAAAATATTATGACAATGCCAGTGGCAGAAAGAGCCCAACAACTCGAACAATGGGCCAACTACACAAAGAAGCTTCCTTCCCCTAAAAACGATGTAAAAATGATGGACTGCTAACCTGTTTTTTTATCAGAGTTAGTGGTTGATGTGGGTAGACCTGCGCTACCTGTATGCATGTTGTAGAACTTTCTGGCGAGTGTGTTTAATGCTTCAGGTGTGGTTTCTGAAGTGGTCGCCAAAATCCCCATTTGAATCCCGTCGTTGATGCTGTTGATGTAGTCTTCCATTAGCTGATCGGGATCAGTTAACGACACTAAGCCCTCTAATAAATCCGACGATTTACCAAAGGTGTTTTCATCAATACCAAGCACTTTCGCGTAAACATCCAGCCCCGGCTCAATCTCAATTCTTCGACCATTTTCGATGGCTTTAATACCGGCTAATTGAATTTCATCTGTGCCGGTTTCAGCATTGAGTTTTTCGACAAGCTCGGATTGCGTCCATTTCTTGTTTACTCGGGCTTTGGCAACCTGCAAGCCCACGCTTTGACGATAGTCATCAATCGCGCCTCTTCCTTTCGCCAACCAATTCACATTCACACCCAATATATCAGCCGCCGTAATTAAGCGGGCTGTTGGGAAGCCGTCTTTTTTCCAGTTGTTGAAATACGGAGAACTTACCCCTAACGCACGGCAAAACTCAGCTTTCGTTTTTCGCGAGCTTTTTAATACCAACTCTATCCGTTGAATTACATCGTCTTTCATAAGTCACCTCTAATAAAGATTATCTTTATATTTGACTTAAAATAAAAGTAAGATTATCTTAACTTTCATAATAAATATTTTCTTAACTGCTTATTCAACAACAGGTGATTTATGGCTAGGCCTTCAAAACCATTAATAGGAATCGACCCAGAGGTCACAGTTGAAGAGGCCCTGACTTACACATCAGGAAGTCAAAAGGCGCTAGCAGAAGCACTCGGAACAACAAAAGTTTCTGTAGGGGTATGGAAGAAAGGCAACGGAAAGCTACCGCCTTTGTTTGCTTATCGTTTTGTCAGCGTTTTTAAAAATCGCTGCCAAGAGCAATTGAAATTGATTAATGAAAAATCTGGGAAGTCTGTATGAAAATTCAATGCCCTCATTGCAAGTCGAGCTGTACTAATCGCAAATCGAACCAAGTTTCTCCAATGTACCGAGAGATCACGTTCACCTGCGATAACCTTGAGTGCGGTCATGTCTTCGTTGCTGCCATCTCGCCTATTCGCACCATTTCGCTTTCTTCTATGCCGGATCTCACCGTGCAAATTCCGCTTTCGTCACGGATCAGGAAAGAAGATTTAGTCAAAACAATGGGGGCAAGTTTCCCCGATAAACACCCATGTTAAAAACCGATGATTAAAGGAGACATCAAGATGATCATTGCTGAAATCGGCCACATTAAATTTGAACTCGCTAGTTTGAAAGACTCAGAAGCGTTATTGAAAATCATGGGCGAGGCCAAGCTCGTTGATTGGAACTATATAAATTATCAAAAGGTGTATTACCAAATAGAAAACGAAAGCTTATTGGATATCTCGCTCAGGCCGGGTGACGTGCTAACACAACAAGCATTTGAAGAGCTTAAAGAAAAAGAGAAAGCTGCCCTTGAAGCCAAAGAGCTAGAAAAAAAGGCACGAGAACAAAAGGAGCTAGAAAATAAAGAACAGATAAGCAAGAAGCAACCTCACGCCAAAAGCCAAGGTAAGGAGAACACCCATGCTTAAATCCGATGTTCTCTGGATTAGCCCGAATCGGCTGTTAATCCTGTTCTACTTCTTTTCGTTTTATGTGAAAAGCAGCTTTATCGCTAAGGCCTCTGTGAAAATGAAGCTGTGTAAACCTCAACCTTCAACTAATGAAAAAGCAGCATCAAATTTCATTTTTGAGGCCTAAGAATGAATGCTCGCAACCATAATGCTTTTTCAATTTCTGCGCGTTTACCCCATCAGGAGGCGTTATGAATAATCCGCTAACACTGGTGAACATCTTTTGGCACGAATGCGCCAAAGGCAATGAAAGAAGTGCAGCCATCATTTACGCCATGATCCTGAATTGTTCAGATTCGCTAGGCATTGATGATGCGTGGAAAAGCATTCATGACTTTGCAAAACACTTGTTGTCTGGCAACAGAGAACAGCACATTGACCCGAACCAAGCATTACAACAAATCAAAGCTTTAGCGTGGGAAATTCACGCTAGCCTTTGCCAGTTTCAATGCCCTCAAACCTTAGACAGCTAATCATAAGAAGAAGTAAAACATGCAAGCTGATATCCGAGATGACATCGTTAAGCGATTACAACACGATTACGGGCTAAAACGCAGTACAGACGGGGAATGGTTTCAGCAAGGACGCTGCCCCACATGCAATAAAAAGGAATTGTTTACGAATGCTCGTGAACCTTGGTTGCTAAAATGCGGACGAGAAAACAAGTGTGGTGATTCTTGGCACACTAAAGAACTGTACCCCGACGCGTTTAAACAGTTTAATCAACGTTATCAGCCGACACCACAAAACCCAAATGCCACGGCGGATGCTTACCTTTCTATGGCGCGCGGCTTTGATCTGAGTAAGATCAAAGGCTGGTATCGTCAGGAAAAGTTCTGGCATCCCAACGGCAATAAGGGAACCGCGACCGTTCGTTTCGACATTGACCGCGCTCAAGATATTTATATGGAGCGCTTAATTGAAGAAGTGACCGTCACTGATAAAGATGGCCGCAAAGAAAAGAGAAAAGCGCACTTTGGCGGGGCGCATCGCGGCTTATGGTGGCAACCGCCGGGGCTGGAATTGAAATCCGGCGATACGGTTTGGATTGTTGAAGGTTGTATGGATGCCATTGCGCTGAACCTAAACGGGCAAAAAGCGGTGGCGAATTTGGCATGTCGTAACTATCCCGACAAATCCATTAATCACCTGCAAAATAAAAAACGTATTACCTTTGTGTGGGCGCTCGACCCCGATGAGGCGGGCCGACGTTACGCCAAGAAACACTATCAACGAGCCAGAACGGAAGGGCTACAAACCGAAGTTGCCACCATCCCGACTAAAAAGCTCGGTAAAAAAGTCGATTGGAACGACTTACATATTCGGGAAAAGCTCACACACTTAGACCGTGAAGATTATTTGTATCACGGAAAGTTGCTAGTCGCAGAAAACGCCCTCACTAAAGCCTTGTTGATGTGGCAGAAAAAGAGCCTGAATGGCTTCTGTTTCGACTTCAATTATCGCTTGTATTGGTTTGATTTAGACATGGATAAATACACCAAATCCATTGATGAAATTGAACGTAACGATGACGGTGAAACAGAAGAACAAATTAAACGAAAAGCAGCGGAGCAATCAGGCGCGTTAACCGAAATCGCGAACTGTAAGCCCACGTTTTTATATTTTCAGGCCAACAAGATAACCGATGAAAGCTGGTATTACTGCAAAGTGGAATTTCCTCACAGTGGTAAAACCATTAAAAACACCTTCACAGGTGGGCAAATGGCAGCAGCGGCAGAATTTAAAAAACGCTTGTTATCCATAGCACCCGGCGGCTTATTCACGGGCTCTTCTTCACAGTTAAACTGGCTGGTTCGCAATCATATTCAGAATATTAAAGTGGTCGATACCATTGATTTCATCGGCTACAGCAAAGAACACAAAGCCTATGTTTATAACGACATCGCCATCAGTAACGGCAAGACTTACCCCATCAATGATGAAGACTTTTTCGAAATCGACAAGATCGCGGTAAAAAGCCTGAATCAGAGCGTTAACCTGAGCATTGGTAAACAGTCCCAATACAGAAAAGACTGGGCGCAATTGGTTTATCAAGCCTTCGGTGAAAAAGGCTTAGTGGCAGTGACCTTTTGGTTAGGCAGCTTGTTTGCCGAACAAATTCGAGGTGTTCACAAAAGCTATCCCTTCTTAGAAATTATGGGTGAAGCGGGCGCAGGTAAAACCACATTGGTTGAATTTATGTGGAAGCTGCTCGGTAAAGCCGACGAAGAAGGTTTCGATCCATCGAAAGCCACATCGGCGGCAATTAGCCGTAAGTTTTCCCAAGTGAGTAATTTGCCTGTTGTATTGATTGAGGCTGACCGCGAAGAAG
>CAXRCC010000185.1:0-8797 GCA_964228975.1 Paraneptunicella sp. | reverse complement strand
GCTTTGGTGAATGAAACGATCATCGTTCATCATGCTTTTTAAGAAGACTTTGAGCCTTTTTTGTTTACGCAGATCAAAGGTCGTTTTGAATGTATTCATTAAGTTTGAAGACAACAAAACAGGCGTTTTTGAATGCGCTTCGTGACCTGCTACTTCGTGACCTGCTAAATGCAGCGATGTAAATTCCGTTCCCTTGATAAAACCAACAGGCTTAACCTCGACGTGATCGCTTTGCACACACGCGTTAACCGCATCAACAATCGACTCAACATCTAAAATAGGATTAAAAAGTGTGATCGCCACACAAAATTGGTGATGAGTGTCATCGCCTTTTGAGCTTGGCAAGCTATCTAAAGCACGCCAATCTGCCTTGGCTAATTGCGTTTCGAGGCGCTTTTTAATAAAAGCTAAAACCTGTTCCGTGCAATCTTCTTTATCCAGAATGACGCGCTCAGCGGAATCATAATTCAACGCTAATGAGACAGTGTCCTTGATGTTTATGAGCACGTGAAATCCTCTGAAACTTTGACTCTTGCTTTTTTACTTTGTCCGAAGGGCACTTCTGCCCAGTTGGCACTGAATGTGAGATCTTGTCTGTAATCAAAGGCCCGAATGCTAAAGGCATAACTAATGTCCTCTCGTGTATCGAGGCTAGCGTGTACCAGTTTCGGGCTGAATATCACAATATCGCCCACTGCCATGTCTTCTATATCGTGGGCTGGAAAATCTTTTAGGTAGGCATTGGGAATTTCGTATTGGATGTTATCAAACTTATCATTTTTCTCGTCGTACCCGGTGTATTCAGAAAAATAGAACCAATCTTTAAGGTGTGAGCCTTTCCAAATACGAATGGTTTCATGGCTGACTCTATCTTTAATGAAGGGCGTCCAAATATTCAGGAAATTTTGTCGCTTCGGATACCAGGTTTGTTCGGCGTGGGCAGTGTATTTGCGCGTGCTTTTTCCCGGTTGATTAACCAACATGGATGGACCGCTAATAATATGCCAAATATCACTTTTTAATAAAGCATCACAATAGGCTTTTAAGGTGTCATTATTCAATAAAGCAAAGGCCGCGCGGGTATTTCGAAGCATCATAATGGCTTCTTGCAACAGTGAAAATGAGTGCTGATCTAAGGTGGTTACCAGCTCGTCAATGTTTGCATCACTGGGCACGTGAATGCCGGCTTTAGTCAACTGCATTTTCACTAAATGACTAAACTCCAACTCAAGATTATCTAAAAGGGGCTTAGGCAGCGCGCCTTTTAAGACCAAATACCCATTTTCCTCGTAACTTTTTACGTCATCAATGATGTTCAATCTTAATCTCCTTAGTCTCATTTTGAATTGCTAGTGTCATTTTGAATTGCCAATCTCATATTGAATTGTCAGTGTCATTTTGAATGGAAGGTTACTTTATCTTCTTCATTGGAATACCTGCATTCATCATCGCTGCGCGAGCACGGATCGGGTTGTTATCGCCAAAATGGAAAATAGAACCACAACCGACCCCATCGGCATCAGCTTCTTTAAATGCATCCACTAAATGGGAAAAGTTACCCGAGCCACCCGCCACAATCACAGGGCGCTTCGTTAAGGATTTAATCAACCTCACGCTGTTTAAATCGTACCCTGTTTGGGTGCCATCTCTATCGATGGAGTTGACGATAAACTCACCCGCACCAAGCGCATCCATTTTTTGAACAAACGCTTCAATGGGCGTATCGATTGGGCGCTGTCCGCAATGGGAGTGCAGCACGTAACGACCGTTTTGCACACGCACATCTAACCCCACTACCGCACATTGCCTGCCAAACGATTCCGCAATATCGCTAATCAGTGTGGGGGATTCAATGGCCGCCGTAGTCACTACAACCTTATCCGCGCCTCGTTTAACTAACGCACGCACTTGCTCTATCGAGTGAATGCCGCCCCCGACAGAAAGCGGCATAAAGCATTCTTCAGAAACCGCGTCGATCACCGCTAGCATTTTGTCAAAATCGGAGCCTGTGCGGTTCGCATCAACATCTAAAAAAACCAACTCGTCGGTTTCTAATGAGTTGTAAATTTTGGCTTGAGATACAGGGTTTCCCACATCTCTAAAGTTGTCGAACTCAACACCTTTAACCATTCGGCCTTTGCTGAGCAAAAGCATGGGGATAATTCGTTTTTTTAGCATGTGCCGTCCCACTCACAAAAATTACTGAGCATGCGCAGCCCGTTTTCTTGGCTTTTCTCAGGGTGAAACTGCACGCCCACCACATTGTTTTTTGCCACAATGGATGGAAACAAAGTGCCATATTCAGTACTCGCAATCAGGTCGGACTCTGACTCGATATGGAAGCGATACGAGTGAACAAAGTAATAGTCCACGTGATCTTTAATCCCTTCCAAAATGGGGTGAGACTGATGAAAAACCAGCGCATTCCATCCCATGTGCGGCACAGGTAAATCGTCCAATTCCATCAAGTCAACGCGTCCTGAAATCCAATCAAGGCCAGGCGTTTCATGTCCTTCTGTGCCAAGTGTTGAGAGAATTTGCATGCCTAAACAGATGCCAAGCACCGGACGCCCCGATGCCACAAAGTCTTGAAGTGGCTGAATCAGTGCTTTTTCTTTTAGGTTTTCCATGGCTTTGAAGTAAGCGCCAACACCGGGCACTATCAAATGCGTGAGGTCGTCGAGTTGCGCCACGTCAGAAACGATCTCAACATCAAAGCCTTCCCAATCGAGCGAATTGTACACAGACTTAATATTGCCCATGCCATAATCTAAAATACCGATCATTTTTTGCGGTTATCCTCTCTGTACCACTTGTGTGTATCGTGCATAGGATCAACTTTGTACACATTATTAAGATCGGGTTCAAAAGGCGGCACCGTCATGGAGGTAACAATCTCGTAAAACTCATCTTCACTGAGCCCAACGTATCCTAAAAATACATCCAACGACTGCGGTTTGCGCCCATCCAGTTTGTTTTGCTCGATGGCTTCTTCTACCGTTATTCTGCCGCGCCTTAGCTTTTGAGAATTGATTTGAGTAATGCGGCTGTAGCCTCGCTTAAGGTACTTGATGTAATCACGCGTGCCTTGCATAAAACATTCAATTTTTTCGCAAGGGGTATTAATGTGCAGTGGCGCACTTTCTACGTCATCCGTTTGCCAGCCCAGCTCATCCATAATCAGCTTAGTATTCTTTTCATAGTCCCAAGGGATAAAGCTGCCTAATGGCACCGAACAATAATCCAACTTACGCAGTTCTTTTCTGCTTGGGTAAGTAAATGGAATGAGATCTCTTGGGTCAACGGGGTCATCTTCTGTATGAATCATGCCCCACATATCATCGGCACTAATGCCTAAGGTGCGAAGCATGTTGAATTTTTTCTCATCTTCATATTCAACTTCGTCGTTCTTATAGTCGAAGTAAGCCGTTAGTTCAGCTTGGGGCTCTCCCCAAAAAATAAGCGGTACATTAAACTTCACCGCAATACGCATGGGGTAAGAGTAAATGCCGGTGTGGCAATGCCAGCAAAAGTCGGTTTTTCGTCTAAATGACTCCAGCATCAACTTTTTCACAATGTGCCAATTGGGCGTGAACTCAATCACATCCACACCGAGCTTTTTCAATGTGCGTGTGCAATTGTCGTCGATAACCTCACGCATAAAGCCGTGATTAAAGCGCACAACCAAGGGTTTTAATTTGTATTCTTTGACCAAGTAATAAAGCTGGAACGTGCTGTCTTTGCCGCCGCTAAAGGGCACGATGCAGTCGTAGTCATATTTACCACGGTATTTTTCTACCAAGCTATCTAACGAAGCTTTTCGCGCTTTCCAATCAATGCTTTCGTCTTTGGTTTCAAACGAACGGCAAATATTGCAAACCCCATGCTCATCAAACTCAATGGTTTCGTAAGTTTCAGGGAGTAAACAACGCTTACAATGCTTCATAACTGTGGCCTTTTCTCAACGAGAGTTAAAATTGTTTTATAAAAAGCGCTACCTAAGCTCACTAGAGAGGCTGCTTGTCGTTAAATATATCATTTTTAATGGATTTTTGATTGGCGACAATCCGGTTGTTCGGGTGTGCGCCCAACACAACAGAATGCGATTCCACGGCTTGGTTTAGCCATTTAGTGTTCGCCCCGAATATCACGTTTTCACCAATGTGGCACTCGCCAATCACGGAAACACCGGAATACAACACGGTTTCTTTAGAAAACGTGGGATAAATACCTTTATCTGTGGAGCCAATCGTGCAGTTTTGATACACCACAAAGTAGTCCTCGAAGTGCGCATTACCAATCACGCTACCAACGGGGTGTACAAACAAGAAAATCTCTGGCAATGAAACCGCGTAAAAGCAATCAACGCCGTGCATGGCTTTGTTGAGGTAAAAGCTTTTTGTAGCAAGGTTTTCGTTTGCAAAGCGTTTATATGCCGTATTAGAAACCCAATACAAAAACATGGCGTAATGATCGGAGTTTAAGTGATTGAACACCACGGTGCGGTTATCGCTAAAATACTTTAATTGAATGTGCTTGAAGCAATGCTCTAGGCGCTCTAGCGCCTCTTCAACGACGGGGCTTACCTCACTTTGCGTCAAGGTATTAGCATCGGGAAAAAAGTGATTAAGTTGATGCACAAGGTAGCGCGATAACGCCGCTTTCCCCAAGCTTAAATTCAAATTTGAATGCCGACTGACTTCCACCCGTGCTCTCCTTACAAGGTAAAACCGTCATCAACGATCAGGTTTTGACCATTAATGTGGGTTGAAAGGTCTGACAATAAAAACAGCAAAGTCCCAATCACGTCCTTAACATCCAGCATGCCTTTATTCAGCTGTTGCGTAGCATCAGCTTCACACAACGCTGCTGGCTGATGATCGTAAATGCCACCGGGACTCACACAATTCACTCTAATGTTGTCGCCTTTCAATAATTTAGCCGTGTATTGAGTCAGGTGAATCAAAGCGGATTTAATCGCTGCGTATTCAACGGGCATGGTAAAAGATTGGTTTTCATACACATCAAATTCGGGGGCAACTACGCCATAAATCGACGACAAATTAATGATGTTTCCCGCTCCTTGCGTTTTGAAATAGGCGGAAAATTGCTGCATCAACAGGAAGTAGCCCCCTAAATGCAAATTCACGTTTTCGCAAAAATCACGGTATTCCACATCGAAAAACGCGCGCCCGTATTGTGGGTTACGCGGATAAGCACAATTCACGACCGCATCGATGCTTTGCAGAGTTTCGTGCCCGTATTCAATCAGGCTTTTTACACTTTGCGGGTCGCAAATATCTGCCTCTTTGGTGAATAGGGATACCTCATATTTGCTGGCTTCTGGTGCTAATTCTTCCGCACAGGCTTGCAATGCAGACGCTGAAATATCCACAATAAGCACATTCGCGCCTTGCGCCAAAACACGTTGTGACAGGGCTTTTCCAAGTAACCCTGCTCCACCAACAATTACAATATTTTTGTTTTTTAACATGATGACATTCTTACGGTTTTGGCTTAATTGTATTGCCTAAATACAGGCTTAATGGCGTCGCTTTCAAGATAAGCATCAATACCTGATGTCAGAGCTTTTTTGTACACCGCAAAGGTGTGAAGCAACGCCGTTTTAGTTTGGGCTAAAGCCTTTTCATCGTGCTGATAACACAGCGCGACCCAGGGCATTAACACACCTTGTTTCACCATTTCTTGCGCAAATAAAGTGCGAAACGCCAAACTCATCTCGCCGTTGGCATCTTTGGTTAAATAATAAGGCGAACAAGCAAAGCCCCCTGCCTCGACAAAATCCTCTACCCCTTGCGCACGAGCGCATTCGTTGAACACTGCTATGAATTTGCGCCCATAGCGCCAGATATGCTCAATAACGTTGTGCTGTTTAAGGTAGTTTACCGTGGCAACGAAAGCGCCTAGCCCCGACATTTCTGCACCGTGGGTGGTCGACAGTAAAAACAGGCGCTCTTGCCCCGCCTTTTCAATCGAACCCAGAGACATAATTTCACGTTTGCCGCCAACCGCAGCCACCGAGTAGCCATTCGCCATGGCTTTGCCAAAAGTGCTTAAATCGGGCGTAATTTGATAGTAATGCTGAGCGCCTTTTAAGTCCCAACGAAACCCAGTGATCATTTCATCTAAAATGAAAACCACATTGTGCTTTTTACACAAAAACGCGACATCGTGCAGAAAGGTTTTGCCTTCAAAGTACTTAGACGGTGCAGGCTCATGTGTCGTACAAGGTTCCATCACCAAGCAGGCAATCTTATCTGCCTCTTGGCTCAAAATCGCTTCTAACCGCGCCACATCATTGTAAGGGAAAGATGTGGTTAGCTCGATAATAGCTTGTGGGATCCCTTTTTGAATGGCGGTAGAGCCAATAAACCAATCATCATAGGAGAAAAAGGGATGATCATGACAACGTAAAACCTGATCTTTTCCGGTGTAGGCTCGTGCAAGTTTTACCGCTGCGGATACTGCCGTTGAGCCATTTTTGGTGAATTTAACCATATCGAACGAATCGATTAGTTCCACCAACAGCTCAGCGGCTTCAAGCTCAATCATGGAGGCGCGCGTTAGGTTATTACCGGCTTTAATCTGAGCAATCGCAGCATCGTCGATTTCGTCCTGCGCATAACCAATATTCACCGCACGAAGCGCCATGCCATAGTCAAGGTAAGCCTTGTTGTTCGCGTCAAAACTGGTCGCGCCTTTGCCTCGCACCATAATCTCTGGCGCATTGCCTGGAAACTGATCGAAACCTCTGGAATAGGTATGCGCGCCACCTGGGATCACGTTCAATAATCGTTCTTGATAAGACTTTTTAGAGGTTGTCATGCTTGATTTGTTCCAAATTCTCAACAATGGCTTCTACGCATTTAAAATCGATGAGGTCGTCAATTTCAAACGCCTTCCATTTAGGGACAACATAGCCCAATGTCGCATCGTGATAAAAACCGCGTTTTTGCTTTAGTGCAGGCACACAAGACACATACAAACTGCCTTCAAATTTATACACCTTGGACAAATCTTGTCGACGCTTGCCGGAGCTGCTGTACGCTTGCGACGTCTCCTGTGTTGAAGTCAATGGAGCCTCAGCATGCGTAAAGGGAATAAGCTGCTCGTTATCGCCAAGCGTGACTAAAAATTCAGGGTGAGCACTTTCTTCTTGCGCAACACCAACAATGGCTTGCATCCCCTGTTGGCGTTGTGCCAGTAATTGTGTGAGCGCGGCATCAATGTCGCTTGATTCGGTTAAAGGAGAGGTGGGTTCAAGCAATACCACATAATCGAAGGATTGGCCTTGCTGTTGTAGCTGCGCCAACATGTGTAACACAACATCAATAGAAGATGCCGTATCTTGCGCTAACGATTCAGGTCGCAAATAGGGAACGGTTGCGCCGCAATCCCGAGCCAAAGCCGCATAGGCTTCGGAGTCCGTCGAAACCACAACGCTATCGACAAACTGCGAACCTAATGCCGCCTCCACAGGCCAAGCCAATAAAGGCTTTCCCGCAAGAGGCATAATGTTTTTTCCCGGTAGCCCTTTGCTACCCGCGCGCGCGGTAATAACCGCAACGACAGATTTTCCACTTATCATACAAGTATTATCGTCACTTCATGCGATGTCTTTAACTTACGCATTATCACCTAAATCAACGATTAACTCAGTAAGTGTTATTTATGCTTGGCTTTTTAAGATTATATTTGATGGCTCAAGCGACACCCGTTGCCCAATATATTGATTAGTGAAGTGAAACCAAAAGTCACTGTTATAGACATTGGGTGTCCGAAAAACTCGTGTTTGAAAGCCAATACTCAGATCTTCCCAAGGTTTAGCGTTTTGAAGCACATCGTAAAACTCAAACTCTCTGGATTTAATTCGAAGAAACCGCTTTGGAAATTCATCTTGCGCGTAGAAACGATCTTCTTTAGCGCCAACCTGAGAGCGAACAAGATTCACTTTATCAAACTCGATTAAAAACGAACGCGTAGTCTGCTCGAAATCATCAGAAGTGAGCTCTATTTTTAGAACTAACTCATCATGAAAATTGGAATTATTGAAGTAATTCAAAATTTCTTCGTCAGACAATACTCGGTTGTCATCTCTCACTTTTTGTAAGTAATAATCGACGTTGTGATCAACCCAATCCGGTGTGATTCGAACACTTTGTTCAATTAGTTTTTTTCCTGCAAAACGAAAAATTTGTTTTTCATCGCAATTTAAAAGTGTGTAATCAAATTTACGAGAAAATACGTCGTAGCTTTCTGAAGCATTCTTCAAGTTTCGCTCTTTTACGTATGCGTCACGAGGAGCCCTTTCTGTAAAAAATCCCGCATAAGGCATAAAGTAATTGGGGTTACAAAGCTCAACCGTTTTACGGTTTGTCGCTTTAATTGCATTTCGATTACGTCCGATAATAGCGAGCTTTTCTTCTTCTGAGTAATTTTCGAAACACAGCGGAAAACCTGATGCCCCTCCAGCAAATGCTGAGCACAATAGGTCTACATTTTCAGGTAATTTAGAAAAATTAAGAAAATTGCTATCCACCGTTAATAGACATTTAAACTCGCCTATTTCGACTAACAAGCCTGAATCGTCTCTAAAGTCTCCACTTTTTAGAACGGAAATCGAAAATTGTGCTTCTTTTGCTACGTAACGGCTTTTAAAATCCATTGGAATGATATGAGTGAAGCCAGCCTGCTTAAGCAGCGCCACAGTAGACTCACTGATGAAGTCCGCCGTGACTATAGGCATGTCTTTACGTATATGTTCGAGCGAGGGGAA
>CAXRCC010000184.1:0-3876 GCA_964228975.1 Paraneptunicella sp. | reverse complement strand
GTATAGGTCACGCTGTCGTCACGATTTAGCTTAATTGTGCCGTTCCCACTCCCTCCGCTTGCGTTAACCAAGTACACATCCAATGGGTGATTATCAGGATCGGTATCGTTTGCAAGAGGATGGATTGTGATTGAGGTATTACGTTCAAGGGAAGCAACGTCATCTAGGCTAACAGGCCTTGTGTTTGTACTGCCACATTCCATAACAACGTGCATGGTCGCACTGGCAGTTTGGTTTGAAGCGTCCGTTACCGTGTACTCGAAGCTGTCGTATCCGCAGTACCCTGTATTGGGTGTATAACGCACGCCTAATTGATTCGAATACACAACCACAGAACCATTAGCCGCTGCACCTACAGAGGTTACTCTTAGCGAATCGGCATTGCTCGATGTGTCATTTTCAAGAGGGAATAAGCCAAAGAAGAAGGGGAGTGGATTACCGAAAGTAAAATAATCATCTACCGCTCGCAACGCGCTTGTGTTTGGTGAGGGTGGGGTGACTTCTTGGAAAAGGCCAAGCACTTCATGCTCTGGAAGCGCTCGAGAATAAAGGCGCACATTGTCCATTAATCCCGAAAAGAAGTGGAACTGCGAAGCGGACTTATCAAAGCTTCTGCCAATGGTGAGTGGCGCAGAGGTATTGGAATAGCCCGTTGCGCCCGCACTTGTTGTGCTACTCGTTAGCACGCCGTTACGGTACACGTCGATATTGTCGTTATGGCTGTTGCCATGAAAAACCACAGAGTAGTGAGCCCACACGCCCGGCTCGGAAGTGGCTTTGTTTTCTGCGACAGTTTCCCCATTGCTATTATGAAGCCCGGCAGAAAGCCTATCTAGGCTCCCCGGTTTTGCGTCATCAATATACCATTCGGAATGTGAAGCATCCGATTTACTCACAATACCTTTCCAGTTTTTCGAATCCGCTTGGTATTGCCAGAAGGAAACTGTCAGGCCCGTCGCGTTGATACTTAAGGCATCGGAATCAGGTATTTCAATATACTGTGCTTTTGAAAACTGCGCTGCCCCGCCCATTAAACCATTTTGGGAAACCAACGTTCCTTGCAATGTTCCATTGCGATTATTACCTGATGTGTCCTTGCCAAGGTCTGCGGCGTCATCAAATAAATATTCTGCGATCAAATCTGTTGTCGGAAAGCTCGGTGGCGTCACATCGGGTGGATCAACAGGAGTGGTTGACGCTGGCCGAGTAACGGGAATAAAGGTTGTTGCGGTGCCAATTCTCAGTGGAATGTAAATAACATCTGGTTGTGTTTCGGGCGGTGTTTCCGGCGTGCTTGATGCGCTTTGCGGAACAAATGAGACGACGTTTTTCGTGAAAACGGGAATGTAGGATTGTGTATTTGCTGTTGCAAAAAAAGCACAACAAAGGCTAATTATCCCGAACCAGAGCTTTTGCATTGAATTTTTCCTTTTCTACCTGAGCTTATAGCCTATCAATATGGCGTTTTATCGATGGGTGGCTATAACGGGCTTTCCTAATAAATCGAGCGAATTATATTCAAGAGCTTGCTCGAAACCAAGCTCTTATTTTAGAAGAAACAATAATTTGTTATCGGCTTAACCAGTTTGAAGACAGGGGTAAATGCGTCAGCAGCGGTGCCATCCTTTTGTAATACGGAAGCATGGCTTCACAGGTGGCATTTTTCTTGTAGTTCTTTTTCCACGGATCATTGATTAGCCAAAGAGTTTTGTCGACAACAACCATGCCTTCGATGGAGTAGTTGTTCATTTTCATCCATTGAGGGCATTGTTCAGATAATGACTCTGCTAAGAAGTCGAGATGAACAATTTGCGTCTTTTTTTGTTTTAACGTGTCGATGATCCAAACTTGGTTATCGTTTCTGGCCGCCGCAAAAATAAAGCCGCTAGTATCGGTGTCGGCGTAATAAGCTAATGCGTTAATCGGATGGTTTTTGCCATCGTTTAGGTTGGGTAACTCAAAGCCACTGTCTTTTACTGCGGCTTGCTCAGGTGATGCCCAAAATTCATCTGAAAGCGTTAACTCAAAAATGCGGGCTTTGCCTTTAGCGTCCTTTTCTAATCCAAGATATAAGGTATTGCCAGCACCAAAGGTTAACCCTTCAATACCGTCATTTGGGGAATTACCCACTTGGTAAGCAGCGGGGAATTGTAGTGCTTTAGCATGGGTGATAATGCCCGTGTTGTCGTGCTGAAGTTCAACGCGAAGTAATACAGTAGGGTGCTTGGTTGAGCCTGTATTGCCGTATTTTTCTTGGCATTGTCCAGACAACTCAAAGTGGTAGGCGTCTTCGGTCACGATAAATAAAACGTTGTCGTTGCTGGGGTGAATGGCTAAGGCTTCAAGGTCAGGACCATAGCTTAGATAAGGGGCAAAGCAGCCGTTTTTAACGAGTTCAGATTGCACTAAAGGAAATTGTGTATCGGACAAAACAGCCGATTTAGGGTCGATGGGCAGCATTCTTAATTGCATTGATTTGCTGGCACTGCCATCGCCTATACTTAAAAATTGACCTCGTCTAAGAATCAGCCCGGATGTTTGCGGGTCGTGGATGACTTCACCTTGGGTATTTTTAACCCAAATACTTTTTAAAGGGATAGAGGAATTGGGGGCGGCGGTTGCTGAGGAAAGTAAACAAAAACCACAAAGGAGTGAAAAAAACTGCTTAATCACTGCATATCTCCAACAAAAAAAGGCTTCCAAAGAGGGGCATTCTACCCGATGATTTAAGGCTTGGACAATGTGAATTAAATAGGCGGTGAAGATGACACATAGCAACGACAACAGCGCAAGAACAGTGCAGCTATGCCAAGAGCTAGAACGCGTAGACGGTTGTTATCCGAGCCCGTTTAATCCTATTCAAAAACACAAAATGATGGCAGGGAACCCGTTTCGTTTCTTGCGCGGTTCCGCCTCGTTGTTCTATTTAGATTTAAAAACCAATACGCTCAGTCTTCCTGCGCCGTTAACGGCTCAGCAATTTAATACAAGCATTATGGGAGACTGCCATGTGTCTAATTTTGGCTTTTTCTCAGAAGAGGGGTCGCACGGCGATACTATTATCTTTGCACCTAACGACTTTGATGATGCCTGTGTTGGCAATGCGAATTGGGATTTGCTCCGTTTTTTGGTGTCTTTGCAATTAACCTATGATTATTGCCAGCGTCTCTATCGAAAAGAACTGGTCACAGAAGAAGTGGATATTGATCAGATAGAAAGTGTTGTGTCCGAAGCCTGTTTGAATGAAGCAATGCACTGTTTTTTAGCAAGTTATGTGAACACGTGTCGTCAATTACTTGATGGGGACATCGATCGGCACCACGTGCTTCGAAACTTTCCTAAATCTCACCCATTAAGAAAATTAGAGAAAAAAGCGAAGAAGCGCGCGGCAGGGGGAAAGCAGTTTGAAACAAAAAGTGCGCTGGCCAAACTGATTAAGCAATCCGTAACAGGCCCGGAATTTGATCTAGGCTCAGACAAGCTCTGTACTATTGATGAAGCAGACAAAAAGGAAATGATTGCTGTATTTCGTCCGTATATGGATGATGAGATTTTGGATATTGCTGAACGCTTGGGGGCGGGAACAGGCTCGGTGAATATGAAACGGTATTATTTGTTAGTTGGCCCTAAGCCTTTTAAAAATGATGACGATTTGCCGCTGTGTCATGTGGTTGAAGTCAAGCAACAAAGAGTGGCAGCACCGGCAATGCACTATGCTGAATATAGCCCCGTTACTCAGCTGAATGCCACGCATTTAACCGTGGTGTGCCAGCAAAGAATGCAGCGCAGACCAGACTTAGTGCTTGATGAAGTTGCGTGGCGAGGTGTGCATTGGCTAGTACGCTCAAGGCATCATGCAAAAGTGGGGATAAAACC
>CAXRCC010000183.1:0-4601 GCA_964228975.1 Paraneptunicella sp. | reverse complement strand
TACCTTCTCTGCGCGGGTCGGCACCACCAATTAGCTTACCCGATTTGAACTGTATTCCGTGCAGACCGCTGTTTAAATCTACCACCTTCACGTTGTGGCCAAGTTCCGTCAACGCGCCTTCTAAGTTGGCGATAGGTGTCCCCTTTTCAAGTGCAGTATAATCGTTGCGGTTTGTAATTTTGGGCATATTAATCGCTTGCTGTATATCAAGGTCAAAATCGATAACCCCAATAAGCGTTTGCGCCACATAGCTTACGATTCGAGAGCCGCCAGGCGACCCTACTACCACTTCTAAGTTGCCTTCTTTATCAAACACCATAGTGGGACTCATGGCACTTCTTGGACGCTTTCCTGGCTCAACACGGTTGGGCACTGGGAATCTATCTTTTGTTGGTGCAAATGAGAAATCGGTTAGTTGGTTGTTCAACAAAAAGCCTTCAACCATTATGCCTGAGCCAAACATAAACTCGATGCTAGTGGTCATCGATACCGCATTGCCTTCTTTATCAACAATAGACACATGTGATGTATTAGGCAGCTCCATTGACGTACCTAATGCAACGTTTGCCTCTGCATACGGGTTGCCAGCACGAGCTCGACGCCACTTTTTGTCCACATCGATATTCTGTGCACGGCGTTCTAGGTAAGCTGTGTTGATCATGGCTGCAAACGGTAAATTGGTAAAATCGCTGTCTGCTATGAATTTTTCTCGATCAGCGTAAGACATAGCGCTCGCCTGAGTATACAAATTCGCAAACTCGACCGAGTCAGGTGAGTATTTACTTAAATCAAACCCTTCTAACATTTTAAGAATTTGATAAACATTAACACCGCCAGAGCTTGGTGGGGCCATGCCGCAAATACGCTTCTCGTGGTATAAACCACAAACAGGCTCGCGTTTTACTGGCTCGTAACTCGCTAAATCTTCAAGTGTCATTTGCCCTGGATTAATTTCAGCGCTATTCACCGCATCAACAATTTTCTGCGCAACTTCTCCTTTTAAAAGGTAATCACTGCCTTTGTCTGCAATGCCCCTTAATGTTTTGGCAAGCTTTCGGTTTTTCTTAATCACGCCTTCTTGCAAAGGATTACCAGCAGGGAAAAAATACACTGAACTGGCAGGGAACGTTTTGAGTCCCGGGTGGTAATCTAGTGCAACTAATTTTGCTAAGCGTGGGGATACCTTGAACCCCTCTTCGGCTGTGGCTATTGTGTCGTCAAACAGGGTATTCCAAGGCAACTTACCAAACTCGCTTTGAGCCATTTCAAGCGCTTTAACTGCCCCTGGTACGCCAACTGATTTGCCGCCCACAACCGCATCAATCCATCGCATAGGGCTATTGCCTTTCATGAACCAATGAGAGTTCACTGAGGTAGGTGCTGTCTCGCGACCGTCAAAAGTGTGTAGTACCTTATTCTTGTTATCCCAATAAAGAATAAACGCGCCGCCACCAATGCCTGAAGACTGAGGCTCAACAAGCGACAGCATAGCCTGTACAGCAACCGCGGCATCTATCGCGCTCCCGCCCTTTTCAAGAATGTTTTTTCCCGCCCAAGACGCATAAGGATTAGCTGCAACAACCATGTACTCTTGTGCTTCAAAGGCCTTTTTCTCAATATAACCTGTTGCGGCTTCTGGCTCCCCTACTTCGCGCGTTTGTTTAGCATCAACACCAAAAACAAAACTGGTAGATAACGCCAGGGTAATAACGGAGGCTTTTAGAAAAACATTGCGTCTCAAAATACGGATTCCTCTTATCTGAATTTTTCAGGGTTTATGGGGCGTTTTTTCAAAAAGGCATCAAAGGCTTCTTGTGCAGCTGTCGTACCTAGTGCTTCGAGAAATATATCAAACTCTTCGTTCATCTGAAGCGTAATGCGCTCACCATCACCTTTTAACAGCGATTTAGTTTGCATAAGAGAGAACGTTGGCTTTTCAACGAGCTTTTGGGCGGTATCTTTAACAACCTGCGAAATCGAATTAGCATCTACAATTTTAGTGAGTAAACCAAATTGATAGGCCTCTTCGGCACTAAACGGTTCACCCAACATCAACCATTCTGCCGCTTTTATATGCCCTGCTACTTTGGGTAGAAGATAACTTGATGCATATTCGGGAACAAGCCCTAAATTGATGAATGGTAGAACAAATCGGCTATCTGGTGTGGCATAAACAAAATCGCAATGAAGAAGTAACGTGGTACCGATGCCTACCGCAACACCATGTACTTGGGCAATTACTGGTGCTTTACATTCAGCGAGCGCCCGCATAAACGATGCCGTTTCGGGTACGTGAGCATTGTCTTGTTGCTCTGCAAAATCGCTAATATCATTGCCAGCGGTAAAACAATCACCTGCACCTTTAATAATAATTGCTTTAATGGTTTTATCTTCTTTTATGTCGAATATTGCATCAGCCATGGCTTGATACATTTCTCGAGTAAGCGCGTTTTTCTTTTCAACTCTATTAATGACAATAGATAAACATTGATTATTCACTTCGGTAATAATATGAGACATAAGCGTTCCTTTACTCTTGAATTTTCGAACAATTAACGAGGATCGGTTTTAACCTCTCGGGCAACTTCTGTATCATAGCCAGCAATTTCTATTATAAAAAATAACTAACACTAATGATGTCACTGCCGTTTTCCTTTAAGTATAGTGCTGGCCCCCTAATTGTCGCAGTTTGTGCCACAATTGCATTTTTCTTTGAGCCTACATCAGGTAATTATTTAGCTTACGACCGTTATGCTATTCAAGGCCTTGAAACGTGGAGACTAGTAACCGGCAACCTCGTGCATACAAATGGCTTTCATCTATTACTGAATTTGGCAGGACTCGCATTGTTATGGGCGCTTCACAAAGAGCACTATCGCATTGGCTTATTTTTAAAGGTGTTTGTTTGGTGTTGTATTGGAACAAGCGCTGGTCTTTACTTCTATTCGCCTGATCTTATCTGGTATTCCGGGCTTTCTGGGGCACTTCACGGACTATTTGCATGGGGAGCATGCATGGATATTAAAGAGAAAGTGCGTTCTGGTTGGTTACTATTGTTAGGGCTTGCCATCAAGGTAGGTTATGAACAATTTGATGGCAGTAGCGCACAAGTTGCTGCGCTTATCGACGCCAAAGTTGCTGTTGATGCTCACTTATTTGGGGCATGTGGAGGTCTTATCATCTTCGCGCTCATGCTTTTGACTGCAAGACGGCGTCACACTTCACAGTGATTGGGTGCAATATCGCCTGCGACGTTAACATCTGGCTCTATGTTTTTGGCCAACACAGCTTTGTTTCGGCCGCTAGTCTTAGCCTCATACAATGCCTTATCGGCTCGATTCAAAGTCTGTTGCCAGCTAATTTCTGACCGCTCTCTGAGGGCAACGCCAGCACTTATAGTAACTTTAATTCCTTCAGCTAAAGAGCGCACTTTGCATTGTTCGACTGCGATTCTTATGCGCTCAGCAATGTGCATAAGTTCCGGTGTAGTAGTGTTACTAATGAGTACAGCAAACTCTTCCCCACCGACTCGGAAACCATAGTCGTTTACACGCAGCTGCGTTGACATTTGCTCGGTTACCGCCTGAATAACCGAGTCACCTATAGCATGGCCAAAGTTATCATTGAAGGACTTAAAATGATCGATATCGACCAAAATGAACCCGCTAGTTGTATTTCCCTGAACATCTCGCGTGAATATTCTGGAGGCTAAGTTATCGAGGCCTTCTCTGTTAAACAAGCCAGTTAAGTAATCAGTCACAGACGCTTTTCTTAGCTTGATTTCTTTTTTCCAACTTACAACAATGCTAAAGCAAATTGTAAGTAAGAAGATAAAACCAATAACAATAAGATGACCGAATGTTTGCTCGAACTGATTGCCAAGTAACGTTAGTTCAGCGTCATCTGTGAGTAAAAAGAAGCCTCTAACCAACAATTGCATCACAAATAAGAACAACAACAAAATTAACGGCCAGTAGCTCTTACTTTCTTCACTAGCCCGGCTATTAAGCAACAATACTAGTGCGGCTATGTCTAACGCAGCAATTATCGGATAGAACACTAATATCCGCGTAGTTACCGATTCACTAAGCGCGGGAATACTATGTGCAACTATCGTTAAAACAGATACCAATAGAACTATTGACCATTTTGATTTCTTATTAACAAGGAAACTTACTCCACTAAAAAGTGAGGCGTGCCCTGCTAAATAGAATGCGTTGCCTAAAGCAGGAAAAATCGGGGAGCTAAGTTGAAAGGAATTTGCGCAAATGGCGAGTAAATTTGAAAAAAGAAAGAACACACCGACAAAGATCCAATCCCTTAAATACTGTTCGTCTTTGTTTAACTTGTACATTGCGCTCGTTGACATAATCATCAAGCAACAGGCAAGTACCGTACATATAAGTAGTGTAGGAAGATCCATCTTCGCTATCCTTGTGTAAATTTATGCGACTTCAGCTTTGAATTATTGTGCGTGGCTTACATAAAGCAACATCTCGCAGTCTAATCAAACTAGCAATTTTGTCTAGTCTAATTCAAACAAGCCCAGGGACTGTGCCTGGGCTTTTCAACAGAACGTTGTTTTCTTGTTACCGTTGAGT
>CAXRCC010000182.1:0-17243 GCA_964228975.1 Paraneptunicella sp. | reverse complement strand
TTTGAAAAGTTTTTCAAATCTCTTTTTTCCTTGAAAATGCGCTACTGAGTCATTCCTTATTGCGCTTTGAAAAACCCGGCTACTGCCTTGTTTTTCGCTGCGTGTCTCAGCGAGGTGGCGAATAATACAGACATGAATTTTGAGATCAACACCTTTTTTAAATCTTTTTGAAAAAACCTGCTCAAGTGCTCATATATCAGCCACCTTGGTTTTATTGCAATCAATTTTAGCGGTTATAGCGTTAATTAACCTGCACTGACTAGCGTTATTTTAATATTGCAGTAAGATAGCTTTGCCTCTTATTTAACTATTTTTTAACTTTTACTTAGGTATTTAGATGAACTCTCCTTTAATTAAAGATGTTTCAGTGAGCATCATCCTCGCCATAGTTGGATATTTTGCGGTTTCACTATTTCCAGAAACCATCAATTCACAACTAATTTTCGCTTTAGGTCTTCTCATCGGTGGCTGTGTTATCGCTAGTATGCATATAAACAGTTCAAGCAGTGATGAAAATGTAGAAGAAGAAACGACAACACTTTATATAGGCAACTTGGCTTATCGTGTTAATGAAGGAAATGTACGTGAGCATTTCGCTAAAGTTGGCGAAGTTCGCTCAGTAAGATTAATGCAAGACAAACGAACAGGTAAAAAGAAAGGCTTTGGTTTTGTTGAAGTGAATAGTGCAGATGCTGAAAAAATGATATCTACCTATAACGACACCCAATTCAACGATCGAACATTGAAAGTTAGGCTCGCAAAAGAACGTAAGTCAGAAAACTAATACAACGTATCCTCCTTGATAAGAAAATACAGTATAGAGGCAACCTCTATACTGTATTCCATAAACACGACAAACTATCCTGCTTATTCCGTCTCTTTATTTGCTTCATTTTCATTCGTGTCTGGTCTTTCTAGTCCAGCTTGTACTTCCTCTGGTAAATTACGAACTAATCGATTATTGAACGTATTAAATTGATTCACCGCTTTGAGTAAATCATCTGTGCTTAAATCTAATACTTCATTCATTAGCCCAGGCAACAGTTTTTCGTACTGGCTGTCATCCAGCAATAATGCTTTTGACTCTTCTAATACCGCCATCATTTCTTTCAAGTAATCTGCAACAGGCCGGATCTGCTTAACCGGATCTACCTGTTCATGACTATCTTGAGTTTCGTCAAAATGGGAAACAGTACCGTAAGTTTGAATCACTTGAACCTGTTCTACTTTACTTAATTGCAACGCGTACCCCGAAAGCTCTCCCTCATCAAAGCCAAGTTCCAAGGCTTTATTAAACGCCCCTTCAATATCATTATTAAAAAATGAATCGGAAAGGCCTTTTACATCACCAACAAGGTCAGCGATTGCTTTCATTTCATCTTCGTCCAATTCTCCTTCAAGCGAAAACGACAACCCTCGCCGTTCAAAGAAAGACAAACTTTCGTGGAATGCTTCCGTTTTATTAGCTTCGCCTTTCTCATTATCGCCCTCATCATTGCTTTCTTTTTCCGCATCATTTGGACGATTGGCGTTATTCGACTCACTGGAGGATAATAATTGCTGGTTTAGTGCGACCTGTTGCGTTTCGTTAAAACCAATAGTGACTCTATCGCCATCTTTGGTGAATATTTCGATATGACCTGATGATTCTCGAGTATAACTGGCACTGAGTCCCACAGACTCGACACTTTCACCAGTCCCAAAAATTTCAGATTTAAGATCATCAATACCGCGCTGTATTAAATCCAAGCTGTTGTTAATACCTTCTTCGATTTCAGGATTCATAAAACCAGCTAGATCTTTTCGTGCAAGCTCAACACCTTTTAAGACCCCAGAAGAAGCCTGTTCAAACATATCGGTTAAGGTTGCGTCATCTGCTCCACCTTGTTTAGCCGCCTTTATGGCACCACCAACAAAATTCAGCACATTTTTAGCAACTTCTTCAAAGTCAAATAACGAGTCTTTTTTCTTAACTGGCGCATCGAAGTTTAACTTCGACTGCCCGATAGATACCGTTTGATTCAGTGAAGCGCTTAAAATTTTAATGCCAATTTCGCTTTTTGATTGGGACGTGCTCAAAGACACTTGCGTTTCTTGAAAACGCGCAGCCTGACGCAGCCCCTCTTCCTGCAACTTTGCCTTTGTTTCTTTATTAGCAAGGTTAGCCGGAGACTTTTCACCCGCTAGGGGTTTAATATCGCCAAAATTCATGATTTATACCTCGAATACCTCACCTTCTTATATCGACCAGCATTGTCGTTTTTTTAATCCAAATGATAAATTAACCTAACACTGCGTACTTTCAACACGGAGATTGACCTAGCAAATGAAATGACTACAATCACCGCCCTTTGTTTATTTTGTGCTCCAGTACTATTAATTGCAGGTAAACCATGCGTCCTATCGATATTGATCCAACCCACTATGAAGCTCAACTAAAAGAAAAAGAGCAAGAAATCACATCGTTGTTCGCGGAAAATTCCCCACCAGAATTGCATCTTTTTCCATCACCTCCACTTAATTATAGAATGCGCGCAGAATTTAGGATTTGGCATGAAGGTGATGAGCTCTACCACATCATGTTTGATCAAGACACAAAAGAACAGTACCGCGTGGATCATTTTCCACCGGGGTCGAAGCTGATTAATGACGCAATGCAGTTACTGCTAAAAGAAATTCAATTTAATGACACGCTTCGTCGCAAATTATATCAAGTTGATTACCTAACAGGGTTAAGCGGTGAAGTATTAATTTCTTTAATTTATCGACGCCAGTTAGACAGTGCTTGGTTAGAAGAAGCGAAACAATTAAGAAATAAGTTAAGAGAAACGCTTTCTGTTGATTTGATTGGTAGAGCGAGAAAGCAGAAATTTCTTTTAGACCGCGACTATATTATCGAAGAGCTTGAGGTCGACTCTGCTCACTATACATTCAAGCAAATTGAAAACAGCTTTACTCAACCTAATGCCAGCGTCAATCAACAAATGATCAGTTGGGCAAAGTCGCTCGTGAAATCCGAGCAAACAGATTTACTCGAGCTTTATTGTGGTGCGGGCAACTTCAGCCTGCCACTTGCTCAGAACTACAGAAAAGTACTTGCAACAGAAATAGCCAAATCATCAGTTGCCGCTGCTCAGTTCAATATAGAGCAAAATAAAATAGATAATGTACGTATCATTCAAATGTCGAGCGAAGAACTTTCCGAGCACATTGCCACAGGTACTTACAACAAAAAGATGAAGGATGTGAATTGGGCAGATTACGATTGTAAAACAGTGTTAGTGGATCCACCAAGAAGCGGATTGGATGAGGGTACTCTCGATTTGGTACAGCAATTTGAAAACATCATTTATATTTCGTGTAACCCAGTTACTTTAAAGCAAAATGTCGATGCTTTAAAAAACACTCATACAATTAAGCAGTTTGCGTTGTTCGATCAATTTCCTTACACGCATCATGCAGAAGTGGGTGTGCTATTAACCAAACATGCATAACAGTGTTGCCGATAAAACCTTTATACGCTGCAAGACAAAACAGGATTAAACCTATCTTTTCCCCGAAACCGTGACAATATGACTCACGGTTTCGCGTCTTCATGCTTTCTTGTTGAAAGCTGCATTGCACCAAGCAAGATAAAGCGTAGTTGAGTTTCTACTCTATTTGAAATGAGCTTTCGTTCCACTTTACTCGCATCAATGGCTTCCGCCCCAGCGGAAAAAACCAGCCTAACCATGGCTTCTGCTTGCAACTGTGCATATGGCTGGATGATTTCAGTGCTATCTAAAATGTAGTCTGCTAACTCTTCAATGAAATGTTGAATTTCGCGAGCTACCGCAGCACGAAAAGCAGGCGATGTGCCTGTATGCTCTCTTAATAACAACCTGAATACATTAGCGTTTTCAGCAACATACTCAATAAAAGTAGTCACCGAAACATGAATCACACTGCCCCCTTCTTCAATTCTTGAGCGCGCCTTTCTCATTAACTGGCGTAAAGCCAATCCAGCTTCATCAACCAAGGTTAGTCCCAGCTCATCAATATCTTTAAAATGACGATAGTATGATGTTGGTGCAATCCCAGCTTCTCTTGCCACTTCTCTTAAGCTGATGCTGGATAAACTTCTTTGCGAATCTAACAACCGATAAGCGGCATCGATTATTGAACGACGCGTTTTTTGCTTTTGTATTTTCCTATTCAAACTCAACCCTCATCAAAAACAGCCATAGCTTCGCTATTACTGTGCTAAAAGTAAAGATAGGTCGCTTGCGAATTGATGCCAACAACTCTAAAATTAGCGTACACTTGTAAACTGAATGAAGTATATTAAATGGAAAAGCCACGCCTCATCCTACTCAATGTTCTTGTCTTCCTTATCACTGGGGGAATTGCATTAGTTGGGGTTCCTGTTGAAGCCATTTTCAACGGGTTTGACACTGTAGAGCTCGTAACATGTGTTTTCTTAATTTATTTTTCAGGGATGTCAATTACAGCGGGATACCACAGACTTTGGTCACACAAAGCCTACGAAGCTAACGCCGTTGTAAGATTTGTATTCGCTATCGGTGGTGCTATGGCACTGCAAAATAGCATTCTTCACTGGTCTTCTGACCACCGTGTTCATCACAGACATGTCGATGAAAATGACAAAGACCCATACTCAGCAAAACGCGGCTTCTGGTTTTCTCATATTGGTTGGATGTTAAGAGAGTATCAGCCAGTAAGATACGCTGATTACAGTAACTGTAAAGATCTGCAAAAAGACAAAATTGTCATGTGGCAGCACAAGTATTACCTGCCTATCACGCTTTTTGCTAACTTCGGTATTACCGGATTCATTGGTTGGTTAAACGGCGACATCCTCGGCATGATTTTGATTGCTGGCGTACTTAGGCTCGTTGTTGTTCACCACGTCACGTTCTTCATTAATTCTCTTGCGCACATCTGGGGGCGTCAACCTTACACAGACAAAAACACAGCTCGAGACAACGATATTCTTGCCTTTTTTACTTTCGGCGAGGGCTATCATAACTTCCATCACATCTTTGAATATGATTATCGTAACGGCATTAAGTGGTGGCAGTGGGATCCAACAAAATGGCTAATCCGCGGCTTATCATTTGTTGGCTTAACGAAAAATTTGCGTCGTTGCCCTGAAGAGCGCATAGAAAAAGCAAAACTTGCCATGCAGCTTCAGGTAACACAGGAAAAGCTTGCAGCGCTACCTTCACTGCCAAATAGAGAAGAAGTAATACAAAAACTTAACGAAGAATATGAAGTCCTTGTGGCTAAAATGTCTGAGTTTTATAAAGCAAAGAAAAGCGTTATGGACATGAAACGCAAAGCACTTTTAAAGACTTATGAAGGTATGGAAATCAAATACAAATATAAGGAACTAAAAGCAACATTAGCCCTTCGCAAAGATAGGTGGCTACAGCTCTGTCAGCAGCAGCTTCAATACGCATAAAAACGCCATTGCGGTGTCATAAGCTGAAGGAAAATTAGGCCGAATGTGCTAGTGTAAGAGTCACTTTTAACTAGCACTCACTTACGGCTTAGCAGGTTTATGACACCCAAAACTAAATCTACCAAATCCCCAAAACACACTCCCCAACCTCGATATCAATATGATGCCGTCATCATTGGTACAGGCCCAGGCGGAGAAGGTGTAGCAATGCAGCTTGCTAAAGCAGGCCAAAATGTTGCCGTTATTGAACGTCACAGTATGGTTGGTGGCGGGTGTACACACTGGGGAACTATTCCCTCTAAAGCCCTTAGGCATTCCGTAAGCCGACTGATTGAATTCAATAGCACATCGCTTTTTAACGACAGTGAAGAAACACGACACCTTACGTTTGAGCAAATACTAAGTCACACCGAAAGCGTTATTAGAAAACAAGTAAAACTGCGAAGAGGCTTTTATGAACGAAACCGTGTTCAAGTTTTTCACGGCCTCGCCTCATTTGTTAATGAACATACTTTGCAAATAAAGCGCGACGACGATTCTGTTGAACACATCACGACGAATAAAGTGGTTATTGCAACGGGTTCTCGCCCTTATACACCTACCGACATCGACTTTTCTCATCCTAGAATCTATAACAGCGATTCAATCCTGAGTTTAAATCACGACCCGCGCCATATTATTATTTATGGTGCCGGCGTCATTGGCAGCGAGTATGCCTCTATTTTCAAAGGACTTGGCGTAAAGGTCGACCTCGTGAATATGCGAGAACGACTCTTGTCATTCCTCGATACTGAGTTCTCAGATGCTTTGAGTTACCACTTGTGGAATATGGGTGTTGTTATTCGTCATGATGAAGAATACGAATCCGTACAAGGCACTGAAGACGGCGTAATTCTAAACCTTCGTTCAGGCAAAAAAATGAAGGCAGATTGTTTACTTTTTGCCAACGGCAGAACAGGTAACACTGATATGCTGAACTTGGACGCAATTGGGCTTGAAACGGACTCCAGAGGACAGCTCAAAGTCGATAGCAATTACAAAACAGATGTTGATAACGTTTACGCTGTCGGTGATGTTATTGGCTACCCTAGCCTCGCCTCTGCCGCATACAACCAAGGCCGGTTTGCCGCTGAAGCAATGCTAAACGGAATATGCCACAGCAGTTTAATCGAAGACATTCCCACTGGCATATATACTATTCCAGAAATCAGTTCAGTTGGAAAAACTGAGCAAGAGCTTACCGCCGCCCGCGTACCCTATGAAGTAGGAAGAGCTCAGTTCAAACACCTAGCCAAAGCACAAATAGCAAACAACCTAGTAGGCGGATTGAAAATTCTATTCCACCGCGACACAAAAGAAATATTAGGTATTCATTGCTTTGGAGAAAGGGCATCGGAAATTATTCACATCGGGCAAGCCATTATGCAGCAAAAAGGCGAAGCTAATAACATTGAATATTTCGTCAATAACACCTTTAACTACCCCACTATGGCAGAAGCCTACCGAGTTGCAGCCATTAATGGCTTGAATCGACTTTTCACCTAGTTCAGTAAGATTTATTGCCCCAGAAACGAAAAAACCCAAGGATAACCTTGGGTTTTTCTTATAAGCCGAAAATTAATGAATTATTCGTACTTAGATACTGAAGCTAAACCCGCTTCAGCTGCATCAGCGTGGGCAACGATTTCGATAAGCATCTTATCAGGGTAAAAACTCATTGTTGCCATGGCATTTTCATTTAAACCATCATTCAACTTAGCGTAATTAAATGACTGCTTTTGCATATCCGTATTCAATTCAAATGCTTGCTCCATACAAGACTGATTGACTTCTAAAGATTCGCTATCAACGCATTTGAAGAGATTTTGCTTTGTGTCTCTCTCACTGGCATGTAATAAAGAGCTAAAGAGGGTTAACAAAGCGATTGTGACTACTTTTTTCATAAAATTTACCTCTGCTTAGCTTGTCCAGTTATAATGACTATAGCACCATGAAAATACAAATGTAACCCTTTTCGGTTATATTCATAAATCAAATGAAACAAAACTTAGATCTTCTTCAGCAAATTCGAAAGTGCCACCTTTGCAAGGAGCACCTGCCACTTCTTCCTACGCCTGTGCTTCAGTTTTCATCGAAAGCCCAAATTATGATCATTGGGCAAGCACCCGGAATTCACGCTCATAATACTCAAAAGCCCTGGAATGACGCATCTGGCAAACGACTAAGAGAGTGGTTAGAAATGGACGATGCACTTTTTTATGACGAAGACTTTGTTGCCATTGTACCCATGGGATTTTGTTACCCGGGAACAGGAAAATCTGGCGATCTGCCTCCTCGACCAGAATGCGCTACAACATGGCATAGCCAAATAATGGCAAACTTACCCAATTTAAAGGTTATATTCTTAATCGGACAATACGCTCAAAAATACTACCTGAAAGATAGGCTTACGCTTACTCAGCGCTGCCAACAATGGGAGGATTATTGGCCACAATATATTGTTCTTCCCCATCCTTCACCAAGAAATAATATTTGGTTAAGGAAGAACCCGTGGTTTGAGCAGGAAAACCTGCCTGCCATTAGAAATGCGCTCTCAAAAATAAGAAATGGATAATGGGTGAGGGAATTTAAATTATTTTTGGTGTTTTTTTAGAAAGTCCACTAGCTCAGGATACGGCATAGGCTTCGCGTATAAATATCCCTGCGCTTCATCACAACCAATTTTCAACATGTAACTAGCTTGCTCTCTCTTCTCAACACCCTCTGCAATCGTCTTTAAGCCTAACTTTTGGCCAAGCGTAATAATAGTCTCAGCGATGAAAGCCGGATGTCCCGGTTTCACTTCATTCACAAAAGCCCGATCAACTTTCAGCCTATCTAGCGGTAATTGTTGTAAATAGCTCATAGAAGAAAAACCCGTGCCGAAATCATCAATGGCAATTTGAACCCCTTTACTTTTAAGTTCTCGCAACGCCTCAACCACAATTTGAGGCTCGTCCATTACGATACTTTCTGTGATTTCGAGCTCCAATTTACCTTCTCTGATATCGTACTTCTGAATCGTATTTTGCACTAAATGCAGAAATTCAGAGTCCCGGAATTGAGGCATAGAGATATTGACTGACAAACGAACGTCAGCAAAGCCTAAACTATTTAGGGATTGAAGCTTTTCGCAAGCTTCTTCAAGCACCCAGGCACCAATATCAATAATTAACCCTGAATATTCGGCCAGAGGAACAAATACTGCCGGAGAAATATACTGTCCATCAGAAGTTGGCCAACGTAACAGAGCTTCCATCCCTACGACTTTCTCGGTCATAAGATCAATTTGTGGTTGATACCAGACTTCGAGCTTTCTTTCAGCAAAATCGCCACGCAGCTGGCGAATCATCTCTAATCGCCACGTCGTTTTCTCTTCCATTTCTGGGGCATAAAATTCGAAATTCCCCGTTAAACTTTTCTTCGCCCGATTTAACGCAATGTTCGTTTGCTTTAAAATATTTAACCCACTGTTTTTTTCGAGCAAATGGCACAAGCCGATATAAACATTAATAGGTAAAGTATGATCGCCCGCTTTAAACGGACGGGAGAAAACATGGTTGATCTTCTCCGTTCCCAATGAGGAGTTGCAACCAATTAAGCCAAACACGTCTGCACCAATTCGTGAAATTAACACATTACTGCCTAACTCGTTACACAGTCGCTCTGCAACCGCAATCAACAAATGGTTTCCAGCTTCTTGACCAAGTCCGTCGTTAATATCGGAGAAGTGACTGATATCGATCAACCCAACAATATCAAACTCTCTTTCCGGCGAATTCCAATTCACCCCGTCTAACATTTTGATAAATTGCGTTCGATTCGGCAGTTTCGTCAGCCAATCTCTAAATGCAGCGTTTCTTAACTGGTGAAAGAGATTTACGTTCTCATAGCCAACAGACACACTACTTAAAAACACTTCTAACAATTGTTGTTGAGTTGCATCAAGTGGGCAATCTAATTCAATAAAAATAGAAGCGTTATAGCCTGAACGCCCCATAAAAAATACAGCGTATTTACCTTTAAATTGATGAAGTTTTTCTTGCAAAGATTGGCTCACTGCCGCTTCAATCTCTGCTTTTTCCAACGATACAAGCGGATAGCCTGTTAACGACTCAAAAGAATCGGTAGCACCAAGAATATAAACTCGCTCATCATCAATATCGAACACCGCGCCCGCTCTTGCAGCCACGAACCCGGAAACAGGCTGCCCAAGAATGACGCCAATCTGTGCCAAAACACCAGCACAAAACCCACTGACGGATTGTTCTTCTTGCAAGTTAGCTGATGAATGGATGACCCTTTGTAACCCTTTGCGACTTTGGTTGATGGTTAAGATTTGTTGATATGAGCGAATTGAAGAAATAATGGTGGTAACAAGTTTGCTACGTGTTAGCTCAGTTTTAGTCTTGTAGTCGTTGATGTCATATTCTTTTATGACATTCTCTTCAGGTGCATAACCTGGCTGACCTGTCCTTAAAATAATTCTAGGACCATCAAGTTTCAGTTCTTCTCTTAACTTTTTGGCGACTTGCAACCCTGCATCATCGGTTTCCATCACCACGTCAAGCAGGATAATAGCGATCTCCTCTCCCTTCTCTTTCAAGAAATTTAACGCTTCTTCTCCAGAGTAGGCATGATGAAAAGCCAATTTGCGTCCGTTAAGGACCAAATCAGAAAGTGCTAAACGTGTTACTGAGTGAATTTCTTCATCATCATCGACGACTAAAACATGCCAAGCACCAACGACACTTTCCTCGTCATGTTCCATTAGCTCGTCTTCTTCAATGAAGATCAGTTCATCATTTTCGTATTCGGTTGGGCACATTCACTGTTCCGATAAACTAGTATTTGGACACTGCAAGCCTGAAGGTTATCTAACCTTATAACATAAGAGAGTGAAGAAAAACCCTCTAAAATTGTTCTAATATAACGATTTGTTTCGTAAACAACATAAAGCGGTTAAAGGACTCTTGCAACAAATATAGTATGTAATTTTGATATCGTTTCTATAGCGGTTAAGAATAGAGTCCAATTTTTTAGAATAATACGTATCTGTATATAGAGTAATCAGCTTGTTCAATTTGAAACGTTAATTTACGCTGTTAACACGTAACAAGCTCATCGTTACCTAGGGCGCCTCTTGATATATGACTAACATTAGTTCAGTAAACTCAACCGTTCAAAATGAGCCGGTCCGCAAAGTTGAGAAAAAGACCACGTCGCAAGGACAAAACAGCTCTACCGAAGAGAAAAGGGCAAAACCTCAGGATGCCGCTCCTCCGATTGCGTCTCGCATAACTCGGCTTTTTCATCAGGCGGGTGTTACCTCCTCTAAATTTACTCAACTCGATGAAGATGCGGGTAAAAAAGTCGCTAGAAGACGCCATGTCAAAAAAGCTCGACAGCTGTCAAACCTTGAAAAAATCTTGGAAAAGGCCTTAGAACTCTCTATCGAACAGGTCTCAGATGAACACATTGACCCAGATTGGTTTTATAGTTTTATCGACTTGGCAGAAAACATTTTTTCCGAAACCATGCAAGAAATATGGGGGAAGATATTCGCGGTTGAGATCAGTAAGCCCGGTACTTTTTCTTTGAGGACACTTCAAACTCTGAAACAGCTTACTCAGCGAGACGCTAGAATTTTCCAAAACGCAGTGAGTTTAGCCGCAAAGATGAAAGGAGAAAACAGTCCTAAAATTTTGGTCGGATATTACAGGAAACCAAGTTTTATGACCCTGCTTGGATTATCCCGCAAAAGCAGACAGCTCAATTTAGCTGAATACGGATTACCCTACCCCGATTTGCTAACACTGATGGATGCGGGGCTGATCTTTAATAGCGAAATTGAAAGTGGCGAACTGGATTCCAACAAGCGCAATGAGTGGAGAATTAATGGGGAAACAATCCAGCTCGCACCGCGTCGTTCAGGGCTTTTTTTAAACTATTACAAATTTACTGCAACAGGCGCAGAACTGGCAAAGCTAGTTGCAAGCCCTCCTAACCCTCAATATCAAGAAAAGATAAAAGCGTTATTACAAAGCGACTTTGAGGTTAACTGATTGTGCCTAATAAAAAGCGAGCCTTTCTATTAGGTGCATGAGGGGGTGATGGATTAAATTCCATCACCGAATTCATGAAGTCCACACTCTCTTTTTAAGCCAAAGAAACGCGTTTCTTCTTCTGTCATGCCTGGCTCTAGAGGTTTGGTCGTATGCCAATCACCAAGCGAAACATAACCTTGTTCCCACAATGGGTGGTACGGGAGATCATTATCTTTCAAATAATAATGTACATCTTTATTGCTCCAATCCAGCACCGGATAGAACTTAAATTTCCCATCCGGTAATTGTTGAAGCACCTTCAAGTTTTGTCGAGATCCCGACTGAGAACGACGTAACCCTGCAAACCAACTTTGAATACCTAACTCTTCTTGAGCTTGCTTCATTGGTTCGACTTTATTCATTTTGTTGTACTGAGTAATTCCTTCTTCACCCTGTTCCCAAAGCTTACCGAAGCGCGCTTCTTGCCATGCAGGTGATAAGGGAGAGCGATAAGTCTTTAAATTAAGGTTTAATCGCTCGGCTAACTCATCAGCAAAAAGATAAGTCTCCGGAAACAGATACCCGGTGTCGGTAAAGACAACCGGAATATCTGAATACTGCTGCGTTACTAAATGCAACATCACGGCAGCTTGAATACCAAAGCTGGAAGACAGCATGATATTATGCGGTAAATTTTCTAGTGCCCACGTCACACGCTCTTGCGCATTCATGGACTCTAGCCGCAAATTAATCTCTTCTAACTCGGCTTTATCAAGTTTCACATTACTAAGTCTTGATGACTCTGTGATATTCGCCGCTACTGCTGCATTAGTCATAAAAATCCTCAGCTGAATTTACTACTGGCTTTACCACACCTTCACGAATGACATAGTCACCAAAGGTTTCGCCATCATCTCTGTTGTCTGACCACTTAGCGATTAGGTCGTCCAAAATTTGGAAGATCTCATCTTCACCAATGTTTTCTTTGTACATCTTAGGAATGCGTGTACCCGCGGCGTCGCCACCTAAGTGTAAATTGTATTTACCCGGCCCTTTGCCGACTAAACCTACCTCAGAAAGCATTGCGCGTCCGCATCCATTTGGGCAACCAGTAATGCGGAAAATGATCTCATCATCTTGCACGCCGTGTTTTGCCATCACTTCTTCTAAGCGTGTTACTGCGCTTGGTAAATAACGTTCTGCTTCTGCCATTGCCAATGGGCAAGTTGGCAAAGATACACACGCCATCGACGCCGCACGTTGAGCTGTTAAATCAGGGCGAATTAAGCCATGTTCTACGGCAATTTGCTCAATCTTAGCTTTATCTTCAGATGCCACACCAGCAACAATCAAATTCTGGTTTGGTGTCATGCGGAAGTCTCCTTTGTGGACTTTCGCAATCTCGGCACAACCCGTTTTCAATTTACGCTCGGGGAAATCTAAAATTCGGCCATTTTCGATAAACAACGTCAGATGGTGCTTACCATCAACGCCTTCAACCCAACCAATTCGGTCGCCGCGTTCAGTGAATTCATAGGGACGAATAGCTTCAAATTTTGTGCCAGCTCGCTTTTCAACTTCTTCACGGAATGCATCAACACCTACCGCTTCTAGCGTGTACTTTGTTTTTGCATTCTTGCGGTTAGCACGGTTACCCCAGTCACGTTGTGTTGTAACAACTGACTCAGCAACAGCAAGGGTATGCTCTAGACTAATAAAGCCAAACTCACTGGCTTTGCGGGGATAAGTGTTCTTATCGCCGTGTGTCATCGCGAGGCCACCGCCAACAAGCACGTTAAAACCAACTAGTTTGTCACCATCTGAAATGGCAACAAAATTCAAATCATTTGCGTGCACATCAACATCATTAAACGGAGGAATCGCAACCGTTGTTTTGAACTTACGCGGTAGGTAAGAGTTACCTAATACAGGCTCTTCAGTTGATTTAACCTTTTCGCCATCCAACCAAATTTCTGCGTATGCGTGAGTTTTCGGCAGCAAATGCTCACTGATTTTTTTCGCCCATTCATAGGCTTCCATATGAAGCACTGACTGGAATGGATTTGGCGTACATAACACGTTTCGGTTTACATCACCCGCTGTTGCGATTGAGTCAATACCCACTGAATCTAACAGTTGGTGCATTTCTTTAATCTTTGGCTTTAATACACCGTGATATTGAAATGTTTGGCGTGTTGTTAAACGAATGCTGCCATAGAGCGTGCTTTCTTTTGCAAACTTATCAACCGTTAACCACTGTTCAGGCGTAATGATTCCACCCGGTAAACGGGCACGTAACATCACGTTATGCAAAGGCTCTAGCTTTTGCTTCGCTCGTTCAGCTCGAATATCACGGTCATCTTGCTGATACATACCGTGGAAGCGGATTAACTGGAAATTATCACCGTTAAATCCACCCGTTACATCATCTTTTAAATCTTGCGCGATACTGCCACGTAAAAAGTCACTCTCGGACTTTAGTCTTTCGTTATCGGAAAGTTTGCCGTCTTTATTGTTACCTGCAGCCATTAGTAAACATCCTTCTGGTATCTTTTCGCTCTGCGTAGGTCATTCACATACTGCTCAGCTTCTTCTTGGCTCTTGTTGCCATGTGTTTTAACAATGCTGACCAATGCATCATTCACATCTTTTGCCATTCTGTTAGCGTCACCACAAACATAGAAATGCGCGCCTTGCTCTAACCATTCGAATAGCGCTTTACCTTCCTCTAACATGCGATGTTGCACGTAGATTTTTTCTTCTTGGTCACGAGAGAAAGCTAATGAAATCCTGTCGATAACACCACTTTTCATATACTTCTGCATTTCAACTTGGTACAAAAAGTCTTGAGTAAAGTTAGGGTTACCAAAGAACAACCAGTTCTTGCCTTCTGCTTCGATAGCTTCTCTGTGTTGTAAGAAAGAACGGAAAGGCGCAATACCCGTACCAGGACCCACCATAATAATTGGCGTGTTTGGATCTTCAGGTAAGCTAAAGTGCTTGTTAGATTCAACGTAAACTTTTACGTTTTCGCCTTCCTCTAAACGCTTGCACAAGTAACCCGAAGCACCGCCTTGATGTACACGATCGAATGCATCGTATTCCACTAAAGCAATGGTTAAATGCACTTCGTCTTCAACTTCTTCTTGGCTAGATGCAATAGAGTAAAGACGCGGGGTAAGAGGACGTAAGCTTTCAACTAAAGCCTGCGCAGAAATTTCTGCTGGGTACTCACGAATGACATCAACAATCTGACGCTCTACCAAATAATCTCGTAGTTTATTGCGATCATCAGATAGTGCTTTAAGTTCTGCATTTTCAATCGCATCAGCATAAGCTCTAACAAAACCTGGATAGCTTAGTGTTAGCTCTAGTTTCTCTTGCAATGCAGCTTGCAGTGTAAAGGTGCCGTCTTTCAACGTCACTTCAGCGTTTGCTTCATTTTTTGTCAGCGCAATAATCTCGGAAACAAGTTCAGCATCATTTTCAAACCAAATGCCTAATGCATCTCCAGGTTTGTACTGAAGCCCAGATTCTTCTAAAGAAATTTCGATATGACGAATATCTTTAACAGAATCACGACCTGTGATTTTCACAGACGTCAACAAAGTTGCCGAAAACGGGTTTTGCTTATTATAGGCAGATTCTTGAACTGCACTGGCAACACCCGCTACAGGTGTTGCTGCTTGAACACTTGCAGAAAGCTCTTCTTTTATAGAAGTCGTGAATTCATTAATGAAGGCATTTGCAGAATCTTGGTAATCGACATCACAATCTAAACGCGTTTTTAGTGACTTTGCGCCTTGCTTTGCTAATCGCTCATCAAAGTCTTTGCCCGTTTGGCAGAAGAATTCATAACTGCTATCACCGAGTGCAACAACAGCATAACTTAGGGATTCAAGTTTAGGTGCTTTTTTGCTTCCTAAGAATTCCCATAACTCTGCGGCATCATCGGGTGGTTCACCCTCGCCGTGAGTACTGACAATAACAAGAAGATGAGATTCCTTCTTAAGATCTTTAGGCTTGTAATCTGCCATGCTAACGATGCGTACAGGGTAGCCTTCGGCTTCTAAACGCTTCTTATGATCTTTTGCTAAATATTCTGCATTGCCAGTTTGCGATCCAAATAGAATCGTCAATACTTTGCTTTCTTGCGCCGCAGTATTTTGCGCGACAACAGCAGAGGGCACGCCTTGTTGTGCGACCCCAAATAAATAGCCACTTGCCCAAATCAATTGGGTTTGATCAAGACCAGTAATGGCTTGATTAAGTTTTGTTAGCTGAGCCTCATTCAATGTTGGAATAGACTGCATAGGTTGGTTGGTAGAATTGGACATTAATAACGCTAACCCTAGTTAAGAACAGGCAAAGAGTAGCCGTTCGCTTTAATAACTTGAAAGAATTAAATTAAATTTTTAATAACAAATAGAAATTAGAAACTGTTTTTTTAGACCCCAAAATCGCATGTGAACTATACACTAAGGTGCCGATTTTCTCAGCAATTTATGGAGTTACCCTACATAAATTAGGGGTTTAAGAGGCGGGAGAGAGTATAAGATGAAGTGGCAGAATTCAGACTGAACACTGCCACTCAATTGAAAAACTTTTTATTATCCCTGAGCTAATAACTCAGTTAAGTCGATTAATGCTGCATTGGCTCGAGAAATATAGTTCGCCATAACCAAAGAATGATTTGCCAGTAAACCAAAACCGCTGCCATTCACGATAACCGGACTCCACACGGGTTGTTGAGTCGACTCCAGCTCTCTAATAATCTGCTGCAAGCTCACTGTTGCATTCTTTTTCGCTAATACGCCGCTAAAATCCGCTTCCACCGCCTTTAAGAAATGGAGTAATGCCCAACATGCTCCGCGCGCTTCATAAAAGTTGTCGTCGATTTTGAACCAGCTTGTACGAATTAGCAGTTCATTAGCATTGGGAGTGGATTGCCTCGCTTGCGCATCGCCAGCCAAGTCGGTGTTCACTCGCTCTTGACCAACACTGGCACTCAATTTCTGAGAAAGGCTACCTAGTCGCATTTCAACTTGCTTTAACCAATCTCGTAAATTGTCAGCTCTTGCATAAAATTGTGCATTGCCTTGTGACGAATCCGACAACCCCGACAGGTAAACACCGAGTTCATCCAAACCATCTTGATACTGAGATTCCGCAGAAGGAATTAACCAGCTACGATGATCAATATTAAATTTTGGTTGAGCAACAACAAGGTGAGGGTTTTCAATAGATTGAGACTGAGAACGACTAAAATCTTTACGCATTGCTAACGCCAAGTCTCGTGTCATTTCCAGCGCACCGAATTCCCAGCTTGGCATGTTGTCCAAAAACACTGAGGGAGGTAAAACATCATTAGAAAGGAAACCGCCAGGCTTATTCAATAACGTGTCACCCACTTGAATCAGCGTACGCGTCATTGTTTCCCCTGTTGGCGCACCATTACGATGCTGTATTTCGAAGGTTTCAGGCTCACTGCTCCAATGCATACCCAAACCGATAATAAGTAATAAAACTAAAATGATTGGCATTGCTGCCCACTTGTTACTTAGCCACTCTCGCATAAATCTTCCAGAATTAAGTTAGTGATGATGGTGATGATGCTGTTTACCGATATCGGCACTAACGTTAGCATTTACGGTGATTTTTTCACCATTTTGGAATACTAACGTCATTGGCAC
>CAXRCC010000181.1:0-5655 GCA_964228975.1 Paraneptunicella sp. | reverse complement strand
TTTGTAGAATGGTCTGCACAGTACTTCGCGCTCTCACCAGAAGATAACTGTATTAGTCACGCTCCGTTGCATTTTGATTTATCGCTGTTCGATATTTTTGCATCGCATCAAGCCGGTGCCACCACGGTGCTAGTGCCTGATGGCATGTCCGGTAATCCGCGTTACCTCACTAAAATGATTGAGCAAGAGCGCATCAGTGTGTGGCAATCCGTGCCATCGGTATTGGTGCTGTTGCTGAAATACGGCAGCATTGAAAAGTACGACTACACGCACTTAAGGCAAGTGCTCTTTGCTGGTGAAAAGCTCAGCCAATCTAATGCCCAAAAACTGGCAAGTTACTTTACTCACGCCACCTTACACAACATTTATGGCGCTACGGAAACCAACAACAGCTTTGTGTATTCCTTCCCTGCCAGTTTAGGCGACGACATTCCCGATCCACTGCCCATTGGCAAAGCCTATTCTTATGTGGATTACATGATTGTCAGCATTGATGGCGAGCCGTGCGGCATCAATGAAGAAGGCGAGCTTTATGTGAAAACGCCAACGCTTATGCGCGGTTATCGCAACAACAAAGCTTACTTATACGAATCCGATGCACGTCATGGTTACTTCAAAACCAACGACATCGTGAAACAGCTGCCCGATGGCAATGTGCAGTTCTGTGGTCGAGCCGACGACGTTTTAAAATCCAACGGCTACCGCATTAATTTAACGGAAATAGACACCGTTCTACAAAGCCACGACAAGGTGCGCGAAGTGGGCATTTTTGCCATTCCCGATGAAGAAATTGGCAATCGTATCATCGCCTACATTCACGCCGAGGCAGACACCCTTTCCATGCTTGAACTCAAAACGTACTGCGCTAATCACCTACCGCATTACGCCGTACCACACGTGTTCGAGATCACATCTGAGCCTTTACCGAAAACCTCCTCGGGCAAGGTTAATAAGCAGCAACTGAAACAACTGAGGCAAGAGAACCATGTCGAAACTACCTGACCTAAAAAACTACATCACTGAAGAATTCATTCCAGATGGCAACAACGATCACCTATCGGATGATTTAGACCTTATTGCCAGCGGTGTTATCGATTCTTTAGGTGTACTTAAGTTGGTGGCTTTCATCGAAAACACTTACGACATCACGCTAGAGCCAGAAGAGATCGACCCTGAAAACTTAAAGTCGATTGAAGCGGTAAGCAAGTTAGTTGAAGCACGTGGCATCAGCCTAGCGTAATTCACCACCATTTATCGCTAAAACGATTGTGACTAACCTAACAATGAGCAAGGACACCATGCAACCCAAAGTCAAAATTTGCGGCATTAACACTGCCGAGGAAGTGCAACTTTTAGATGAGCACGCGGTTTCCTACGCGGGTGTGTGGTATGGCGTCCCAAAAGGCAAACACAACTTGGATCTCGATACCTTAGTGTCGCTTTCCAACATGCCAACACAAACGCTCAAGTTCATTTTAGTCACCATGCAACACGACATGAAACTGTTAGGTGAAGCCGTTGAAAAAGGCTGCATCGAAGGCATTCAGTTGCATGGATTTCACTTGCCATCACTGGTGGGGAAAATCAAATCCACTTTTGGCGATGCATTAAAAATTTACAAAGTTGTGCACGTAAAAGAATCCAAGTGTGTAGAGGACGATTTAATCGACCGCTACCTCGATTCCGGCGCGGACGTCATCATTTTGGATAGCTATCAAGATACCCAAAATATTGGCAGCACAGGCATCAGTATCGAACCTGAATTCGTTGATGATTTTTTGCAACAACGCAACATACCCGAAAAGGTGATGTTAGCCGGTGGCATGCAAGCCAACTCCATGAAACGCATGATGCAAAAGTACCCTCTTTACGGATTCGATATCGATTCTGCCGCACGAGAAAACGGCCTAATTGATGCCCACAAAGTACGCGAGCTTGTCTCGTTTATGGGAGAGGAAAAATGATCACACGTAGTCTAGATGAAGTTATTGGTTCAGAGCGCGATATCGATTGGGGAAATGGTCGTAGCCGTCGCTTTTTAATCGAAGAAGACAAAATGGGTTACAGCGTAACCGAAACCATCATCAACGCAGGCAGCACGTCTTTATTGGAATACAAAAACCACATGGAAGCGTGCTACTGCATTTCAGGTGAAGGTGAAGTGGTGACGTTTGATGACAACAAAGTACACCCTATCAAGCCAGGCACCATCTATGCCTTGGATAAAAACGACAAGCACTACTTAACCGCGCACAGCGAAATGAAATTAGTGTGTGTGTTCATGCCTGCATTAACGGGTAAAGAATCACATAACTTATCCGACGGCGAAAGCTCTGCTTACTAAGTGATTCGCTGAATTGAATGCGGCCCGCTCTTCGCGGGTCATGCCTTTTTCTGAACATAGGAAAGCCCCATGAGCACTGAAGATTTGAGCGCTTACCTGAGCCCTACATCCATCATCGATAGCGATAATCCTGCGGTGATTGAATACTCCAAGCGCGTATTAAAAAATGTAGACACAAGCGACCAAACCGCGGTGGCTATCGCCCTTTACAACCGCGTGAGAGATGACTTTTTATACAATCCTTATATTGCTTTTCATCGCGAAGAAGCCTACCGCGCCAGCGTTGTTTTGCAAGAAGGAAAAGGCTACTGCGTCAGCAAAGCTTCGCTACTTTGCGCCTTGTGTCGCGCCAATGGTATTCCCGCTCGCATTGGGTTTGCAACGGTAAAAAACCACATTGCAACGCAACAGCTGATTGATTTGATCGGCACAAACGAATTTGCCTACCACGGCTTCACCGACATCTTGCTAGATGGTGAGTGGGTTGCCGCAACGCCCGCTTTTGATCGCATCACCTGTAAGCGTCACAAAGTGAATCCGTTGGAATTCGACGGCAAAGAAAACTCCAAATACCAAGCCTACGATTTAGAAAACAACCTGTTCATGGAATACGTGGAAGATTTGGGTCACTACGCGGATATCCCCGTCGACAAAATCGTGGCGAAATTCAGAGTGAAATACGGCGATGAAATCGTCGATAAATGGATTGAAGCGTTCAACAGCATGCGTGGAATTGCTAAGCGTCGTTTCGATCAAGAGGACGTAGTGCAGTCCACTTAGCGATGCATTCTAAGGAAGAGAAGCTCCATGAACAGCGAAGGTATCAAAGCAATGAATAGCAATATGACTGACTATCTAAAACGCACATTAGAGGCTCGAATTTACGATTTAGTTGTGGAAACGCCGCTGCAAAAAGCGCCATTAATCTCACAGCAAATCAACAACGAGGTTTTTATTAAGCGTGAAGATATGCAGCCTATCTTTTCATTCAAGCTTCGCGGTGCTTACAACAAGCTGTTGCAACTCACGCAAAAACAACGCGATGCAGGTGTGGTTGCAGCCTCTGCGGGCAACCATGCTCAAGGGCTTGCGCTTTCTTCCCGCCATTTAGGTGTAAAAGCGCTCATCGTTATGCCATTAACCACACCCAGTATAAAAGTGGACTCGGTGCGTCGATTAGGCGCGCGAATTGTGCTTTCTGGCGCCAATTACGATGAAGCGCTGGCGCTGTCTAAACGCATCGTAAAGCGCACTGGCATGACCTACGTCCATGCTTATGACGATCAAGATGTTATCTCTGGACAAGGCACGATTGCTGCAGAAATCTTGCGCCAATTAACCTCGCGCATCGACGCCGTATTCATTCCCGTTGGGGGTGGCGGGTTGTGCGCAGGCATGGCCGCATTTATCAAGCTTGTTCGTCCTGAAATTAAAGTTATTGCTGTGGAATCAGAAGAGTCTGCCTGCTTAAAAGAAGCCCTGTTGCACCAGCAACCTAAGCGCTTAAGTTATGTGGGTAAATTCGCCGATGGCGTCGCTGTGGGTGAGATCGGTTCTGAAACCTTCCGCGTGCTTAAAGACTACGTCGATGATGTGGTCACTGCCAGCAATGATGAAATCTGTTTTGCCATTAAAGACATTTTCGAAGAAACCCGTTCCATTGCAGAACCTTCTGGCGCACTCGCCCTTGCCGGATTACGAAAATACAGCAACGAACACAAACTCAAAGGCAAAACCCTCGTCACCATTTTAAGTGGTGCCAATGCCAACTTCAGTACGCTCAACTACATCACGGAACGCACATCCGCTGGAGATTTACGCGCATCACAAGCCGATGTTACTCCCAAAGTTGAGCATGTCATGCTTAAAGAGCCTCGCTCTAATCAGCCTTAGGAGCGCCAGTTAATGACGCATTTAGAACAGCGCTTGCGCAAAAATCGCAAGCTCAATAAACGCAGTTTAACCGTCTTTCTTAACGCCGGTGATCCGGGGTTAAATACCACCATCGATTTACTCAAAACCTGCGGCGAAAGCGGCGTAGATGTGGTTGAACTTGGCGTGCCCTTTGCCAATTCTTTCACCGATGGTGCAACGCTTATTCGTTCTCACGAACGTGCCATTGCCAACGAGGTCACCTTTGAACGTGTCATCGACATGTTAACCACGCATCGCGCGACATTTAAAAGCGCCATCGTACTGTTAGTCGATTTTAGTTACACCGTGAAATCGCGCGGTGTTGCCCACGTTGTAGAGGAAGCTGCCAAAGCCGGTGCCGATGGCATTTTGATGCACGGATTACCGCCTTTATACGTGAGTGAGTACATCGCTCAAACAGAAAAGCACAACATCGCGCCTATTTTCAGCCTGTACCCACAAACCAACGAAGAGAAAATGGCGCAAACGCTTGTGCAAGCCAAAGGCTTTATTTACTTGGTTTCCATGTACGGTAGAACGGGTTCAGCTATCGATTTTCTCGCACCTAATATTCGCCAGTTCTATCACAAAGTACGCCAATACACAGATGTGCCATTAATGGCGGGTTTTGGTGTAAAAAATGTAGAAGACATCACCAATATCTTCACCACCAGCGAACTCGATGGCGTCATTATGGGCAGCCAAATCGCCAAAATTATTGAAGAGTTTTTACAAACGAACAGTGCAAAAAATACCGAAGACAATACGAAAAAGAATAGCGAAGAAAGCGCCGAAGAAAATGGCAAATCTGTCGCTGAACACAATTTCGACGCACTGGTAAACGCCGTTGAAAGTTATGTAAAAGCCTTAGCTCAAACCAAAAATATTCAAACTGATCCTGCCAAAATCGAGGAATTAGCCCATGTCCACTCTGCGTAAGTTAGTGCGTAACAGCAACGACATTTCTAACGAAGACTATCAAGCACTTTTTACCTCGGCTTTTGAAGACAGAAAACAGCGCGATACCTTAATTGCCATGCTCTGCGCCCTTTCCGCTAAACCATTGAATGCCAACGACATGGCAAACTTTGTGGCTTATGTTGAAAAGGACTCGCCAAAGAAGGTGCTTAAATGCTCTGATCGCGCCGTTAACATTGTTGGCACCGGCGGTGGTGCGCCTACGTTTAATATCAGCACTACATCCACATTCGTAGCGGCTGCCGCTGGCGCCACCGTATTAAAAAGCGGCTCTTATTCTTACAACAGTAAAAGCGGCTCTCTCGATTTACTCGCCAGTTTAGGCATTAATTTAAACAGCTCAGAAGCCGCGCTTGAAGGCATGGTGGAAGAACTCAACATTGGTTTTGTTCCTCCGCAAATGTAAGATCGGAAGAAGC
>CAXRCC010000180.1:0-9964 GCA_964228975.1 Paraneptunicella sp. | reverse complement strand
GGAGCACACCATTCCTCCTGAAGGGATTGAAGTGATCAACATCTTGGAAGCTGCCAAAGATGTTATTTTATCCAATCAATCCGTTATAAACGGACCATCTTCGGATAAATACAGGTTATTTGATCAACATTTTTTGGTTCAATTAAAAACGCATTATCAAGCCCGCTTTAATACTCCATTTCCACCTGTAAATACCCCCTTACTTAGCAAATTGATTGAATCGATTTTAGCCGTGATGGAGGGTAACCGTGCGCTTATTTACGATACCAAGGTGAATGAAAAGGGATTGATTCCCGCCGTGTTCATGTCTGACCTTACGAACATTCTGTCTAACAGCGGCATGAGCATTAAAATGAGCTGGACAGCGCCCAACGATTTACTGCTCAATGAACTCAATAAGCCAACTCAATGGGAGCAAAATATTTTTGCTCAATACACGCGCAGCAACAGTCCAATACAAGGCATTTACGTCACGCAAACCCAAGGCAACTACCGACTTTTTTCGCCCCTGTTTTATCACCCCCAGTGTAAAGATTGCCACCGTCGATTTATCAAATACACTGGCAATGCAATGCGTACTATTAAAGACGGAGAGTTTGCAGGCGGCATTACCGTATCGTTCAATGAAAACGCACTCAAACCCTTTATTCCTGATGAAACAGAGCATCAGTACATTCCCCTGAAAAACTCAGCTAACACAACCAAAATTCGCGTAGGCATTTCAGAGCACGCCAGCCATTCAAAACTCGTTGAATCAAACATTACAGGACATTGGGTTGAGTTTCTCAACGAGCTGGAAACGCGTACTCACTTTCAATTTGAATTCATCCCCATCACAAGCGGCAGACTGCAAACCGCGCTAATGATGGACAGTATCGATATCGCTTTTCCCATCTTCGAAGCCGATTTAAAAAACATTCAACACGTGAGCCGAACGCCACTATTGTATGAAAACCCCGGCTTTTGTTATCTTCCAGAGAATTTTACCCCTTTTAATGCGTTGTCTAGCGCTTGGAAAGACAAGCTCATTATTGCGTCACAAGGCGAGCCCATCGTGCCTTTTGTTCAAGCTAACGCAAAAAACCTCCTCAAGGTTTCAGGTAAAGATGTGCAAAGCCGTATGCTAAATATTCTTAAAATGAAACGGGCCGACGCCATTTACCTTAACGATGTACACAGTGTTTACCGTATGAGCTCAGAACATTATCAATCTTTGGTTTGCAACCCTTTTACTAAATACTCTACGCCGCTTTATTTAGCTGCTCGTTCATCTCTTCCTAAAGCCCGGCTTAATCAGCTACGCCACGTATTTGAATCTACGCGCTATGTAGACTTTTTAAATGCGATGAAGCAGTAACTTCCACACGTATTACATGACGACCATCTCATTCTATCTGGTATGATTGCGCCAGTTTTAATCCAATCTATGTACTTACCTTGTTACCGATCGACGCGTTTATTCCCGATATCATAAAGCAGCTAACTCAACACAACGCCTTGGTGCTACAAGCTGAACCCGGCGCGGGAAAATCAACCGCTGTGCCATTGGCTTTAATGCAAAGTGGCATGACACAAGGTAAAAAGATTGTCATGCTAGAGCCACGCCGCGTTGCAGCTCGCTCCATCGCCACTTACCTTGCCAGTTTACTCGGAGAAAAAGTGGGGCAGCGTGTTGGTTATCACATCCGCAATGAACACAAAACCTCTTCTCAAACACAGCTAGAAATTGTTACCGAAGGCGTATTAACACGACGATTACAGCAAGACCCTGAACTTAGCGACGTGGGTTTAGTCATTTTCGACGAATTTCACGAACGTTCACTTCACGCTGATCTAGCCTTAATGCTCACATTAGAAACCCAAGACGCTTATCGAGAAGACCTAAAACTGTTGGTGATGTCGGCCACCATCGATACCCACTTACTCTCAAATTATTTGCACCAAGCCCCCGTCATTCAGTGTCCAGGCAGAACATTTCCTGTTTCTATTGAGTATCAAGGCAAAAATCAGCGCTATTTATCTGATCACGTTATGAGTGCGTTACGCCTTGCATTACACGTTACACAACAGCAGCAAGCTGGGGATATTTTAGTTTTTCTTCCCGGACAAGCCGATATAAAACGCTGCTTTGAAGCCGCCCAACATGATTCCGATATCATCGCAGCAAATATCGAATGCACCACATTGTATGGAGCGTTGCCGTTAGCCGAACAGGCAAAAGTGCTTAGCAAAAATAGCGCAGCACGACGTATTATTTTCTCGACCAATATCGCAGAAACCAGTTTAACGATTGAGGGCATCACAACCGTTATTGATTCTGGCCTTGAAAAAACACTGAGCTACGACGTTAAAAGCGGTTTATCTCGGCTAGAAACGACGCGTATTTCCAAAGCTTCCGCCACTCAGCGTGCTGGGCGAGCTGGCCGCTTACAAGCCGGGCACTGCATTCGCTTGTGGAGCGAATCAGAGCAACAAAGCTTGGGCGAGTTTCAACCAGAAGAAATCACCACCAGCGAACTGACTGACTTAGTATTAGAACTCAGTGCATGGGGCATTACTCAGTTTGACGATGCAAACTGGCTGACCGTGCCGCCACGCCATCATTTTGATGTCGCTTGCGCTTTAAACCAAAGCCTAGGATTGCTTGATTCTAACAACCGGATCACCCCACTTGGACAACAAGCCCTGAGTTTTGGCATAACTCCTCGTCTTGCCGCCATGCTGCTTCAATGCAAAACGGCAACAGAAAAACAACTTGGTTGCTTACTCGTTTCGCTTATGAACGACAGGGACATATTGTTCAATGCCAATAGCGCCGATATTACCGCTCGTGTTGTGGCTCTGAATGACTACATTCACGATAAAGCTTCAATTAAAAGCATTCGACAAATTAATCGAGGGGCTATCGAACAAGCAAAAACCACGGCGTTTAATTTAGCTAAAAAGCTGGGTGTTTCACTCTCACAAACTCCACTCACTCTAAACGATATTCAATCTTTATCTGGCCCGATATTGTTCAACGCTTTCCCAGATCGTTTAGCACAGTCACGCTCATCTCAAACGAAACCTTCAAATTCAAACACATCCCGAACCAGGCAGCCTTCTGCCAATGGTAACCATGAAAGTAAATACTTACTGGCTAATGGACGAGGCGTTTCGCTCAATTCAGACGACCCGTTACAAGGTACGCGCTGGATGGTTGTATGTGACTGCGACGGCAAAAACAAAGACGGTATGATTTATCTTTGCGCGCCCCTTGAAGATCACCAAATTGACGACTTGCTCAATGTTCACAGTCAAACCGAAATCACTTATGGCTACGACGAACAGAAGTCACAAATTACAGGAACTGAAATACGCCGCTACCGCGCCATCAAACTCCAAGAAACAACAATTAACAGCATTCCAAAATCGGCGTTTTCACAATGCGTCAAAGACATCATTCAGCAAAAAGGATTACGCTTTTTGCACTGGACGGCGCAATGTGAGTCATGGCTTGTAAGAGCTAAATGGCTAAGCGACACACTTGATGACTTTCCCAACATTTCAGAGTCACACCTCCTTGAGCAGCTCGATTCATGGCTATTACCCTATTTATCTCACGTAAGCAGTATTAAACAACTTCAGCAAACGCCCATATTCGATTTATTAACAAGTAACCTGCCATGGGAAGCACAACAGTTACTAGAAAAAGAAGCGCCTGAACACTACATCACACCGAGCGATAAGCGCGTGGCAATTCGCTACGATGAGCATCAAGGCCCAACTGTTTCTGTGATTTTGCAAGAAATGTTTGGCCAAGTTCGTTCTCCTAAAATTGCTCTGCATCGTGTTGCACTTCGTTTTGAACTCCTTTCCCCTGCACGTCGCCCGATTCAAACTACCAGCGATTTAGAGCACTTCTGGCAATCGTCCTACTTAGAGGTTGCTAAGGAAATGCGAGGACGTTATCCAAAACACCGCTGGCCAGAAAATGCGCTAGAAGCAAAGCCGGGGAAATCAATCAAATTAAAGAAGTAGTGCGCTTTTCTAGTCAATTCGACACTGCATCCGGCAATTTCATGCTTTTTATTATGACGGATAAATGTTACCTCGCCACAATTACTGTATAAATAAACAGTATTTTTTATTCTGTTTTGATATAGCTATGTCAGAATTTTCTATTCTCTTTTCTGTTTTTTTAGTCCTATACTGGAGCGCACTTTTCGACGAGCTGTTGAATTAGCAGCAACAAGCCCGTCTTTATCTTCAATTGAAACAGGAGGGATGATCGTGGCAGACAAAGATAATCAATCTTTTACCACTTCTACTGAATCTGAGCAGCAGGAGCCGCAAACGAGTAACGTTATCCCCTTTAATAAAGCCAGTAGAGTTAAAGAGGCAAGCCCTGCCTATCAAGTGCAATCGGAAGTATCCGCAGATAACCCCACATCTTTAAAAAACCTAAACATCCGCCACGATTCATTAAGCGATGATGGTTTACATATTAGTGCTGAAGTGCTTGAGAAATACGGTATCAAGCCCGGAGAGAAAATCAGTATTTTTATGCATAACGGCGATGTGGTGATTACCGCTAACCCACACAAACAAACGCTGTTCCATAGCGCTGAAGAGTTACAACAAGCTCAAGACGAAACCAAAGTTGATCACAGCCAGAGTATTTCAGCTTTAGTGGGTGTGGCTTGCTCGGTATCACCATTAAGAAAGCAGTTGGAAGAATAGCAGGCTGAAAAAGGACTACAGAGTAAAGCACCTGTAGAAGGGTACTAAGAAAGGTACTAAGAAAAGTACTGAGAAAGGCATTAAGAAACCTCTAGAAAAGCACTAAGAAAAAGGCACCGATTGGTGCCTTTGTTGTTACATTAACACTCGTATTAATGTGTTATGGAAGTACGCATGCAAATTGTCCGGCACTTTGGATATATGACTCTTTTTGCCACAAATTTTAACCCTCCGCCAACGGCAGCGGAAATGTTCGCCACTTGCGCATCAACACTCCCTATAACGGTACTTTTTTAATCACAAAACTAACTAAACAGTGATTATTTAATGTCAGCAACACGACAGCTTGCCGTGTCAATCCGCTGAGATATTGACCTGTCGGGCATTTGTCAGCACTATGACGTTCTTCCATCGTGTTTCTCTTGTCATCATGATTCGGCATCAAAGGAGATTGTTATGAAGCTCAGGAAAATGAGGTTGGCTCGCGCTTGGTCGCAAGAGCAAGTTGCGGAAATGACAGGGTTAAGTGTCAGAACGATTCAACGAATTGAACGAGGTCAAACCGCCAGTTTAGATTCGTTAAAAGCACTTGCTGCCGTCTTTGATGTCAATGTCAGTGAATTTCAAACTGTGCAAAATCAAGAGACAAAGGAGAATACAAGCATGGATTCCAAACTTAAAATGGATGTAAAAGACAAATTAAACGAAGAAGAAGCCTTAAATGTGGTTGAATATGTAAAAGAATTAAAAGGCTTTTACTCCCATTTAATGAATTATGTGGTTGTTATCAGCTTGCTGTTTGTGATTAATGTCTTCGCATTCCCTGGCTACATTTGGGCCGTATGGCCCGCACTAGGATGGGGAATCGGCGTACTCAGTCATGCCGCCAGCGTATTCGAATGGTTTAGTTGGTTTAATGCGGATTGGGAAAAGAAACAAATAGAAAAACGACTAGGCCGAAAGCTGTAATCCCTTTCCACCAAGACAATATCGCGTACATATATTACGTCGCGCCGAGGTAAATCCCCACTGGCGCGACACATCTCATATTAAAAGCCTAGTTTAGAAACTCGCCTTTATTTTGCCGTAATAATACGCCCCGTTATAGCCAAATGGCGAAGCAGAACTGTACGGGAAAATACCGTTGAAGTTATTTCTATCAATAACGCGATCGGGCGTTTCATCAAACAGGTTATTCACCCCTAACGCAAAGCCCCAGTTTTCGTTTAATTGATAACGCACTTCAACATCCACTTCTGTTTCTGAACCGTATTCTTGATCGCGCTCAGGATCGGTGGAGTGACGTGTTGTCAGCTCACCGTGATGCCTAAATACTAACGAGCCTCCCCATTTTCCGCCTTGCAAACTAATGGCGAGATTCCCTTTATCATCCGGCTGAGCTTCTTCAATGAGCGCTAATTCACGGCGTCCAAAACGCTTTGCATCTGGGCCAAGCGGATCCAGCTCTGGCGGGTTCTCGGCAATACGGGTAATGTCTACGTCGTTAAAGTTCCAGCCCAAGGTAATGTTGGCATTCCAGGTATCGTCAATGGTCCATAAGTAGCTGGCAACAAAGTCAACACCCGTGGTTTCTGTGTCCAACGCATTAGTAAAATAGCGTCCGCCATTGATGCCAAAATTACCGTTTGCTTCCAGAATTTCCTGAACCGCTGCGCCGCGAATATTATCGGAAAGCACGATGCGATCGTCGATATCAATGCGGTAATAATCGATAGAAATCTCAAGCTCTGGAACAGGTGTAAATACGATACCGGCACTGTAATTGTCCGACTCTTCTGCATCTAAAGGTTCAGCACCTAAAGCAATGGCTGCTGGGTCTTCTACGCGGAAGGTTTTAACTTCATTTGGCACGTTATCAATAAACACCGTTGCCGTTGTCGCATAGTTAATTTGCGCTAAAGAGGGCGCTCTGAACCCCGTACTAATGGCAGAACGAAACGCTAAGGTATCCGTGGCTTGATAATGCAATGCGATTTTGCCATTAGTGGTGGTGCCAAAATCGCTGTAGTCTTCAAAGCGCAGCGCCGCGGAGACCAATAATGCATCGGTGACATAATTATCGAACTGTGCGTAAATGGCGTAGCTGTCGCGAGAGTTATCACTGGCATCAGCCGGACGAAACCCCGGGAAAACCTGCGAGCCTACCGCCGCGATACCACCAAATTGGTTCGGTACACCGCCATTAATGTAAGAAGCTTCCTCGCCCGCAACAACTTCATAAGTTTCGTCGCGATATTCAGCGCCAAACGCCATGTTTAACGGGTTCGCTAGTCCCACTTCCACGCTGGTCGTCATATCGAAATTCACGGTGAACTGTTCAAACTCTAAGCTGCCCGCATCGAAAGACGTTGGGCTTTGTGCGCCTAAAGAAGTATTAATACTGTTGTTCACGCCAAACTCAAATTCATTGCTACCGTAGGTCACACTAAAATCATAGGTGGCATTGCCCGGTTCGAATTTAAATCCGAGTGTTGAAGCATAATCCGTCACGTCTGAAACAATTAACGGTAAGAATCCATCGGGATAGACTTCTGGCACGTTTCGGCTATCTCGTGCTCGGCGATAAAAACCGCCTGCTTCACCATCTCGCGCTTCATAGCTCGCGTTAAAATAGAATTCCCCTGTTTCGCCATATTGATGCCCGGCATTCACAAAGAAACTATCGGACTCCACATCCGCATCACCAAAACGGTGGTTTAGTCGGTCGAAGTCTGCTTCACGAGGGTCCGGTTGTCCGTCAATTTCAAGGTACTGCTGACGCGGGTCGAGCCCTGCTCGATTGGTTCTGCCTTTATTGCGATGTTGGGCAGCGAAGTGAACAAAGCCTCCTTCCGTGGCAAAACCAATATTGCCTTGAATCGTGTTCGAGTTGCCGTCGCCTTCGGTGTAAGCGCCGTAATTCCACGAGGCTTCTTTTTTGGCATCGTCACGCAATACAATGTTAATCACACCGGCTATTGCATCCGAGCCATATTGCGCCGCAGCACCATCACGCAACACCTCGATTCGTTTGATCATATTGGCGGGAATGGTATTCAGATCCACCGCACTTGAGCCGCGTCCTACCGAGCCATTTACATTCACCAATGCCGATGTATGGCGACGCTTGCCATTCACCAACACCAGCACTTGATCCGGGCTCATTCCACGCAGTGTTGCTGGGCGAACATGGTCCGTACCATCGGTCACAGAAGGACGTGGAAAGTTATAAGAAGGCACCAAAGAGGCAACCATTTGGTTAAGCTCTGTAAAGCCCGTATTAGAAAGCTCTTCAGCCGAGATAAGATCAACCGGCACAGGAGAATCGGAAAGCGAGCGCAGTGGAGTACGCATTCCCACAACAGCAATTTGTTCAACCTCTTCTGCGTTATCAGCCGAATTTGATTGTGCTAAAGCCGGAAACGACATGCCTGCGAATGCAGCCATCATCACAAGAGTAATTTTATTTTTCATGAGCAAGTTCAATAGCCTAATAGAATTTATTTTCCCGAAAAGATTCAATTAATTCACTTTTCAATCATAAACTCATGGTTAATTAATTAGGCAAGAACTATAGCAGCTCAACATAAGGATAACAGAGCCGCGTTAGCGACTCTTTTTACTATTCATATCATATGGTTATAAGGGAAATAAAACGCCTAGGCTGAATAGCCTGTTTCGTTACTTTCTTAACGAAACTTGGTTAAAACTCATATTTTCGTCGTTCAGCCTAAAGCTCAGTGTCAAAATGCGGTCGTATTTCTCTGAAACGTTATAAAACACCACTTCTAACTGCGCATTTACCCCTGTTGGCAGCACAATATCGTCGCGGCTTCTGATTTTTTGCCCGCCGCGATACATGTCGTACTCTTCAAAGAGCGCGCCATCTTCCATCACGATAGTCCACCTTGATGTGTTCATTTTTTGTCGATGTTTGTCGTTTTTGAGCGAGATATAACAGCTCACGATATCTCGTCGCATGGTGCATTCTCGTAAATCAACCTCCGCGCCTTTGAAATGCAATGTGCCTTCTTCAGCGGTGTGATACGCCACACCTTTTCCTAAATCCGGGTTGTAAAACTCTTTTCCGAGAATGAAAAAGGCAAAGCAAGACAAGCTATAAACGAAGAAAGACACAACAAAGAAAATCACTTTGTGGCGTAAGTAGCTCCAAATAAATAAGGTACTGGAAAGCACGAAAATAAACACGCTGAAGAAAACAAACAGGTATTCAATGCGAAGAATGCCGCTTAAATAGACAATTGGATTAGGGAACAAGTATTGAATGGCTCCCCACATAATGGCAATCAAACCAAACCCAATGGTGACGGTTTTGGTGAAAATGCTTAACGCGCGAGACGTTTCCTTGGGTGTATCGAATGCTGACATGTGCTTCTCCTTAACTGAGCCGAAATTATATAGGTAAGTTTAAAACTCACCAACTCCCATCGGTTACCAACGTTCTTTACCGCTAGCTCATCACGCGGTTTCCCAGTAAACTTCGGTCCCATCTACACGGAATCACAACCAAGCGAAATACCCTACCTATGAAAAACTTATTGGCTGTTACGTTACTCCCCACACTCTCATTCTTGCTGCTTACTTTTTCACTGCCTTCTATTGCGAAAAGCGCGCTGGAAACCCCAAAAGTTGCGGCACAAGTTCAGTTTATGAATGCCATTAAACAACACTGCGGCAAGGCGTATTCTGGGAAGATAAAAGTCGATAACCAGCCTAGCCCCGCGTTTTCGAACAAGGCCCTTATCATGCATGTGATGACATGTGAAAAAGACCGCGTTTATATTCCTTTTCACGTGGGTGACGATCATTCACGAACTTGGATTCTCACCCACACCGGCTCGGGCTTAAGCTTAAAGCACGACCACCGCAAAGAAAGTGGCAAATCCGATAGCCTAACCCTATACGGCGGTCATACAACGCATGCAGGATGGGCACAAATTCAATCATTTCCTGTCGATGCGTACACGAAGGAACTGTTCGTCGATTTAGGTTTGCCTCAATCCATTGAAAACACATGGCAAATGTATATTTACCCGGAAAAATTCACTTATCGGTTAACCCGCGAAGGGCGCGAGTTCAGTGTAGAATTCGATCTCACTCAACCCATTGCATTGCCACCTAAGCCTTGGGGATACTAACTACGGCAGGTGTAAGTTGGGTGTGATTGCGGAAAATAAAACGATGAATACTCGGTCAGTCTACTAAGTTTTACAGCTAAGCT
>CAXRCC010000179.1:0-5794 GCA_964228975.1 Paraneptunicella sp. | reverse complement strand
TCCAATTTGTGAAGACAAAAAAATAGGTGACTTCAAAAGCCACCTATTTTCTTACTTACTTGTTGCACTAAGGGCAAACTAACACATTGTATTTCTTAAATTTGTAGAGCCTAAATTAGTTAGACTGAACAAAGAAATGTTCCATGTTTACACGCGCATTACCGCCTGCACATCTGTGGTCTGTGTAATGCTTGAATTTCTCGATTGTGTAACACGCATCAACAAAGTCATCGTCATCTGTGAAGAAGTTATCTGGAACCGCTTCGATAACGCGGTTAGTGATTTCAGCAACCGCTTGAATAGGTGGGTAACCCGCTAAGTTACCGATTTCACCCGCAGCCGTGATCAAAGCTTGTACTAAGCTCTTGTAGTTAACGTCATCACCGTCATCTTCATAAAGCAACATATCAACAACTTGATACTCGTATTGAGTCCAGTTGATGAATAGTTGGTTCGGGTAGTAGTTTGTGCCGTCGTTATCAAGGTAAGGCATGTCTACGGCTACTACCTGCGGCTCGTTTCCAGCCAATACGCCCGTCACTAAACCGTAAATTTCAGCAGAACCTTTAATCCAAGGCTCTTTGTCATCTTCTAAACGAATTTTGGTTAATTTTTTCGAATCAAAACCAGACGCCGCTACAGGTGCATGCTGTTGTAAGCCAGCTTCACGTAGTGCTTCGTTTAGCTTGTTCAATCCTTTTTGCATTGCGTGATAACCGTGATCATCAACAACAATAACAGGGAAGTCAGGTGCTTCGTGTACGTCCATCGTTACCACGCCACCTTTTAGGTCGTAACCTGTTACTTCCGTCCAACTTTGCTCATTACCCGCTGGCGGATAAGCAATAACAAGGTCTGACATGTCGCCACCTAATGCGCGAGAATCAGGTAAATGCAACCAAAGCTCTGTCACATCAGTTTTACCAGCAGACAAAACGCTACGGGAATTATTTAGGCTAGGTAAAACATGTGAAATTAGAAGAGGAGTTTCAGATTTCGCAACGGCTTTAACCGTTTGTGAAACGTCATCCGAATTTTGTAATTTAAGGGCAAGCTGCTTCGCTAGAGCTTGTTCAGAGGCTGCAAGCGCTGTGCTAGAAGCTAGCGTGGCTGCGGTAGCTAGTGTTGCCACTAACAAATTTTTCATTTTTCTCATCACTATTTCCTGAATTGAAAATATCATTGTTTTAAGTTCAAGAGAGTCAGTACCGCTTCTTATCAATCTTCTTTGATAAATTTGAAACTCTTCGCGTTAATTATTTACCACTTCCCGTAACAAATAGCAAACATTTCGCCTTATTTTTTCACCAGCGATATAAATCAATCATTTTTCACCCAATGGTAATTACGGTATATTGTCTCCCGTTATTTCGTATAAGAATTTGTTTTGAGGCGGAAATCGCCTCTTTTTGGAGCAACTATGTCCGCAAATTATAATAAGACTAAAATCGGCAACCACGCCCTTAGTCCAGAATCTCTCATGATGGGATACGGCTATGATCCTCAGCTTTCAGAAGGATCAATTAAATGCCCTAACTTCCAAACCTCAACGTTTGTATTTAAATCTGCAGAAGACGGTGAGAACTTCTTTAATATCGTTTCAGGACGTAAACAACTCGCCGAAGGCGAACAAGCTGGCTTGGTTTACTCTCGATTCAATAACCCGAACATCGAAATTGCTGAAAACCGCATTGCCCTTTGGGATGGCGCTGAAGATTGTGCAATCACAGGCAGCGGCATGTCGGCTATTTCTTCTATGCTGCTCGCCCTTGCAAAACCTGGCGATGTGATCATTTATTCCGAGCCCATTTACGGTGGCACAGACACGCTACTAAACGGCTTGTTGAAGCAATTAGGCATGATTTCTGTCGGCTTTATGTCTAGCGGCGGTGTGAGTGCTTTTGAAGCTGCGGTTAAAGAAGCAAAAACAAAAGGCAACATTGCCGTGGTGATGCTTGAAACACCAGATAACCCAACCAACAACTTATTGGATATCGCTGCGTGTCGCCGCATTGTGGATGAAGCCACAACAGAACAAGCGCAAAAGCCAGTTCTTGCGGTTGATAACACGATGTTAGGTCCGATTTGGCAAAAGCCATTAGCTCACGGCGCTGATCTTTGCTTGTACTCGCTAACAAAATACGTTGGTGGTCACTCGGATCTAGTGGGTGGCAGTATCTCTGGCAGTAAAGACATCGTGACAAAAGTTCGCCGTGTAAGAAACGCCGTTGGTACGACTATGGATTCAAACACAGCTTGGTTGATTCTACGCTCTTTGGAAACGTTGAAAGTTCGCGTTCAAGCAGCAACAGAAGGCGCAAAGCAAGTTGTTGAATTCTTACAAGCGCATGATGCCATCACGCGTATCGATTACCCAGGATTGTTGCCTGAAGGTAGCGAGCAACACGCGGTGTATCAAAAACAGTGCACAGGCGCGGGTTCAACGTTCTCGTTCGAAGTGAAAGGTGGAAAAGACAAAGCCTTCTCTGTCCTCAATAAACTGAAGCTCGTGAAACTCGCTGTTAGTTTAGGTGGCACAGAAAGCTTGGCTCAGCACCCTGCAGCAATGACACACTCAGGTGTGCCTAAAGCGCGTCGCGATGAAATCGGCGTAACAGAAGGCTTGATCCGAATTTCAATCGGTATCGAAGAGCCTTCGGATCTGATTGCTGACTTAGCTCAAGCGCTAGAAGACTAAGCGTGCTTTTTAAAGGGCTCTTTTAAATGAGCCCTTCTTAACAAAAGCACACTTCAGACGATCATCAAAAAAGAAGGCAAAACCAAACTACGATGATGTATTAGTTATGCGCTGTTTAATTTTCTCGACCGCCACATCCAGAGCATCCGCAACGGGCTTAGGTAAATCTGGCTGAATCCCCTCCGCTTCCCAATTGCTACCTGTAGCCGAAACAATAGGCTGCATCAACGAAATGCGAATATTCAGTGCACGGTTTACGCGCCTTGCCCCCACTAAATATGCCGCGCCACCCGTTTTACTTCCTACCACAACCGCCCTAGCATTCGCCTGCATTACCGATGTGAATATCTCTGAGGCACTTGCGGTAATTGGACTTGTGAGAATATAAACAGGAAAGCCTTGAGGGAAACGAAATGGCTTACCTGCCAATGAGGCATGCTCGCTCACCTGCTCTTTAGCCCTATCTTGAACTGTCCACATCACAGTGTTTTCTTCAAAAAAGTAGCTCAACATATTTTGCACTAACCAAGGCGAGCCGCCACCGTTATGGCGTAAATCGATAATGAGCGCATCGGTATAACGCACAAATTGCAACGCATGATCCGCAACGTCGATCGCCTTTTCATTAGGATGAAATTTATTAAACTTCAAATAACCAATGTTCCCTGCAAGCACACTCGCCTTTTCAAAGGCGAAATTGTGCTCTAACGCGCTCTCCCCGTGCTGAATAATGTGCGACACCTGTTGCGTGGGATCATGTTTATACACGCTCATGTGCGTATCGCGAAGAATATGATAAATGTCATCATTCATTGCGGTAATAAAATCATCTATCATTTTAATATTGCGATACTTTCCTGATCTTAGCTGTGACGTTAAATAAGCTTCAAGTTCAGGGACTGAATCCGGTCTCACATAGTTTGCTTTGATGACGTTAAGCACATCCTCAATGTGTTGCTTTTTCACTTCGTGAGTCAGTTCAAATACAGAAGATTTAGCAGGTTCAGCAAAAATAGAGGAAGCAACACTGAACGCCATAAACGCACATAACGCGCCTTTTTGAATGGATTTTAAAAGCAATAATGCAGATGTGTGTACACACCGACTTGTTAAAGAATAACTGTTCATAAATAACCTAAAATTGTGTTGATAAACGGATGAATAATTCGTCAATAAACGTCATTCTAGGGATGAAAGATAAGTTGGCCTTTATAGAGCAAATTTGCATCTTTCCAGCCTAAAAGCCGATGCTTGCTCTGCCCTTTACGCTCCACAAACCACACTGAAAAGGGGTTGATAGGTAAACGAGATAAATAGTGTAATGGAAGTGACATTAGCGCAGGTAGCGTGCGCTCTAATGTCCAAAATGATGAGTGCTGCTGCGCATGTTGAAAGAAAAACCCCGCTCTTGTGCCTGATGACCAAGTGTTAACAGCGGCGTCATTTGCATCAAAGGGATGAGCATCCGAAATGGGCATTCTGGCATTGAATTTATCATTGAACTCGATGATGACTTCTTTGCTAAATCCAATGCTGAACCTGTTTTCCTCACCAACAGCGTGAGCAGCGGTGCAGCTCAGCAATAACGCAAAGCCAAGCGACAGTATAAACAGGTACTTTTGCAACCGCATTTACCCTTTGAATCCCTCTATTAGCGCTGGCATATCTGCCAGTATTTGCGCGCCTTCGCTCACCGATACCTTGCCAGGCTCAACCGTTGGCATAAAACGTCCTGCGACATGCCCATTCGGGTCCACAATCACAACCGAAGCACTGTGATCTACCAAGTAATCATCGTTTTCGGTGCTGTCGGAAATCGAATACATCATGCCCATTGAACGAACCACGGGAAATAAGTCTTTATGCTCACCCGTAGCAGCAAAAAATTCAGGATTAAAAAAGTCTATGTATTCTTTTAAGCGCGGCACGGTGTCGCGTTTAGGATCGACCGACATAAACAAAATGGTGATAGGGTGCTCGCTTTGCAATGCCTGTAATTGTGGATAAATACCTTTAAGCTCCCCCAGCGTTGTCGGGCAAATATCAGGGCAGAAGGTGTAGCCAACAAACGTGAGTGTCCATTGATCTTTAAACCAATCTGCGTTCACAGTTTCACCGTTTTGATTGGTTAAATTGACGCTAGATAACGGACGCGCCTCAGGGTAAAGCCGCGCATATTGCGGTTCGGATGGCGTTAGTAAATCATTGGAAAACCAAATGCCTAACACCACTGCAATACAAGCAACTACCACCAATCCAAGATTTTTCACAAGGTCACCTTTACATAATGATCCACGAGAAGCAGTACGAACAATACCATTAAATGCAGAATAGAAAACTTAAACGTCGCCATTGCGGTTTTGTTTGTTGAAGAAAACTTCAATTTCCACGCGTAATACAAAAAACCAGCATTCAAAACAGTCACACCTATCAGGTAAATGACTCCTGTCATACCCACTAAATAAGGCAGCAAACATACGGCAGCAAGTAAGATGGTATAAAGAAGAATGGATGTTTTTGTAAACTCCACACCATGCGTAACTGGCAGCATCGGAATGTCTGCTTTTTCATAGTCCTTCACACGGTGTACGGCAAGCGCCCAGAAGTGTGGCGGTGTCCAAGTAAAAATAATCAAGACCAACAACAATGCATTCGGTTGAATCTCCCCTGTCATAGCCGTCCACCCCAACAACGGAGGTGCCGCCCCTGCAATCCCCCCAATCACAATATTTTGTGGCGTAGCTCGCTTTAAATACATGGTGTAGATAAAAGCGTAGCCCACGAGGCTCGCTAAGGTCAGCAGCGCGGTTATCCGATTCACCCAAAGCGCCAAAACAGCGTACCCAACAATGGCTAAACACGCTGCAAATACAATGGCTTGTTTAGGAGAAACGCGACCATTAGGCATAGGGCGGTTGTAAGTTCGCGCCATTTTGGCATCAATATTCCTATCCACCACCTGATTGATTGCCGCTGCCGATGCCGATAACAAACCAATACCAACTAGCCCCGCCACCAGCTTTTGAAGATTCAGCCCCCCTTCTACTGATAAACACATTCCTACCAACGCGGTGAGCAACAGCATGAGCACCACTT
>CAXRCC010000178.1:0-9168 GCA_964228975.1 Paraneptunicella sp. | reverse complement strand
AGAGACACTCTTTCCCTACACGACGCTCTTCCGATCTCCCGGATAAACTATTGGCTTCGTTAGCAAATATGTTATCGACTTGGTTGGTTTTAGAAGCAAAGGTTTCTGATAAGCCAAGAACAGAAACATCACGACGATGCTGATCTTGTGCAAAGGTGTCAATAACACGTTCGGTTGTAGCTCGACCAACCCCACCTAATTCTTGGGTGACATGATAAGTCCGTTCGCGAACGTATCCGGGAGTATTCACATTAGCTACGTTTTTACCGGCCGTATTAAGTAACTGTGAACTGGCATTTAAGCCTGAGCTAGCAACTGTAAATAAATCAATCATTGTGTTCGCTCCCTAGCTTAAAAACCACGTATCGCGGAAGAAACTGAAGCCAATTTATCGCTTCTTAAAACGGACATAACCTTATCGGCGTAAGCTGGGTCGGTTGCATATCCAGCTTGTTGAAGCTCTTTAAAGTAAGCTTCGGTGTTACCCGATTGCTCTACAGCACCGCGATAACGAGGGCTTTCTTTAATGAACTTCACATAATCTTGCATTGACTCATGAAACCCCTCATAGGAACGAAACGCGGCTTTTTGCTTTTCTGGTACGCCTTGCTTGTATTCCAAGGTTTCTACCACTTCTTTGCTACCTTGCCATTCATTGTTGGCCTTGATACCAAATAAGTTATGTGTGTTCTCCCCCTTTCCGGAGTGAATCATATATTGTCCCCAACCTGTCTCAACGGCCGCCTGAGCAACAAGTGCTTTAGGTTCAACTCCAAGCTCTCCTGCGACTTTTTCAGCAACAGGGAGTAACGATTCAATAAAGGCCTCTGGTGACTGAAAAGCGGCTTGTTTACCGGCTTTGTCCGTAACAGGTGCGGTATCCGTAATTGCCCGATTAAGGGACAAACCTTCCGCCGAAGCTCCATTGCGCTGAAAGTTTAAGTCGTCAAGATTAGCGCCACTTCGAACAAGGCTTGCAGGCATCATGCCACTGCCTTTGGGGTCGAGTTGCTGCACAATCAATTCTGCTAAGCCCATTGAGCCTGTTTCTGCCATATTCGTGGCCATTTGCTGATCGTGCATATCTCGATAAAATTTAACTTGGCTTGAGTTCAATGGATTACTGTCATCTGCCAACACATCCTCTGCCGCTCGCATGGACTTCAACATCATGTGGATGAAAATCCCTTCAAACTGTTTAGCGGTTTTCTCTAATGCGCCGTTTTCACCTTTTTGGGCATCACGTCTTAGATTATCTAAGCCTGTGAAGTCATAGGCGCTCTGCGCTTGATCCATTTGAGATTGAATGTGAGATGAAATATCCATCACGCTCTACCTAGATAATGATGAGCTGGCCTTGTAAAGCACCTGCTTCTCGCAGGGCTTCAAGAATCGCCATCAAGTCTCCTGGTGCTGCGCCAACTTCATTAACTGCGCGCACCAGCTGATCTAATGTCACACCGGGGTCAAACTTAAACATACGTGTATCGTCTAAGCTGACATCCACAATGGACTGCGTCGTGGTTTCGGTTTCGCCATCGGCAAAAGCGTTAGGCTGAGAAACGGTTTGTGTTTCCGCAATGGTGACCGTTAAGCCACCGTGAGTAATTGCCGCTGGCAACAGCCTCACTTCTTTTCCGATAACAATCGTGCCCGTTCGACTATTGATGACGACTCTTGCAGGTGCCTCTTTAGGCGTAAATTCAAAATCCTGCAATGTCGCGACAAACCCGACTCGCTGGCCCACATCTCTTGGCGCAGAGACTCGAATAGACGCTGCATCAATCGGTGTTGCCAACACATAACCTTTTGAAGGGTCTGCACCTAATCGACGGTTGATGGTGTCAGCCAAACTCTTCGCTGTGCCAAAATCCGGATAATTAAGATTAAGTGTCAAATAATCGTTAGCCATTAAACCACTTACAACTTCCCTTTCAACAATCGCGCCATTTGCGATCCTACCTACCGTAGGCGTGTTAGAAACGATACGAGAACCATCGGCACCTTCCGCACCAAACCCGCTAACCACAAGGCTTCCCTGAGCAACAGCATAAACATTACCGTCAACCCCTTTTAGGAAAGTTTGTAATAAAGTACCGCCTCGTAAGCTCGCCGCCTCGCCTATGGAAGAAACCGTAATGTCAATTGTTTGACCCGGTTTGATGAAAGGTGGCAGGTCTGCGTGAACGGCAACCGCTGCCACGTTTTTAATCTTTGGCTTGGTATTACTTGGTAAGGCAATACCAAAGTTCGATAACATCGCTCTAAAGCTCTGTTCTGTAAAAGGGGATTGCTCACCAGTCCCTGGTAAGCCAACCACCAGACCGTAACCGATCAATTGGTTGCTTCTCACGCCTTGAATAGAAGCAACATCTTTAATTCTTTGTGCTTGCGCTACAGGTGCCAACAGCATGGACACCGAAATCATGAAGGAAATTAGGTATTTCATGAGAATCTCCTAAAACGGCCAAATAGTGGATAAGAAGAATTGACCCAGCCAACCGCGATTTTGCGCTTTAGCAAACTGGCCCGTACCACTGTATTGGATGCGTGCATTAGCAATTTTGGTGGATAACACTTCGTTTGCCGGATTCACATCTGCCGGGCGAACAATACCGGTTAAACGGATGTATTCATCACCGTTGTTAAGCGTCAGCCATTTTTCGCCGCGAATAATCAGGTTATTGTTTGGTAATACGCGAATAACCGTTACTGAAATATTGCCGCTTAAATTATTACTTTGGTTGGCTTGTGCATCGCCTTCAAATTCATTGGATGAACTCAAATCCAGCTGAATCGATTCGTTACCAATATTGACGTTGTTTCCGCCCAAACCAACAATAGGGTCAAGCTGCACTTCACTCTCTTTTTCAAGCGTTGTACTTGCCGATTTTGTTGCCGATGTATTCTCTCGAAGTATGACGGTGATAATGTCACCCACTCGGCGTGCTTTGGCATCTGAATACAAGCTGTTACTTAAGCTTGCATGAAAGATGCTGCCGTTATCTGAGATATTCTGGACAGGCATTTCCGGAACAATCGGCGCATAAAAAGGATCGTTTGGTAAGGGTTCATGTCGAGGTGTGGACATGCAGCCACTCAAAAGCCCCACTGTTACCATGCTCATACAGATTGTTTTCATACCCAGTTTCATATTCCTGTCCTCACATTAATTCACGCGCTAAAGCTGCTGAATGACCTGACTTAGCATTTGGTCTACAGATGAAATGACTTTCGAGTTCATCTCGTACAAGCGTTGACTTTCAATCAAGTTAACAAGCTCTTCAGTCACATTAACGTTAGAGGTTTCCAATGAACCTTGAGCGATTGAGCCGATACCCTCTAAGCCGGGAACGCCCTGAATCGGGTTGCCGCTTGCAGCTGTTTCAACATAGAGGTTCTGCCCAATGGGCTGTAAACCGGCCGGATTCAAGAAATCCGATAAGTTAAGCTGCCCCAAGACGATTGGATCAGCCTGACCTCGAACGGTGGCTGATACTTCACCGTCTTGTGCAATCGTGATTTGTTGCGCGTCTTCAGGAATGGTAATGTTCGGCTGAAGCAAGAAGCCCGCGCCTGGCGTTACAATTTGTCCCTGGTCATCAAGAGTAAACTGGCCATTACGTGTATAAGCAATGGTGCCGTCTGGCTGAAGAATTTCGAAATAACCACGGCCTTGAATCGACATATCAAGCGCATTGTCTGTGGTTAACAAGTTACCTTGTGTGTGCGCTTTTTGCGTAGCAACAACCTTACTACCTGCACCAAGCATCAAACCTGAGGGTAACTCGGTATCCGCTGATGAGCGTCCGCCGGGCTGATTAATGTTTTGATAGAGCAAGTCTTCAAAAATAGCTCTGTCTTTTTTAAAGCCAACAGTACTGGCGTTCGCCAAGTTATTCGAAATCACAGCGACATCAGTTTGTGCTGCATCGAGTCCTGTTTTACTTATCCATAATGCTGGGTGCATAAGTCACCTCCACCCTGATTAAAAAATTCGTTTCAGTTATTAGAGAATACGTAGAAGCTGATTACCGCGGTCTGTTAAGTCACCCGCCTCTTTCATCATCTTCACTTGCATCTCGTAATGACGTTGTAAGCCTATTACCGTCATCATTTCGTCGATGGGGTTAACGTTACTCGACTCTAAAACCCCGCTTCGAATACGCACATTTGGATCGAGGTCCGCATCAATGCCATCTTTTTGTCGGAATAAACCGTCTTCGCCTCGCGCTAATTGTCTAACATCAGGATTAACAAGCTTCATCCTGCCAATTTCTTCTTGAACGTTGGCTGGTGCGCCTTGAGGACGAACCGTAATTGTGCCGTCATTGGTAAAGCTGATGTTTTCTACGGGAAGTGGCAGGAAAATCGGACCACCATCACCCACGATGGCATTACCGTGAGCATCTTGAAGCAACCCATCTGGGCCGGCTTGTAAAGAACCCGCTCGGGTGTAAGCTTCACCGCCATTTTTATCTTGAACCGCAAACCAACCGTCTCCTTGAATCGCCAAATCCATGGTTCGATCAGTTTGTACTAAAGGCCCACCGCTCATCTTATTGGCATGGGATTCGGTCATTGCAAAAACACGTGTAGGAAGGCCATCTCCAAATGCAGGCATTGCTCTTGCCTGAGTGAGCATGGCTTTAAATCCGGTGGTTTGTGCATTGGCTAAGTTATTCGAGCGAACTGATGTTGCTAGTAAGTCCTGACTAGCTCCACTGGCTGCGATATATAGCATTTTGTCCATGACAATAATCCGACGTTATGACTCTTAAACCTTAAAAAGCAAAGATGATGCCAAAGTGTTCAGATTTTGTTTTTTGCAGAAAAAATGAATAGAAATTAGAAGGTTATGATGTGTAAAAATTGACGTAAACAAAGGCTAAGATAAAAAAGGCCACCCGAAGGCGGCCAATGTTCAAAGGAACGTTGTTATGAAATCTTATCGGATATTCAATACGGTTTGGTTCAATGAGTTATTGACTTCCAGTGCCCGCGAGTTTGCTTGGAAGTTTCGCTGAGCGATAATCATGTCGATGAGCTCTGTTGTTAAGTTAACGTTAGCCTGCTCTAATGCGGATGAGTTAATTTCACCAAACGTACCCGTTGTGGCTTCCCCCGCTAGCGCTTCACCGGAAAGAATACTCTCTTTCCACTGTGTACTCCCCGCCTGTGTTAATCCTTGTTCATTCGCGAATCGGACAAGTGCAACACGAGAAATAGGTGTGGATGTTCCGTTAGAGAAGGTTGCTCTTACTAAACCGTCCGGACCGATATCAATACCCGTTAATCGGCCGACTGGTAGACCGTTTTGCTCTAACGAGGTTACCTCAAAGTTTGATGCAAACTGTGTAGGCTCATCGGGTGTTGCATTCGCCGTATCAAGGGCAAAGTCGAGTGTTAATTGTTGCGTTGTTGCCGCACCGTTGGTGATAGGTGGATTACCTAATGCTGCGGTTCTTACGTCACCCGTTGCTTGCACCTGACCGGCAGAGTTTTGCATTTCAATGAAGTCACCACCGGGTGAGAACACCATTCTAAATGCAGCTAAACCAGGCGCGGCAAATGTATCACCAGCAACGTTAGCAATTGGCGGGACAGACGCAGCAGTTGGTACGTTACCTGCGTTATCCACAATTGGAATTGGCTCGTTATCAACATACGTAACACCAACCCATTCATTCGCATTTGCTGCATCTTTCATGAAGTAATAGGTCATTACGTGCGAATCACCCAATGAATCGTAAATCGTCACCGAGGTTGAAGCATTGTATGTCAGCGGATCGTCTGGATTGAATAACGCAGGGTCAACGCCATCGGCATTCGCTGGCAAGTTCATCTTCATTGCCACTTCAGAAGTCGGTGTTGGTGAACCTGATGAATCAGGAATACGAACTGGCTCGGCAGTACTTAATGCAACAGAAGCTGATGTACCATCACCGTTTACAGGGAAACCTAATAAGTGATCGCCATTTGAGTTCACCACGAAGTTGTTGTCATCAAGCTTAAACTGTCCAGCACGTGTAAATGAAAAGTCTCGTGAACTCTGCTCAGGGACTGTGGCAAAAAAGCCGTTACCTGTAATAGCTAGATCCAGTGCGTTATTGGTGAACTGCAAACTACCTTGTGAAAATTGCTGAGCAACTTCCGTTGTCAAAACACCGTCACCTACCTTTGTTTTACCACCTGATAACAATGACGCAGCGTAAACATCACCGAACTCTGCTCGAGACTCTTTGAATCCAACAGTGTTAACGTTCGCAATGTTGTTTGCTGTGGTGTCCAAATCTTTTTGAGCAGCTGACACACCACTCAGTGCAATATTAAAAGACATTGATTACTCTCCTCTTGGATTCTGCTTACCCGCCGACACGAATTACGTCGCCAAGCCTAATATTTGTATCGCCACCTAAATTCAGTAGCACACCTTCAGTACCACTTCCCGTGACACTCACGCTGGCTACGCGTCTGTTAATGCCGAACGGCAACGCCTCATCGCGTCCATTTACCGTTCCTTCTATTTTTATTTTGTAATCGCCTGGCGGCACTAGCTCACCATCATTATTCGTGCCATCCCAGCCAAATTCGATGTTGCCCGCTCTTTGATTACCCACATCCATAGTGCGAATAACTTGTCCCGCTTGGTCTTCAACGATGATTTGCACATCTTTCATATCTTGTGTTGCCACAGCTGAGCCTGTGACTTGAGCATCCATTCGAACCTGTAAAGGCTGAGATTGCCCATCTACGGTTCCCGATGCTTCAATCTTGTATTTGCCTCTCGGCAAGAAGTTGCCGTTATCATCCGTTCCGTCCCAGCCAAAAGTAATATTGCCAGCGGTTTGATCTCCACCATCAATGGAGCGAACGACACGACCAAATTCGTCAGTGATATTTATCTTCATGTCTGCAACATCAGACTGAGCAACCACCGAACCAAAGACGTTCCCGTTATTCCAAGTTGAGCCCGTATCTGTGTTAACAAGCACATCCTGCCCAATCAAACTCGTTGCTTGCAACGCCTGATTGGAGTTCATCGACTGCGCAAAAGCATCGAACTTGTCATTTAATTGCGACAAACTGTCTGCCATAGTGAAGCTTGTCATCTGTGCAACCATCTGATCATTGTCAACCGGTTTTGTTGGATCTTGATTCGACAGCTGCTCAGTCAGCATGGAAAAGAAATCTTCTTGCGATAACTGCTGATTATTTCCATCTGATACAGGCACTTGTGTTTCTGTTGGCCAGAACAAACTGGGATCTAGGCCAGCGCGATTGTTAACATCGGACATTATTTACCCCTAACGGCCTTGTCCAAGCATCAGAACTCGACGGAATAAACGCTTCGTCGTGTCGGCAACCTGAACGTTAGTTTGATAACTTTTAGATGCAGACATCATGTCTGCCATTTCCTCTACAATGTTGACGTTTGGCTTGTAGATATAGCCATTTTCATCGGCTAATGGATGCCCTGGTGAGTATTCAATTTGCAGTGGTTTTTGGCTTTCAACCACACCTAAAACTTTAACGCCACTACCCACTTGGCTTTGATTTGCCTTATCTAATTCTGCGGCAAAGACAGGGTGACGAGCTTTGTAAGTTTGGTCATAACTACTGCTGACACTGTTTGCGTTAGCAACGTTACTTGCTGTTGTGTTCAATCTCACATTCTCAGCATGCATACCCGTTGACGCGATATTCATTACATTAAACAGACTCATAATCTCTGCCTCCGCTTGACTTAATGCCTAATTTGAAAGGGCACTTTTAAACATTGCTTTTTCAATATCAGGCGGCAATCAACCATCCACGATAAAATTCAAAGCAAACTATGTACCAAAATTTAATCTAACCGCCGCCTTGGCCACCCGTTAATGCTTTCTTGAATCCTTTAAACTTACCGTCAAGAAATTGCAGGCTAGCTTGATATCTCAGGCCGTTATCTAAAAAAGTGTTACGTTCAAGTTGGACTTCAACGTTGTTGCCATCACCCGTATCCGGTTGTGTGGTCTCTCTAAACTTGATTTCATTCGGGAGCATGCTCGAACTACCTTGCAGGTGTTTTTCATTCGTTCGTGTCATGTTTTGGGATTGACCATAAGTGGCGCTTCTCATCGCTTCTTTGAAGTCGATATCGCGCGCCTTGTACCCTGGCGTATTTGCATTTGCCAAGTTACCCGCAATCACCTCCATGCGGTCATTACGAATATTTACAGCCTTATGTTGGAAAGCAGTTAAGCGGTCTAAACTAATCGCCATGACTCTTCTCCCGTGTCAAAAAATCTAAAGTCACTGGGATAAAGCAATCTTGATGCCAAAAGTTTAAACTTTTTTAATTGTTTGATTTTTATTGTATTTTTAAGATAAAACTTAAAAAAGTTTGAGAAGATAGAGCGAAATAAGAATAAAGGGAGTTAAAAAATAAAAGCGCTAACCTTTGCTAGCGCTCATTTTGGAACATGTCACAACTTATTAAGTACATTTTGCGTGTACTATTTCTTTACGTAATATAAGCCGGAGTTTTTCCTAACTAGTTCAAAGTCATCGGACAAACCCGCCATTGATTCTGATGCCCCTAGAAACAGTGAACCACCAGAAACCAAAGACGATGACACTTTACTGAGTATTTGTGACTTCATTTCTGCAGAAAAATAAATAAGAACATTACGACAGAATACAATGTCGAATTTTCCGAGCATCGTAAATGAATCGAGCAGGTTCAATGACCGAAACGAGACCATATCCCTAATCTCTTTCTTTACCGCAAGAACACCTTGACCTACGTCGTCAAAAAACTGACGTTTGCGGTCCTCAGACAAGCCTCGAGATAAAGATAAGTTGTCGTAACGCCCTTCTTTACAGCGCTCTAGCATTTCTGAAGAAATGTCTGTTCCCAGAATTTGTACACCGCCTCGAAACGAGCCAGGAAACCGACGAGTAAACTCCGTTATTGTCATTGCAACGGAATAAGGCTCCTGACCAGAAGAACAAGCAGCACACCATATCTTTAGGGGTGTTGCCTTGCCTTTATGTTCAGGAAGCAAAGTATCCGTTAATAATTGGAACGGGTAGTTATCTCTAAACCAAAGCGTTTCGTTGGTTGTCATTGCATCAACCACTTCATCCACCAGCCCTCGACACGTTTCGTTAACGACTTCATCA
>CAXRCC010000177.1:0-7607 GCA_964228975.1 Paraneptunicella sp. | reverse complement strand
TCAGACGTGTGATCTTCCGATTTTGAGTTTATGAAAGAGCTGAATAGTGATTGGCGCTTTTCCGTTAAGGCAAAAGCGGCCGATTACGATCACCAATTCAATCTGTTCCTTGATGGCGATGGCATCGCTAATTCTCCAGAGCCATTAAGTGGCTATGTGAATAATCCGCTGCGAGGATTAGATGGACAAACATTAACGGATCTTTATGGCACGCCCACATTCACGTGGACAGAAACAGGCCAAGCGGTGCCAGAGGATTACTTACTCTTTGGTAACCGACTGCTGGATCGCCGACGCGACGGTGACTTTTTCAGTGCTGAGTTTAACTTAACGGGTGCTATTGAAGCGGGTGGACTAGCGCACACGCTAAACTTTGGTACTTACTTTATTCATGCCGAACAAGAAGATTTCAACATTCTTTCTGCTTACTTGGCCGATTTCAGCGATGGTAAAAATGCGCGATTAATTGATTTATCTTTTACTGATGAACAAGGCAACGTGACGCATTATTCTCGTAATGGCGTAACTGGTCCGGGAACGAGTTACACCAACCGTGACCTTACCTCCAAGCGCATTGCCTTTTATGTGACGGACCAGATTGTTGCCGATCGTTGGACCTTTGATTTAGGCGCAAGGGTAGAGCGTGCAGAAGGCACAATTAAACAAGAAGGCAGCGAGTTTGTTACCTTGTTCGATGACCCCAGTTTGGCGCATAACCTTCAAGTGAATCGTACAGGCACAGGGCGATTTACCTACGATGAAGTGTCTACCACAGAAGCGGCGTTTTCCGGTGCTGTGTTATATAAAATGGACGAGCACGACATTAACTTTTACGCCAATGCGTCGAAGGGCTACTTTTTTCCTCAAATTCGAAGCGTGCGCTTTAACGAAAACGGCGACCCACAAAGCTACGACGGCGAAGACATCACCTTGGCAGCAATCGGTTTTAAATACTTTCCGAAAGATTTATACGTCGATGCGTCGTTATTCACCGCTCAACTAGATAATCGTCGTTCGGTCGAATTCGAAAATGACGGTGCTGGTGGAATCCGCGAAGTGATTTCTGAACAGTCGACAGAAACCTTTGGTGCGGAAGTGATTGCGCGATACAACCTCACAGATGAAATTACGATTGATGGGAACATCACCTATCAAGATGCCGAATTTACGGAAGGCAATAACGATGGTAAGGAGCCGCGCAGGCAGCCTGATTTGTCGGGTAATTTGGGGATTGCCTACGATGATGGCGCAATAGACACTCGTTTGGGCCTTAGCTACTTTGGTGACAACTTTGCCAACGATAGCAACACAGTTGAGTTAGATAGCCACACAATCGCAACACTAGATGCCGGATACACGTGGGAGTTTAGCAAAGACCAAACACTAAGGCTTGGGCTGAGTGTGTTTAACTTGTTTGATGATGAAGGCATTACTGAAGGCTCGCCTCGTCAGGGTAATAGCCAAGTGGCGGGCGGGGAATTCTTTGTTGGTCGACCTATTTTACCGCGTCGCGTGAGTATCACGCTAAGATACGATTTTTAGTAGAGGTATAGACGCGGTATGAATTTTCTGGATTACGTTGTAGTAGGAGGATATCTGGCGGGCTTGCTCGTGTTGGGTTTCCTTCTACGGGGTCAGTCGAATAAGTCGGATTACTTCTTAGGTGGACGCAGTATTGGCTGGAAGCCGTTAACGTTATCGGTAATGGCAACTCAGCTTTCTGCCATTAGCTTTATTTCTGCGCCCGCATTTGTGGGGTTAAGGGAAGGGGGCGGCCTACAATGGCTGTCCTTTGAATTGGCGGTGCCGCTGGCAATGATATTGTTGTTGTCGGGCATTTTGCCGACTTTGTACCGTTCGGGCGTGGTCAGTATTTATGATTACGTTGAACGCCGATTTGGCTTATCGTCTCGCTTAATTCTTAGCGTTGTATTCCAGTTTAGCCGGGCCTTTGCCACGGGCATTATGATTTATGCTGTGTCGCTTATTTTGATGTCGACAATGGGAGTAACACTGCTGCAATCTATTGTTGTTATTGGCTTAATTACTCTGCTTTATTCCTTACAAGGTGGCATGAAAGCCGTGGTTTACGGTGATGTGATTCAGATGGTTATCATCGTGCTTGGCACCCTTGTTTGTATTTATTTTGGGTTAGCGCAATTAGGGGGCTGGGATACTCTGCTACAAGAAGTGGATCAAACTCGCCTACAAGCCATTAAATTTGATTCCTTTGGCTTCGATGGCGATGGTTTTGGCTTCTTGCCAATGGTGATTGGTGGCTTGTTTCTTTATGCCTCTTATTATGGCTGTGATCAAACGCAATCGCAGCGCGCGCTATCCGCTAAAAATACCACCGATTTAAAGCGTATGTTGATGGCAAACGGGATTGTCCGTTTTCCTATCACGCTTCTGTATTGCTTATCGGGTTTGATTATTGGCACATTAGCCATGGTGGATACTAACTTTGGTGCGATGATTCCCGCCGATAAAAGCGACATGATGATGCCGCTGTTTATCATTAACTACTTGCCTCACGGGATTATAGGCTTTTTGATTGTTGCCATACTGTCGGCGGCAATGTCGTCACTGAGCTCAACCATTAATTCGCTTTCGGCGGTGACATTAGAAGACTACTTACGCATTGTGAAGAAAAAGCCGGACGACAAAACCTACATGCGTTATTCCAAGTGGATGTCGACCTTTTGGGGTGTGCTGACACTCGTGCTTTCCTTGTATGCAGGCGATATTGCTAAAACCGTTATCGAAGCGAGCAATAAAGTGGGTTCGGTCTTCTTTGGACCTATTTTGTCGATGTTTATGCTCGCGGCGTTTGCGAAGCGTGTGGGCGGCTGGCACATGAATGTGGGGCTGTTGTCGGGCGTGGCGGTAAACATGTATTTATGGCTGTTTGTACCAGAAGTGTTTTGGTTTTGGTGGAACTTCTTTGGTGCTGCAATAACAACGCTTGTGGCTATGGCTTTGTCCCGTCTTTCGCCTAGCCTTGATGCGCAAGGCTCGACGGATGCTGAACCGCTTCAGTGGGGGCACGGCAATATTTTATCAAAGAAAGATATTGGCGTTTTAGTCGGTTACTTTTTCTTTATGATTGCAGTATGTGTTGCTATTCCAAGTGTGTTTGTTGGATAGCGCGAGCGTTAATGACGAATGATTTCCAGAGCAGGAAGCAGCATCGTTCAACATCAATGAGATAGGGCTTCGTGAAAAGTTATCTGCAAAATTTATATCGTATCGCGGTGGAGCAAGCATTACCGGAATATTGCCTGCCGCCACATCTTTCAAAAATAGATGCCTCAAACGGTTTGTGTGTGCTGGGAGCAGGGAAAGCTTCCGTTAAAATGGCACAGGCGACGCATCGCTTTTTTGGTGATAAATGTTTTGGCGCGGTGGTAACTCGTCATGGTTACACTGAAGCAACGCACGTTGGCAACATTGAAGTGTTAAAAGGAGGCCACCCGATCCCCGATGAAGCATCGGCAGCTGCCGCAGAAAAGATGCTGCAATTGGCCAGCGAATGCGATGCGAATATCCCGGTGCTATTTCTGATTTCTGGTGGGGGATCGGCGCTGATGTCGCTTCCTATCGATGGCTTACCCTTGGCCACTAAAATCGATATCAATCGCTTTTTATTAGGGTGCGGCGCTTCAATTCACGAGATCAACACCGTGCGCAAGCAGCTTTCTAAAGTGAAAGGCGGCAAGCTTGGTCAAGCCATTAACGGGCCGCATTATTCTTATATTATTTCGGATGTGGTGGGAGATGACCCCAGCTTTATTGCTTCAGGTCCGACAGTGCCGGATACAAGCACGCCGCAACAAGCGTTATCCATTTTGAAGCGATACAACAACCCGTACTGCGAGCAGGTTTCGTCTTTACTGGCTAATGTATCAACCGATTCGTTAGACAATAATAAGCACGATAAGCCGCGAAATACGCAACTGCCCGGTGAAGTGGCGATTATTGCTAACGCGGAACAATCTATCGATGCCGCCATTGCGCAGGCCAAAGCTGATGGCTGGGAGGTTGAGGTCATTGATTATCAGCAAGAAGGTGAGGCCCGCAAAGTCGCGCAATCTCATGCCCAAATTGCGCTTCAAGCCCTAAAAGAAAAACGGGCTGTGATGTTCTTTTCGGGTGGTGAGCTTACCGTTTCACTGAATAACACCCAAGGTGCAGGTGGCCCTAATCAGGAATATGCATTAGCGCTGGCCATGGCATTAAAGGGGGCAAAAGGTATTTCGGCGTTGGCTTGTGATACTGACGGTGTGGACGGTAATCGTGATGTGGCGGGGGCTTATATTGATGAAAACACGTTGCAGCGAAGTGATGCTTTGGGCTTAAAGCCAGAGCAGGCGCTCGCAAACAACGAGAGTTTTGCTTTCTTCCAGCGCTTGGACGATTTGATCATTACAGGCCCTACTCACACCAATGTGAATGATTTTCGGGTGATTGTGGTTAACCCTGTAAACACAACTCCCTAAAAGGAATACTGGCTGCACCAATGGAAACCGGGTCGGCAGTGGTTGCGGAAACGCGAAGCGCCGGTGTTGGGCGGCTAGAATCTCGGCGGTTTTGGGTGTAGATCTCAATTTCTTGAATTAAGGCGTCGGCAAGGGCTTTGGGGATGTGCCCGCCGATGATAATGGTTTGCGGATCGAGCAGCGCAGAAGAGGCGGATGCTACCAAACTCAGGGCATCTTTCACCTTGTAAATCCATTCTTTCACGCCAGGCCACTCAATATCAAAGCGCTCACGTAATTCGTGCAATGTTTGAATATCAACGTCATTTTTAATCAATATTTGTCGTAAGTATTCCAAGTTGGGATGTGGAAATACTTTTGGGGGGAGCAGCTCGCCAATTTCACCAGCGTTACCGTGATCGCCTCGCCAAATATTTCTGTCGGTAACAACGCCACCACCAAAGCCTTTGGAAATAAACAAATAAACGAAACTTCTGAAGTTTTCAGCGCGATGAAGTACCCCTTCTCCTGCGGCAGCAGCAGTGGCATCGTTTTCCAGCCAAGTGGGCAGGTTGAAGGCCTCGGTGAAGCATTTGGGAATATCTATTTCAGCCCATTCGCTTAACACATGGTGCGTGTTAATGCGGGTATTGTTATGAGTGAAATAGCCAGAAAGCGATACGCCAATGCCTAAAATACGTTGGTTATCGATATCTTTTGTGGCGGTGTTATACATGCCTTTAAGTTGCTGCATGACGTTGCTAACGGACATGTTTTGCAGCTGCACTTCATGGGAATAAACCAAATTACCTTGGAAGTCCATGACCGCAATGGCAACCGATTCAGACAAAATGCCCACACCAATGCTGTAAGCAAATTCCGGATTGCAGTTAAGAATGTACCCTGGCTGCCCGCGAGACCCCGTGGATTCTCGGCTGCTTTGAATAAAGACTTTCTTTTCAACGAGCGATTTAACAATTCTAGAAATGGTTTGTTGAGGGATTTTCGTTAATTCAACAATTTCTTTTTGATTCGGGGAGGCAAAAAAGACGTGATTAATCACCAGTCTTTCTTGATCTTGAAAAAGTTTATTGCCCTTGCCGAGTTCAAAATCCGGGCTGAGCAAGGAATGATGATAAAAAGAAAGCATATGCCTAATTAACGGTGTATTGCATTAAAAATGCGTTTAAAAAGAACCCTCATACTTTATAAGTTACCGTGCCTTTTGGGAACGCTATTTCGGTTTTTATTTTTCGATAACACGCGCTAATTTAAGCGAAAATAAGATTGGCTGTTGTTATTCCCTGAACGCTGTTAGATGATGCTAGTCCGAAAACGGGTACAACACTGATAAGCAGTTTTTTAAGGTGGGTTATGGAGTGGTTTTATTCTTTAAATAGTGATTTTTCAGGCTGGCTTTGGGGTCACAGAGTTGTGCTGGCAACCTCGTGGGTGGCGGTGTTACTGGTTTTGTATGGAGACAACATTAACAAGTTACTCAAGCGCATCATGCAACCTTATCATTATGTCTTTAGAATGTTCTCTTTCGTGATTTTGTGCTCGTTTGGTTATGGCTTGCTGGCGAATTACGGTGAAGAGGCCGTTCACTATTTGATCAAACTGTTGGATCGCAATTGGTTTGCTGGCGTAGTCATCACTATTTATCTACTGTTGGGCTTCTTGGCTGAACGTAAACACCATGCGTAATTGGTATTATTTTTGCCCGTTTTGCTTCTGTTTTTTTGAATAACTCGGTATAGTCCGCAGACCTTTTATTTTACCGGGATTGTCCTTACGTGAGTTATCAAAGTCGATTGTTGCTTTGCTTATTGCTTGCTGTTTTTATATCCGGCTGCGGCGGCAGTGGTAGCCAAAGCGAACTTCCATCTGCCTCAGAGGATTCAGATAATATTGCTGCCACGAATAATGGCAATTCTCTGCCTGAAATCAGAGGCTTACTCTCCAATCGCGTTTTGGCAGAAGAGCGCACCGAATTTGTTTTTGAAATTCGAGATGCGGACGATGATGACATTACCCTTGAGCTCACTTCTCCCCCTGAATGGTTAACTTACAGCGCCACCAACGATGCGTTAATGGTGACTGTGAATCCCGATTTTTTTGATATAGGCAACTATCGCATTGATATGCGCCTAAGCGATGGCAAAGACAACCGAGATTATGTGTTGGAATTTGCGGTGGACGATAACCCGGCAAGGTACAGTTCAATTCGAATTGTATCGAGCAATTTGGTTGGAATTCATCGGTTTCAATCTCGTGATGTGATTCATCTTTTTGAATCGGGTAAAGGTTTATTCATTGATGTGTTTGGCAATCACTTTCAGGTGAGGTGGAGCGTGAATCGCTTCGGTCAGGCGCATATAAACCTGTACGATGTAAACTGCTTTTCCTGTGGTCGCGTTCGCGAATATACGTTGAGAATTGTTGCCCAACAGGGCAGTGAACAACGTTGGGTATTAACCCCTTCTGATGAAGATTTAGAGACTTTTGCAAGTAATACCGTTGCGCTAGAAACCCCCGAGCTGGTGGACGGTGCTTACATTGGGTTTGGTCAGTTTGCGGATGTGCTTGGGCGCGTCGACACGGAAAACAAGCGTATCATTTTACCTACAACAGTAGCGGTCGGCAGCGCTAACATCGAGGTGGTATTCGATGTGCCACTTAACAACGATAACGATGTTGTTTTGCCTGAAGCCGAAGCACTATTTCCCTTGCATGAACACTTTAGCAAACTCTTTTTTAACCAAGATGCAGGCACTTTCCTCGACGTTTACTTTGATTTGTACCCCGATGATTTAGTGGTTGAATACATTGATGCCAATGTGATGCAAGTTCGCTTTTCTGTGTTGCCACGGTTACATGCGTCTAACCAAAACATGGATTTAGCCGCTTACGATAAATCTCTGACGGATTATTTGAATACGCCAATGGAAACGGTTGCGCTTTTTGCGCCGCTTACCCCGGCTAATGCTGAATTTTTGTTTACAGCAGAATCGACGTATTACTCGCGTTTTGAAGCGGCGACAGAGGTGGTGATCAACGGACAGACCGTGCCTGTTAGTGGGGCAACGGAGTTATTACTGACTTCAGATTTACAGGCGCAATTAGTGG
>CAXRCC010000176.1:0-20208 GCA_964228975.1 Paraneptunicella sp. | reverse complement strand
GAGCTGCTTTCTGTTGATACCAGCGCGCAAAATGAGCAAACCAATTTGTATTATATGGCAGGTCAGGACTTGTTTGTGGCATCGCTAGCAACAGGTTCAGATAACGTCGCGACAACAACGCTGCAAGGCGGTAATCAAGTGCCATTGCACCAGCGACAGCCTGAGTTTACGCATTGTGATTTTGCAGGGCAATTGGGCGTCTGTGTTGATGAACTCTCTGTTCGGCTGTTGTCTAACGATGGGGCACAGTGGCAGGGTAATGCGATTAGCAATCGCGGCTTTAGCGAGCTTGAAGCCTTATCGTTCAACGATTTAGACGGTGACGCTGAGAACGATGTGCATTATCTCAGCTCAGGTGTCGATCCTAGTTTCCCTTCTTTTTTTGAAAATCATCAAGCTTATTTGTCTGCAACCGATCACGCTTCGACGACCCTACCTTTTATCGATATTTTGTCTAACCGTTTTGCGTTGTTAAATACCGATGATGACGCTGCAAAAGAAATGCTCGTTGTTAATAGAGGTCGAAACCAAGATTTTGTTCAACTTTACGACGATATAACCGCAGGCGGTGCCCCTGTTAACGTGCCGATGTTGTTCGATGATGGGACGGGAGAAGCCCCCGTGGTGTTTGGTGGAGAACTCACAGGAACGCAATATGAAGGTGAGTTCATGGTCTTCATGGTTGGGGGCGCGGATGGTTCATCTCCTACGCCAGATATTCAACTCAGAATGTTCCGTTTAGATGATTCTGGTGCGTCGATGAAATTACAACAAGAGCAGCGAATCAATTTGCAAACACCGACAGCGGAACGGTTCCGATTCATTCAAACAGATACCTTGGTGCCTGTGATTGATGTGAAGGATTTACAAGGGAATGGCAATCTTGATGTTGTTTATCATCATGCATTTGATAATAGCTTAACGATTTATGCGTTCTCTTTCATTGATGGGCGTTTAGGTGAGCAGCGCAGTATTTGGTCTGAAACTTGTGAGGCAACGGATGATCACGGCGACAATCTAGACATTGATGTGCGCTACGCGGATATTGATATGGACGGAGATTTAGATATCTTGAGTGCGTGCGGTAATACCAATGTGTATTTGCAAACGCACGATACACAGTTCCAATTATTCCAAACCTTGGATAAGTCTATTATTGATGCAAGCGATGTGGATGGTGACTCAGATCTCGATTTTATTTACGTGAATAAAGATTTGGGTTATTTCGAAAACATGATTCAATAATTGAGTGATTACGTTTTATTTTTCTAAAAAGAGCCTCTGCGGAGGCTCTTGCTTTATCTCGTCATTTAATTAAATAGCAATGCTATCAACGGTTTCAAACTCACCGCCAGTGAAGCAGTTACCCTGACCGTTTACGCCGACATTCGACTGAGATGCCTTTGCATCTTTTACAGCATCAAGCAATGCGCTTGCTGCGGGCTGATTTTGAAAATCGATAACAAAGTTAAGTGGCGCATTTTGGTTACATTGCGAATCGATTTGTGAGAAACCTGCACTTGTATCGACTTGGAATGTTGCACGATCGCCTTGAATCACTAGTTCACTCACTTTACCAAAAGCGTAACTGCCAGCAGTTGCACTGAAAGATAAAGCGATTCCCATTGCTGCGGTTAACATTTGCATTTTCATAAATATCTCCTTTTACCTTTTTGCATATTAAGTTCCTCATTTGGAACAAAAGTTACCTTAGCAAAAGGAAATTAAAAACCCAAATTAATCCATTAAACAGTTTAGGCTACGTTCAAACCTTAGGGCTCGCCGTGCTTTTTGTGACGGTGATGTTATCCAAATGCAATTGGTAGCCTGTTGTCGCCGCAATGTTTTGGAATTCAATTTCCAGTGGTTCGCCAAGTGGCATGTCGGACGTTGCGGTAAAACTAAGAGTTTGTTTTTTCCATTTCCCAGGCGAGGTGGAACGGCTGGTGACCTGTAAATGTGCCAATGCGAGTCCTTTAGCTGTAAAGCGAACGATGTAGTATTGGCCCAATTCTGCGCGTGGCCTGCCAGAATCAAAGGTGATGGTGTATGTTTCGTTTTCTTTTAAAGTGACACCGACTTTTTGGCTAATTTTGGCCCCTTCGTTTAAATAAGCCACATGACCGCGATCGCCAAGGTCATCGTACTCTAACCCGTTTAGGGGGACCTTTGCGCCAAGTGTGCCAAACCCCGATTTATGCCAGCCGATTAGCGCTGTTTTAGCGTGCTGAATGGGCGTAGATGGCGTGTTTTCAAAGTTATGTTTGAATATTGGTGTACCGCTGTTCATACCGTTATTCACCGATGTGTTGTTTCCGAATGCCGGGTAAGCAAGGAGGGAAGTGAGGCTGAAAAGCAGCATGGTTGCAGCCGGATAGAGTGATTGGATACGCATAATGGATGTTGGCTCTGTTGTCGCGAATAGGTGTTAACGCATAAAGCTTGAGAGGGGGAATTTATCAGATACCAAACCTAAAGTGATTGCGTGGGATGCAATCTTCTTGTGTGCGGCGCAAGTTCGGTGAAATAAGGATGGCGGGCATAAAAAACGGGCGTCAAAAAGCCCGTTTTTGTCTCACATTTACAACGAATACAGTATTCGTTCAGCGATTCGCTATTTCAAAAAACGAATTACTTAATTTTATGCTGAACGTCATCGATGTAGAGGTTCACATTAAAGCTTGTTTGTGCGCGAGAGAACCAAATCGCATCTAAGGTGACGCTTGATGCATCAATGCGACCATCGCTTGAGCCAACCCAAGGGTTCCACTGCGATGCGTCGTCTAAGCGCCACTCAAGGTAAGTCCATGTATTTGCTGGAACCGAGCGGTTGATGGATTTTTCTGTGCCGTCGTTATCATCGATGGTCAAACCCGCAGACATACCGCTGCCACCTGAGTAAATCCAGAAGCCAACATAGCCGTTGTTTACTGTTAGTGAAGTATTGCTTGATGGTCTGCCCGCGCCAGAAAGGAAGCGAACGTTCCAATTAGCGCTGCTTGACGCGTTATCGACTAACTTAATGTGCTGAGAGGCCACGCCATTGCGTTTAATAGAAGTTGTACGAACGGCTGTTGATGACGTGGAAATACCTGTTGTGCTGCCTGAATACGCTGGCGTATTGGTGAAGTGACCCTCTGACGACTCAAAGCTATCTAAAATTGTTGTTGAGCCGCTGCCGCCAGAACCGCCACCAGACGAACTTCCGCCCACTAAACTAGCATAATGCGACCAGTTCCAGTTAATGCCCGGATCGGTATGTGTTTGGCTTGGGAAATGTTGGTGACCTTTAACCGTATAGGTTTGCGACAAGGTGACGACGCCTGAGTGAGCCGAACCCGAGTACGCGTTGGCACAGCTTACGCCGTATTTTGCACACACATTCTTAGTGATACCCGCTGAAGCATTGTACATCGCTGTGGTGTACCACGCAGCGTTGCTCACATAACCTTCGTGCTCAATACCAATTGAATACGGGTTTGCGCTTCTTGCGTGCCATGCTTTTTTGCTATCGCGAACCATTTGCGTAATTTGGCCGTCGGAGCTTCTTACCATGTAGTGCGCAGAAGCTTGTGATGCAGTGTTTTGGAACCAGCTGATAGAGCCAGAATAGGTGCCTTGCATCGTGTGAATGGCAACGTGAGAAATGGTGTCGTTACGTTCACTAAAGTTGGGAGAAGCCACCCAAAGCGCAGGGCCGTAATCCGTGCTTTGAATTGTGAAATCGCTGGTGGCAGTGTCGTTTTGACGGCTTGTAACATCGTCATTTTGACGAGCAGTTTCTGAACCAAACGCTTCGCCTTTTAATGAGATTGTGCCTTTTTCTGCATCAATGACTAAGCCTTTTGCATTTAATAAGCGCAGTTCGTCTGCTTTAAATGCGTTTTCCCATTTTACAGTGCGAGGTTTCACGTGAATGCCGTTATCGTCGTAACCGCGCTCAAGTACGTGGAAGGTATCGAAAACGAAACTGTTCACTGCATAAGTATTAATGGCGTTGTCGCTTGGAATACCCGAAAATTCAGCCAAAACAGGGCGGAATTGCTCAATAGATTGCCCCACCAAACCGTGATCAACAATGGCTTGTTCAAGGTAAGCTGCCGTAGCCAATATGTGTGTTTCTGGGCTGTCGATGAGCGCTTGCTTATCCACACCGTAAGCGTTTGCCACTTTCACTAACGTGTCGATATAACCGAACTCATTTGTATCGTATAGGCCAAATAAGCCGTAAGTATGTGGCTTTTGATGATGCGTGTGATCACCACTCGGTTGGCGGTGCTCCCAGCGAGAACCCACAAAGGCCAAACTCTCTAGAATACCAGCAGGTAAGCTAGGATAAGTGGCATAAGCGGTTTCGAAGTATTGCTGGTAGAACGCGCGCTTTTTGGCGAGTTTAGCGTTATTTTGCTGGATGATTTGTGTTTGGCTTAGCGAGGCCAAATCTTTGATGGATTTTTGTTGCAATGTACTGCTGAACAAAGCGTTTCCATCCACTGAAGCTAAGGTTGTTTCTGCGTTTACCCCCGCAACCATCGCGACAGACATCGCAGCGCAAAGCGCTTTAATTGTTGTTTTATTAGACATAAATTCCTTCCTGCATATTATTTTATTTGTGAAAAATATTTCTATAAGTTTTCAAGAAAGGACAAACTGCGTCCGCATTAAGGGTAACATAATTATCCGATAATGCATGTTATTTATGCAAAAAGGAAAAGAGCTGAACAATAAGCTTCTTAAATGCGAAATTGGCACGGGTGGGGATGATTAATGGTAAAGCCGTTTTATGAAAGCTTGATAGCACTTTTATGACGAGGCTAATGCCGCGAAGGCACTATTGATGTATTGCTTGTCTTCGGATGAGAAAAGTTGATTGAAATTAACCAGCATCAGCATGGCTTTAATGCTGCCCCAAATAGGGTTAATCAGAATGTTTTTAATATTCCCAAGGGCCTTTAAAATAAGCTTGGTTAAGGCAACCGCAGCCCGAAAATAATGGGTTTGTTGTTGAACATGAGTGACGGCTTTATTCACATCATCGATAGGAGTCTGTGGCTTTATATGGGTGACTAAATCAAAATCAGTGTCGCGCGCCATTAAAATGGTTTCGGAGTCGTACCAATCTTTATTGACGACATGCTTCACGGCACTAGCGAAAATAACCCCGAGCTTTTTAAACCACGAAAAGCCTTGTACCGCTACGCTTTTTACCGCACGAATAATCAGCCGGAGTTTGTCGACAAAAAAGCCGATAACGGCCTTGGCTTTGTTAACTACCCAGCGCCATGCTCTTTTTACGCCATCTAATAATGAGGCGCTGTGATCGCGTTTCCATGCTTTTGCATTGATTGCTTGGTCATCGAGTTTACTTACCGCTTCGTTAAGCGCGCTGACATCCATCTCTTCGTTATGTATTTCAATGGCATTTAATGCATTGGCATAGTGAATAGTCCGTAGCGCAACGCCCGCAAAGGTGATTTCTTTGTTTTTGATTTCACGTTTTAAGTTGCGGGTCGCATGGCTGATATTTCGAGGCGAGGTATCGTTGTGAATTAATCGCTTGGCATCTTCCCAAAAGTGCATTTTACGTTTTAATTCATTGCCCAATTTTACCGAATTCAAGGTGCTGGCAGTGCTCAGGCCCGGCACTAAACTTCTGGAGTAATTAAGGGTGGTGATATCGTCGGGTGGGTTTAATACGGCGTTGATATCGCCATCCGTAATCTCGCTGCCGGAGCCGTTTAGCCACGTTTCTATGCGTGCTTGCGCCATTAAAAAGCGCAAACTTAATGCGGGCAGTTTGGCATCGGTCAGCTTTGGGTAACCCTTTGACGGCTTGCTCCAACGAGCAGGACGAATCACCTGTTTAAGTAAAGCAATGATGTGATCCTGCTTGTTAGCAAGTTGCTGGGTTAGTCCATCGGTATCAAATAATAAATGGCTTAAAGCAAAGCGTCGGTCGTTAAACGGCGGGCTGCTTAATCCCAAAAATTGCGTCACTTGCTCGAAGTAACTTAAGCAAGTTTCAACAGCAAAATGCATGTTGGCGTACTGTGATGCTCTTTGATTCTCTCCTGCGTGGTGGAGGGTAAAGAAGCGCACAGCAGGTTGTGGTACTAAGCCGAGTACGTTTAAGCGCGCGTACAGGGCTCGATTAAAAAAATGGCGGAACGGCGGCTGAGTCCAATGATCAAGGTCGGTAGGATCTTCAAAAGAAAACACGTTATGCAAAGCGTTATAGGTTTTGCTAGAAAGCCAAGCATCTTCTTTTAGTCCTGCTTCACGTTGCATGAGCTGAACCGCCGACTCAAATTGATGAACAAAACCGTTTGTTCTGCCAGCGGCTAAATCTGCTTGCGCTTGTTCGAGTTTGTCGTCGATGTCGTGCTGAGAAAGGTATTGTAGGGCGGCAAGGCGCTCGCAAATGGCTTTAGCGAGCGGGCCTTGCAATAACTGAATGTTGCTGGCATCGCGAGATAGAGAGTAACCGCCAATGTACTGCTCTTTTTCAGCGTGAAGCACGTCTTTTTCGGCTTGCTGAATTGCATCAAGTGCGTTTGGTTTCATACTGCAATATCCACGCGTTTATTTGGTCGATTTGGTGGGTTATCGGAAGTGAATCCCAAGGGATTACGATCACTTGCCAGTGATCACCGCCTCGACCGTGTCCTTTACCAAATCGAAGATGCCTTCGCGTGTTTCTTGTCCGGCTTGTATGGCGGCATTGTGCGCAGCTTCTAATTTTACCATTTCGTTTTCAGGTAAGGTGTTTGCACGAAAAACAACGGCATCGCCATCAAGCCTGTGTGAGTTAAAGCAGGCCACTTTAAGATCGCCTGTTACTTGGCCTTTAACGGTTTTGTTCAAGATTTTTTGAAAATCGAGGTTATCGATTTTGAAATCGCCCGTGGCACCTTCTTCTTGTCCTGCTTCGAGTAACAGCGCTAAGTCGCCAGTGTAGGTGGTAACCGTTAACGAGCTGTAATCGGCAATGGCGTCTTTAATGGAATTAATGGCTCCCGAGAAAGTGCCTTTATCGTTAGTGGATTCTGTCGTTTCGGGTGTTACTGCTCCTGGAGTCGTAGATTCTGGGGTTGTTGCTACTGGTGTGCCTTCACTCATGGTACTGCTGCCTCTGTCTTAAACAATGGTTGTTATCGCGGATAAAATGTATCTCGTCATAGATGGCGCACAGTGTATTTTTGTCACAAATTTGCGCCTAATACTTCTACATATTAGGCACAAAATTTAATCACGGCTAATTTTTTGTTTACCCAAATTCAGGAAGATTGATCAGGAATAATCTTTTGGGTCGATATTGCTGGCGATGACTTTGGCGGGAATACCAGCAACCACGCTATTCGGGGGGACATCTTTAACAACAACGGCATTGGCGCCAACCACGGAGTTTTTCCCGATAACAACTTCGCCTAAAATTTTAGCGCCAGTGGCAATATAAACATTGTCTTCAATAACGGGGAGTTTCGCTGCGCCTGATTTGCCGCCAATGGTCACGTTACCGCCAATGACGCAGTTTTTCCCAACAACGGCATCTTTGTGAATGATAAGTGCAATGCCGCCGTAACCAAATACGGTCCCTTCACCGATGCTGCATGAAGAGTAGATTGCACTGTTGTGAATGATGCGAATAAAAGCGTCGAACAGCTTAGGAATAATCGGGAGCTTTTTTCGGTAACACCAGTTTCCAACGCGGTATAGGAACATGAAGTTGCCTCTTAGTTTTCGGTTTTTGAGTGGTAAAAAATCGGGTTATATGATTGTTTTTATTAAGAACTGATGTCAATGCTAAATTCGTCTATAGTCCTTGAGGTTGGCGGGTTTATGCTGACACGAGATAAAAAAGTTGCTTTATTGCTCTATGGTCTATAACCTTCTGGACGTCTAAACGTCCATTTCTTTTTTTGAGGTACATTGTGAGCCGACAAGCCCTAGCTTTATCACCTATTTTCCTGTTTTTAATTATCTTTTTAGGGTCTGGATTTTACTTACAAAGCCAAGGCGTAGCATTTGCGTTTTATCAATTGCCTGCCCCAGTGGCTATCTTGCCAGCCATTGTATTGGCTGTGCTGCTCTCAAAAGTGTCGCTCAACAAAACCATTGAACAGTTCGTGAATGGTGTAGGCCAGCCCGATATCATCACCATGTGTTTGATTTACCTGTTGGCGGGTGCATTTTCTGCTGTTGCGAGCGCGACGGGTGGCGTAGAAGCTGTTGTCGCGCTGGGGTTGGATTGGATCCCTGCAAGCTTGTTACTACCTGGCCTGTTTATTCTTGCTGCTTTTATTGCAACGGCAATGGGTACCTCGATGGGAACGTTGGCAGCCATGGCACCTATTGGCCTTGGCTTGGCTCAGGCGAGCGATATTCCACTTCCGTTAATTGCTGGTGTGTTGTTAAGTGGCGCAATGTTTGGAGATAACTTATCGATTATTTCTGATACCACGATTGCAGCAACACGCACACAAGGCGCTGCAATGAAAGATAAGTTTGTTGCCAATATAAAAATAGCGGCACCGGCTGCGGTCGTTGCGTTATTAGTCTTCAGTTTGGGGTTTGATGTATCGGTAGATTCAGCAAATTTAGCTGCCAAAGCACCTGCTTCATCGTTATTGGCTTTGCCCTATATTGCGATTTTGGTATTGGCCGTTTCCGGGGTAAATGTATTTGTCGTGCTCACTGTTGGCATTGTGTTAAGCGTGTTGTTTGGCACGTTTGTGGGGGCTTACGAAATTAGCGCTATTGGGGCCGATGTGTACAAAGGCTTTGGCAATATGCAGGAAATCTTTTTGTTGTCATTGCTGATTGGTGGGTTATCTGAATTAATGCGCCAGCAAGGCGGCTTAGCTTTTTTAGTGGACGCCATAACGAAAGCGTGTAATCGATTATCAAACAGTAAAACCAGAACTTACAGTTTAGCCATTGCCAGTTTGTCTGCTCTGACTAACGTGTGTGTGGCGAACAATACGGTAGCCATTATTTTAAGTGGGCAGGCGGCAAAGGCATTGGCACAAGAGGCTGACATCTCGCCGAAGCAAAGTGCGAGCTTGCTGGATATCTTTTCTTGTGTGGTGCAAGGCTTGCTTCCCTACGGCGCACAAGCGCTGTTGCTGTCTGGCGCGTTATCTATCTCTCCCACGGCGATTGCCCCTTATGTTGTTTATTGCTGGGTGCTGGCCCTATTTGCCATTGGGTTTGTGGTGTTTAATCGCGCTCATTCTGGTTAATTTTATTCTTAGTAACATGTCGTTATAAAAAAATGAAATTCTATAACGAATGCTAATTATAAATTTAACCTTTCAATTATTAGTAAATTATTAATTCGGTTGTTTAGCATCTAAAAATTACCCGATGTTGTCATGAAATTAACATAATTGGGATTTATTTCTCGTTAATTAACGCTTTGTATTGCAGAGCAAAGAATCCAAGTCTAGGATAAAGTTAATCAATAATAGAATGAAACTGAACTTTAACTGACGTTAGGTGAATAAAAGGTTTAATAATGAATAGAGTTTCGAAATTATCAGCATTAGCAGGTGCCATTGCACTTCAGCTATCAGGTACGGCTTTAGCAGGAAGTTTTCAGGCAGTGACTTCTGAAGCTGTAGGTACGGAAGCAGCATCAGCAGGTGCATTAACCGCGAACATCTCGGGTGATGCAATTGTGATGGATTTTCAATCGGGCATGTCTGCTGACAACCGTTTGTTCATTCGTTTAGACAATGGTGCAACCTTTGCTGATGCGAGTTATACCCTTGAGGTGAGTAATGGTGGTGCAGGTACAGGTGACTTAACAGACTTCGTACTGATCACACCAGCAACAGCGGGCGCAACTGAGTTGGAATTCCGTGTTGTGAATCCAACAGTAACCACTGAAGACTACATTCTTTCTGGTTCTGCAATTGCAGGTCAGGCTGTGAATGTTAACTTGCCTGCCGCTGCAGCAGGTTCAGAAATATCGGTTTCAGCTGAAGGTCAAGATTCATTTGGTCCTTTCGAATTTTTCTCAGGCCTAGAGTTGTTCGGTTATGCGAATGAATTTACGGCGTTATTGTCTCAACCTGCCGATGCGATTATCGATGTTGATGACGACCGTATGAGCTTCACTGGTGGCGCATCGTCAGACACGATCGAAGTGACGTTCGTAAGCGGTGCGTTAACTAACGGCTTAGCCTTGAACGACGACGATACGGTTAATATTACGCTAAGCGGTGACTTATCTGGTATCGCTAGTTTGAGTCTTGCTACAGACGCTACGACGCGAGGCAACTTCACCATTGATACGGATGCAGGTACAGCAACATTTGCAGCAAGCGCGAGTGATGTTTTTGCGGCTACGTCGACTATCATCACGGTAAACGTAACAGGTTCAGAAGCGCTAGCAACGCGTAGCTTCACGCTACAAGCTGACGCAGACTTTGAATCAGAAACAGATAAGAACTTAGTGCCTGAAAACGCACCTGCGGGTGCGTGGAGCATCAATGGTTTACAGGCGAAAGTGTCTCACATGTCATTGAACGCGTCGGGCTTTGTTAGCTGGTTGAAGATTGCTAACGAAGGCGCAACAGCCGCAGAAATCAGTGCTGACATCATCTACACATTGGCGGACGGTACAGAAGGCTCTGTAACGAATGCAACACTTGGCACGGTTGACGCTGGTGGCGTGGCAACGGTGAGTGAAGCGACAATCTTGTCTGCAATTAATGATCCTACGCAATTGGTTGACGCTTCTTTAACCGTCACTGTTGCAGGTCAAACTAACTTAATCCACTTGATTGCTGAGAAGAAAGCAAGCGATGGTCGTTTACCTATTCCTGTGTACTACAACACAGGTGGTGCAACGCCGCGTAATTGGGTGAACTAATTTAAGATACCCATCGTTTATCTTGTTAGTAGAAACAAAAATCCCCGCTTAATGCGGGGATTTTTTTATGTGCGCTAATGGATAACGCTCTACATAGCAGTTAACTAATCATCCATTGCACCCAGTAGCTTTCTTCCTTTACCCGATAAAAAATAGCGCATTTGCTGTTTGTCATTGAGCTTGGATTCAACTAACTGGTTTGCCATTAATTTGTTTAAGCATTGTTCAACTTGCGATCTCTCTAAGCCCGAATCTTTCGTTAAGCCGGGTAGTGCGCGATAAGCAAATCGACCATTAGCAAAAGATTGCAAAACCGTTTTATCTTCTTCCGACAATTGGCCTTTTACTTCACCCATACTTTGCCTTTCTGAGTCGGATATATCGGGTTCCTCAGTGACTTGCTCCATCATTTTCACTTTGTCGTTAATACTGCCAACTTGTTGCAGAACTTTGTTATAAATATTCTCAAGAAAGTTTCGAGAAAATACAGCGGCCAGTACACAAAAACCTGCAAAACTAAATAATGCGTCGAAGCGTTTTTGTGAATCGGACAGTAAATTACTGGAGATCATATTTAATAGAACAGGCACAATAAATGCCGCAGCAACGCCAAGCACAATGCTCTTTATTTTAGATTTGTCGTCGCTTTCATTTAAATAATAAGACGCCAATCCCCCTATGATGCCCGCGAAAATAATAATGACTAATATTAGAAAACCGTAATTCCAACCTTCTATCAAATTTGTATAAGAACCATGACTATCAATCGCACTCATGATTGTACCTCCACTACTCGGCTTATTAAGAAATGTTCAAATGCACTATCAATATGATTAAACGGTAAGTTTATTTTTATAGCTTAGGTGGTATTGACGTATTTAGAAAGGGAAAAAGTTGTCTCGTCCTTGGATTATTTTTATCCATCCATAAGGAAATATTAAGATTAAATGGAGGGCTTTGCATTCATCAACTATGATCTTAAGGAAATGATTAAAACAAAGATGAACGACACACTCAAAATGCGTTCTATCGACAAGGTAGATACATGAAAAAGACAACACTAGCACTGGCAACAGCACTTGCTTTTGGCACAGGAATGACAACGGCAACAGCAAGTGATGAAGTATGGATTGGCGTATTTGCAGAGTATTACGATGCAGATGAAGATAAGTTTAATTTCCCTGTTGATGATGAGAGCGGGCTGGGCGCAGGGATAGAGTTGGGAATGCGTTTTTCAGAGTATTGGGGCGGACGAATTGAGTTTTCCCGAATTAATCTTGATTCGTTTCCTGGGCAAGAAGAAATTGACGGAGAGCGCATTGGTATTGATGCGCTGTTTTATCCTTGGCGCAGTAATACTTATATATTCGCTGGGCTAAAAGAAGAAAAATTGGACCAGCGTTATGGCTTGGGCAATTTAGGTTTAGGCCATCATTGGAATATTAATGAAAAGTGGCGCGTAATCACGGAAGTTGCGGCTTATCATGATTTTGGACAAAGTCATAAAGATTACAGCGCTAAACTCGGTGTAGCCTACGTATTTGGAGGACCATCGTATACGGCTAAAGCACCCGCAGATTCCGATGGAGATGGCGTGCCTAATTCTCGTGATGCTTGCCCAAATACCCCAAAAGGGCAACGTGTGGATGCATCTGGCTGTGCGCCTAAAGTCGCTGAGCCGCTAGATTCGGACAATGATGGCATTCCTGATGCACAAGATAATTGTCCAAATACGCCGATGTCGGACAAAGTCGATGCAAAAGGGTGCAGTGTTTATGTTGAGTCTCGGGAGAGTGTGGATTTAGCGGTGCTGTTTGCCAACAACTCCAGTGAAATTCGCAATCCGCGTCATGGCGATATTGTTCGATTTGCTGAATTTATGAAGCGTCACCCAAGTGCAAACGCAGAAATTGAAGGTCATACCTCAGCGCCTGGTCAAGCAAGTTATAACCAAAGCCTTTCAGAAAAAAGAGCCAAAGCGGTGCGTCAATTGCTCATTGATGACTATGGCATTGCCGCCAGCCGATTAACGGCAGTGGGTTACGGTGAAACGCAACTGCTCGATACGTCGAATACGGCACAAGCTCATGCTAAAAACCGACGTATTACAGCATCGATTGCAGTGATGAAAAAAGTAAAAGTGCGCCGATAATCTGTCGTTCTACACGCCTTTTTTTCGTTACGACATGATTGCGGATCATGCTGATAAGAAGGCAGTTGAGTGACGAGTCCTGAGCGTAAAAAGAAAGAGGAAGTTTAGGCTTCCTTTTTTATTTCTATTTTAATTTATATTCTACTTTCTACTTCTTACTTTTAGCGCCACCCTGTTGATGTTAGCCCATCATTGTTTTTACGTTGACTTACCACTCACTTACCCACTCAACGACTTAATTTTGAACACACGTTGCTGAACATTTACGCCAATATGTAAATAACGTGTTAATTTTATTGAATGAATTTGCTACTCTCTGATCTGACCAGGTAAAAAATATATCTAATTTGGTCATGTTGATTCGACATAAAAAATAGGCAAATGCCAATAATCACAAGTGTAGATTCGAAGACATTTCGCTAGGCACAGCTTTGAAATGTTATTCAAATTATTCAATCTAGAAGGTGGGGTATGATGAAGTTAAAGTTAGTTATGGCAATGGCCAGCGCAGCTTTGTTAATGGGCTGCAGTTATGAAAAAACAACGCTAACGGATATTCCAGATGCGGAGAATATCTTAGTAGCAGAAAACGGTAAATTGTTTGTCAGTGGCGGCACAAACGTGTTTGAAATTACGCGCAGTGGGGACAGTTATCAAAAACGCCCAATGCTTAGCGAAAACTGTAATTCAACAGGTTTAGCTGAATTTAACGGCTGGATGTTCGCGGCGTGTCAAAGAACCAAGTGGTTTAAAAGCCGTCATTATCTTTATACCGCGGATACCAACAAGCCTTTATCTAACTTAACGCTGCTTTCTGAATTAGATGATTTTAGTTTGCCTAATGGTATGGCGTTTGATGCAGCAGGGCATCTTTATATTAGTGACACAAAATTTATTGGTAGCGGTAGCGTGGCAAAAGCCAGCGTGAGTTGGGGTAATGGCCAGCCGCAATCTGTATCGGTTAATAACGACTGGCTGCCAGCGGGTACGCCCAATGGTTTGGCAATTGATAACGAGCAGATGTTTTTAACCGATTTTGGTGATGTGAAGCGCTACGATTTAGTAAATGGTCGCGCCGAGAATGAAACCATATTGCACACCAAAGGCTCTGTTTTAGACGATTTAACGCCATTGTGCGGCGGTGTGGTTGTTGCTGATTTTGTTAACAGCAAAGTGTTTTATGTGTCTGCTGATGGTGAAGCGGATGAGGCGCTAGAAACCAATTTTGGTAGCATTAAAGGCGCTTCTTCTGTAGCGATCAGTGACGGCTCTGTTGCGCCAAAAGGGGTATTACTGGCCACATCGAAAGGTGTTCTAGGCGATAAGTGGACCAGCTTTGGCAACAAACTGTTAAGCATTGATGTGAGCTTAGATTTGCACGAACAGAAGCTGAGTTGTCAGTAATGTTGAGTTAATTTGAGAGTTTAGAAAGCGTTTACATAAAAGTAATATTATGTGTGAACTTACTTTCTAAACTCTAGAAATATATGATGTTTTTCACTTATACTTTTTTTGAATAAACTTAATATAGTTAATTTAATTTACCCGCTTTTTACCTCTTTGGTCACTTCATTTAACCCCTTCAAAATTCACTAATTTGATTTGAAAGGAAATAAATACAACCATTTGTTTTCATTTTATTGAAATGGAGATAAATGTGATAGAAAAAATAGTTAAGCCAGCTGCGCTTTTTGTTTCTGGTTTGTCCTTGATTTCTTTGGCAGTACCTTCTTTTTCCACTTTTGCATCTAGCTTTACGCCCGTTCCCGTTGATTTAAGTCATTGGCAGGCTGAACGGTTTGGGAATTCAACGGCTAATTGGGTGGTGAATGATGCCGGTACTTTTGTAACACAAACTCGTAACACCGATCCCAGTGTTTTTTATAGTGATTTTCCGATCAAAGGTGCAGATATTACTGGCACTATTCGCGTTAATTCGACCTCTGACGATGACTTTATTGGCTTTGTTATTGGGTATGAACCGGGAGATTTTGATAACGAAAATGCAGAGTTCTTATTGTTGGATTGGAAGCGTGGCGATCAGCGTTTAGGCCGAGGATGCACATCAGCAGGGTTGGGGCTTCGTGGATTGGCTTTGTCTAGAGTCATTGGTCGTCCAACCTCAAGGGAATACTGGGCACATCAAAATTATGAGTCTAGTTGTACGGATCTTGATAATGGCGTTATTGAGCTTGCACGTGGTAAGTCTTTGGGGCGCACAGGTTGGGCACGCAAGCGGACTTATGAATTCAGATTCCAATACACGGAAACAAATGTGAAGGTGTGGGTGGATGACAATCTAGAGATTGATTTAAACGGTGAGTTCAAAACGGGCAGTATTGCGTTTTATAACTTCTCTCAAGGTGGAGTGGTTTACGGTGGCTACACAATCAACAACATTTTTGCCAACGCTGGAGACGACATTCAAGTTGAAGGTGATGAAGAAGTTGAATTAGATGGAACAGGCAGTGGACCCGGTGAGGTAACGTATGCATGGCGTCAATTATCTGGGACGCCAGTTAATCTTATCGGTGCCGATACCGCAAAACCAACCTTCATTGCGCCTGAAGTAGGCGAGACAGAACATGACTTAGTGTTTGAATTGATTGCTAGCCTTGATGGGCAACCGAGTGAGCCAGATACAATCAATGTAAAAGTCACAGACACAGTGACTCCAAGCTATCTTTCTAGAACAGTGAACTTCGATGCAGAAACGTTTTCCGTTGATGGTGTGATCGCCATGAGCGAGCCGTCTATGCTGGATATATCAGTATCCAACTTTGTTAACTCAGAGGTTTTAGATTCATCACAGCTTGATACGCTGTATAGCGCGCCTTTTTCCACAGAATACTTTTTGTCGCTTGATCGTACTCAAACAGAGCCAGTCATTCGCGTTGATTTTGGTGCTCAAGATCGCATTGGAAACCGCGCCCCAGACGATGCTTTGCTTTTATTAACAGACATCAGCAGTAGCAATACGATTGAGCCTGTAACGGGTGTTGGGATCAGTTTTGAAGGTGGCATGGCTGAGCTTGAAACGGGAACTGAATCTGGCAGACCTTACATTGATGTGAATAACGATGAAGCGGGGCAACTGGTGTTTAGGCTTTCTCCTGTGCAAGCGCGTTCTTTGTGTGGCCCGGAAAACAACTGTTTAATCATAGGGGAAAATGGGCCACTCGATACTCATGTCGTTGTATTGCCTGGGGGAACAGTGGAATTCAGAGCAAATATCCCATCGGGTCAGGGTGTGCAATATCAGTTAGGTTTTGATCCTGAAGTAGGTGGTGCAGGCGTAAACGCTGCAACGGATCCTACAACGGGTACGGTGTTTGTTGTCGGTGAGGGTGAATTGGACACTGACGTTGTTATTCAAACGCTTTATTCTTCGAATGGCACGGCAACGGTGACGGCGGGTGATGAAGGTGGTACGACCGTTATCTCATTTACGCTAACGCCCGAGCAAGACTTATTGAAGTGCGGTGCAACAGCGGGTGTGTGTTTTATCGAAGAAAACTTCACGACTAAGTTGTCAACACAGAGAAGTATTCTTTCGGATAGTAAGGTCAGGTATTCAACGGTTGTTACGTTACTGCCAAATGAAGTAAACCTTTACACTTTGCGAACGAGTGATTCAGAGCCTCCAAGTGTAGGTAATATCACGATTGATAATCCTTTATTAAGAGGGGGAACATCAAGCCAATTCCGAGTGGGTATATCAGATAGCTCCGGTGTTATCGGTGTGGTATGTCGTTTTATCTTACCTGATGGAACCGTCGTTGAAGTAAACGCCTCTCAAACTGCTTCTGGTATTTGGGAGTGGGAATATACGCCTCCAGAGTCCGCAGCATCTGGTGCTATTCAACTAGAAATTGTTGCAACGGATGCTGTGGGGAACGTCGCAAATGTCTTTCCAATAGACGCCGCGACAGGTCAACCAGCTATCATTGTTTTGGATAACGATGTACCAGCGGTAGTCATTCCTGAAAATCCAATTGTAGCCCCAAGTATTGTAGATGGCTTCCCGGTAGCAGATAGAGGTCAGTGCGTTCATCTTAATGTGCTCGCTACAGATGCAACATCAGCGGTTGAATCTTTAGTGTTTATTGTCACGCAGCCAAATGGAGAACAAACTGAAGTATCAGGCCAAGCACTTGGAAACGGCGCATACACTGGTAAATATTGCGTCTCTTCGTCGGCGCAAGGCGGTATCCATACGGTAGATGTCGGTGCGTTAGACTCTGTTGGCAATTTAGCGTTTATTAATTGCGAACATTTCTTTGTGAACTCTGCACCGATTGTTGATGCAGGGGAAGATATCTTTGTCTCACCCAATGAAGATGCAGCTTTTCACGGTAGCTTTACCGATCCCGATACTAACGATACTCATACGATTAAATGGGGTATGGGTAACGGTGATATGTTCTTCGATGACTTGATGCCACCCTATAGCTATTTAACCTACGGCATTTATACGGCAACGCTAACAGTAACAGACTCATTTAATGCTGTTGGATCGGATCAGAGAACGATTTATGTCCTCGGTAACGGTATTCATGGTGACCTTAGAGGGCTTGGGTTTTGGAAGCAGCAATTTTCTAATAAAAGCAATGGAAAAGGGAGTGGTAAAGGGAAAGGCAGTAAAAAAGTAACAGATGAAGAGTTGGAACACTTATTAAGAATTGTAAAAGTGGTTTCCAATGTGTTTGATGAGATATTGCCACTAAATAACTTAGAAGACGCAGCTCGTTACCTCGATCTGAAAAAAGCATCACAGCGGGAAAGAGCAGTGCAGCACACATTGGTTGCATGGCTTAATATGGCTTATGGTGCTATTAAATTAGATGACTTAGTTGATTTTGATAATGATGGCGCGTTTGACTTGCCTTTTTCCGAAGCAATGACCGCTATTGAAGCCATTTTATTGGATGAAAATGCTTCTAAAGAGCAATTAGAGTTTGCGAAAGATGCCGCCGAAGGCTTAATTGACTGAAGTGACACAGTATTGAGGCTGTCGTTTTAAGCGCTCAAACGCTCGCAACAAGCTGAAAACGTACGCCCGAAACCCATCTTGTTTTCGGGCGTTTTTATATTTTAGGTGTCAATGTAAGGTATATTTTTCAGTTTGTATTCAAAGCCAGCATTTGGGTTAAGCGTTTTTATCTGTACGGTTGAGCACGGCTTTTAACGGTTCAAGAAACGGTTCATAGTGTTTCCACTGCGCTAAACCGGAGCGATAAATCGGCTGCCTAACTTGCTCGGAGCTGGGGGTTTTGATGGTGCGTTTGGTTTTGTGAAAGTCGATGCAGGCTTGTTCAAAGGGCAGTTGGCAATAGTCCAAAATGCGGCGAACTTGAGTGTCTAAATCTTCCACTACCTCTTCATGTTGTACTTTTAACACTGCGCCGGGTAGCACTTCATCCCAATGCTGCATCAGTTTTAAGTAGGCATTGTAGTAACGCCCCATGTTTTCCAAGCTGTAGCTGAATTCTTGCCCTTCACCAAAAAGCTGTTTAAAACCACTAAAGCAGCATGCCATGGGCTCGCGTCGAGCGTCGATAATTTTGGCATTCGGTAAAATCAATTTTATTAAACCGATATGCACAAAGTTGTTGGGCATTTTATCAATAAACAGCGGAGCACTTTTTCGATAAATGCGGGTATCTTGCAAGAATTGTTCGCCAAATCGCGCAAAATAGCTCGGATCTATCTCGTTAAGTATTTTAGGGTAACGGTTCGATTGGCCACGTAAACGAGACACCAGCCCCAAAATATTGTGCAGCTCCATGGTGCCATCAACCTGAGAGTGGGACGCCAATATTTGCTCTAACAGGGTGGAGCCAGCACGCGGTAAGCCAACAATAAAAATGGGATCAGGGCGAGGGTCGCCAACATCCTGATGCTTTTCGAATAACGCGCGGGGGCAGTGTTCAATTTGTGCTTCCACCTGCTTTTCAATAAATGCCGCGTCATAACCTAGGTTTTGTTGCTTTAATGCATTGCCTTGCTGGTATGCGTGAAAAGAGTCTTCGAATTGCTTTTTATCTTCATAGGCCTTACCAAGTGCAAAATACATATGCACTTTGTCGTCGCTGTGAATATGCTGGTTTTGCACTTCATGGCGCAGGGTGTTGAGCTCTTCATCTGAAAATGCATAGGTTTTGGTATTGGCTAAGCTCCAATACGCATCGCCAAAATCAGGTTTATACTGGTATGCGGCTTGGTAGGCTGAAATGGCTTCGGGTAATTTGCCTTGGGCTTTTAAAGCGTGACCTAACAGCAGTTGCACGCCGGGTTGGTCCGGGTTATCTGCAAGCAATGTTTGGTAGGTATCAATTGCGGTTTCAAGTTCGCCAATCCCCACAAGCGCAGAGGCGCGGGCGGTAATCACAGGAATATTTTCTGGGGAGAATTGCAATAGGGCGTCTGCGCGGGCTTTGGCTTGTTCGAATTTTCCCATTTTGGACAACAGCTTTAAGTGCGCCATGCCCGCTCCTTGGTGCTCAGGGTAGAGTTCAAGGCAGCTTTCCAGTAAAAACTCTGCTTCGGAATACACTTTTAATTGAATACCAATTTCTGCCAGTAAAAAGAGCCCTTCAACATCATGTTTGTTTTGCTGTAAAAAGCGACGACACACTTGGTCTGCTTGTAACAGCTCCCCTTCGTGCATTAAATCGCGCGCACCAAGAATGGCTTTGGGTAACGCGGAGAGATACGCAAGTTGGGCGTTTGCCAGTGTGTGTGCATCGGTATTACCCATTGCCTGATACAAGGCGGTAAGTTGACGCCAACTTACAATAAGCGCAGGGTTGAGTTGTACCGCTTTATAAAATGCCACTGAGGCGTGTTGGTCCTCGCCTAGGGCCTGATAAATATGCCCTTGTTCTTGATGGTTACGCGCGTGCTCTTGAGCGAGTTGCGCCAATTTCTTGGATTCGCGCAATGCCGCTTGTAATTGCTGGCTTAAACGAAGTGCGACAACGAGCATATAGTGGACTTCTATCACCTGCTTTTCGGTTAAGCTGGCTTTTGAAGCCGAAGCCGAAGCCGAAGCCGAAGCCGAAGCCGAGCTTTGCTTGGCATTTGCGTCGCCTTGGTCATAAGGGTGTTCACTCAGCAGGTTTTTAGCCAGAGAAATGGCGTCGGCGTATTGGCGATCGTATTCACGGTTGGATGG
>CAXRCC010000175.1:0-6595 GCA_964228975.1 Paraneptunicella sp. | reverse complement strand
CATCTCTACTTTAAATTGATGATCAAGGCGTTTCATTTCTGCGAGCTTGCCTGGATCCGCTTCAAGAATGAAATTTTCGACCTCTTGTTGCGACGCCTTTTCATTACCCAGTAAGTTCGCGGCTAAAAACTTCACTGCCCCGCCCGCTAACGGGCCGCCAAGTGCGGTCGCCAGTGTTGGTGCAATGGCACCGAGTGTTTCTTTCCAGCTCATGGCTTAATCAACTCAAAGTGGGGTAAGTCGCTAAAGGACTCATCTAAACTGCGACCATCCCCGTCCCAATCTCCCCCCCAACGGAGTAGGTGCGCCGTTTCTCCTTTTTCAAAAAGCTCCAACGCAATTTGTTTTACTTGCCCTGCGAACACACCAAAGGCCACTTTATCGGACCAGTCGGTGTTTTTTAGTTCAATGAAATAAGGGCCTGCGTCAACCGCGTGGCTTGGATAGCTATTATGTTTGGATTGAGGAAAAGGCAGTTGAGAAAACCCTTTTTCATAAGCTAGGTTTTGCTCGTCTTCCCCTCGGTGACCGCTGAATATTGAGCAGTCGGTGTATTGAATCACTTTATTAAATATCTTCTGGAGGTCAGCGTGACATGTAGACAGTCTTGCCTCAGAAGATTTTCCGAACCTCGGCATTTTAACTCCCTAAAAATGAAAAAACCGCCAAGAAGGCGGTTGTGAATTGAAGTTCATTTATTCGCGAAGCTCTCGCGACTGTAGAAATATTAACGAGGTTTTAAGGTAAGAAAAAGTCCAAAACCTTGACCCCTATCTTTTTTCTCTCTGTTTCCTTCTTTTTAACGCCTTGTTTAACTGTTACTGCTAAGCGCTTTATATTGGTTGTAGAAGTGTGTTTAACCTTCTTTGTTCAATGATGTTTGTGAATCAATGAACATCGTCTAATAGAATGAAGCCTGGACTGGCTACTACAGCAGCTTCATAAGATGCAGCTCAGCTTCTCGTTCAAAGTAGCCATTGTCTTTATTGCGATTCACGTATTTGTTAATCATCGCCAAGCGGCATTTAACGGACAGCTTTTCGATTGCAGCGTCAACTTGTTCTATATGTGCTGGCACAAATAGGTTATCCGACATTCGGTTAAACTGCGCCTGATTTACCTCACCTTGTACGCCTGTTTTCATTTGTTCACACAATTTATGCGTTGCACTCGTCGCCGCGAAACCCGGCCCCAAACGACGCAAATACCAAAAGTTCCCCCACTCTTTTAAACGCTTTCTGATTTCCTTAACATTCATCATTGCTAGCCACCTCGCTGTAGTCGATGCCTAACATTTCTAATATTTCAATAACACTATTAAACGGGGGCTCGGTTCTCCCACTTTCATAATTCTTTATCGTGTTTAAAGATAAGCCATAGTGCTCCGCAACGAACACTTGAGGAAAACCCCTTAACTTTCTTGCCTTCTTTATCACTTCACCGCCTCTCATGATCTTCTCCTTTCAATCAATGCCTAATGCAACTTTAATGTTTGTTCGACTCTATGAAACATTTCGTGCCTCATAAGGTATACATTTTGTATACTCGGATAGTAAACGTACCCAATAGGCTTTGGCAATCCCGTTTAGCGTATTTTTTATAGAAATTTTTCCGTTCTGTTGTACTATGTGGTAAACAGTTTGTTTATATCTGTTCGCATCCCTCCCCCTAATAATGTTGAGATAATAGTAAGACTCGCTATGGAATTAAAAGATAGGCTCATCGTGCTTAGAGAAAAAGCAGGACTGGATCAAGCCACTTTCGCTTTTGCGTGTGGTTGGTCTAAATCAAGATATGGACATTACGAAAACGGCAGAAGAGAACCTAAACTAGCGGATTTATTGCATATCTCTCATGTGCTTGAAGAATATATTGGCCCCAACGCCATCGTGTACCTTATTACGGGAGAGTCGCTAGACGACATTTATCAAAAGCAAAGTGAAAAGCAAAATCACTTTACCCCAGATGTTGCAATCGATGAATTTAAAAAGCTACTTGATGATGCCATTGAATTTGGCATCATCAAGGTGAAGCCAGGCGTTCGAATTTCAAGTTTGGTAGAAAACTTTACAAAGAATTGTGTAAAGCACCTTTTAGACAGCAAATCAGATGAGAAAAAGTTAGGATAATTTTATTTATTTGTGTAAAAGATAGCGTTTTCGCCCAATCCATTTTAAATAAAGCGATTGTGAAGACTGGATGGGCAGAGGGTTTATCTCTCTTTTTTAACGAAGCTATCGATGGCAATTAATTTTGTTTTTGTTTTAGCCATACTTTCTTTTCTTCGCTTAATGAGCGTACGACATTCATCAAGTAACTTTTCTTTTAATTCCCGCTTTCTGTCAAAGCAAGTCACTTCATCATGTATATAAACGTAACGTTCCGCAAAGTCTAAGTTTTCAGCCTCTTTGGGCTGATCCGTTAACAGTTCTCTGGCCAACAATAAAATTTGACCGAAGAAAATACAGAACATTAGCCCCCCGATGATTAGAAGCAACGCAATATTAAAGTTCATTTGTAACTCCATTTATATTTTCAAATTAGGCCCAGCCATTGATATAAGGAAGAAAGAATCCAAGTTGCCCTACTCCACTCCCACCCAGTCTTCTTTCTTTACCACTTTCCTTGTACCTAAATAGCTGTACTTCCTTAATTAACTCTCTTTTATATTGACGAGCCGTATCCTTGAAACTTGTTAAACTACCCTTCCTCGATACAGCGAAATAGGCCTGATTATTTTGTCATTGTTATCATTATTTTTTAGGCACCAGCACAAGAAGCGAAACTGCATGCTCTCATCGAATACCCACCATGGTTATTCCCTTAATACAACATAGGTAAATCATAACCGCCAAAGCCCATGCAAATTTTGGGCAACCTCAGTGCCAATATGGTTAAGTTTGTTCTTAGATATGCACAAACGAGTGCACTTAAAGGTTAAGTTCATTAAACAAAGGGAAAGCGTCTAAAAAATAGCGAAGAAGTGGCAATGTGGTGTGGAAAATCACTGGTACGTGAAAGAGGGTCGTTATGACAAAAGCAAAATACTGATAACTGACGCTTTTCTGACAAGAACGCTTAACGCAACGTTTTAAATGAAAGCCAGAATAAAAATGTGAGAGCCGGAAAGGAAAAAGCCCGCATACAGCGGGCTTCAAATTTGGCGGAGAGAGAGGGATTCGAACCCCCGGTAGGGATGAACCTACGCCTGATTTCAAGTCAGGTGCATTAAACCGAGCTCTGCCATCTCTCCGAATTGTATTGCATCTACTTACCAATGTAAGTTGTGCTAATTTTTCCCGAAAGCATAAGCTTGTTATACTTTCTAAATTTGGCGGAGAGGGAGGGATTCGAACCCCCGGTAGGGATGAACCTACGCCTGATTTCAAGTCAGGTGCATTAAACCGAGCTCTGCCACCTCTCCAAATTGTGTTGCGCATATTAATGAGCTTATTCAGGGTTGTAAAGTGCTAATTTGAAATAAGTTAACTGTTTGCTTCTTCTTTACCCAATTTGTTCAAATATCAGCGTTAATAAGGGTTTATTACATCTATTTACGGTTTTTTCGCGTAATAACCTTCAGTAAAACTTGAAAAACAAGCGCAAACCCCATACAAATACCCTCAGTAACTATAATTAGTTTAAACAGGCATTCGCTTTAACAACGGAGTTAATAATGCAATACAATACTGTGTCTTCTGCTTCTCAGTCATCGCTGCTGGAGACAAATAAAGTCTTACGTAACACCTATATGTTGCTTGCTATGACTTTAGCCTTCAGTTCAGTCGTCGCAGGCGTGTCCATGATGATGAACCTCCCTCACCCTGGCCTTATCATTACGTTAGTTGGTTTTTATGGCCTGATGTTCTTGGTACATAAAACAGCAAACTCAAGTGCAGGTTTATTGAGTGTATTTGCATTCACTGGCTTCCTTGGTTACACACTTGGTCCTATCCTTAACATGGTTATCGGCGCTGGTGGCGGTGAACTTGTCATGACGGCGTTAGGTGGTACAGCGCTTATTTTCTTCGCACTTTCAGGCTATGTACTGACTACGAAGAAAGATATGTCTTTCCTTGGTGGCATGATGTTCGCTGGTTTTTGGGTGATTTTAGTTGCGGTTATCGCCAACATCTTCCTGCAAATTCCTGCATTAAGCTTAGGTATTAGCGCAATGTTCATTTTGTTCTCTTCTGGCGCAATCCTGATGCAAACAAGCGATATCATTCGCGGTGGAGAAAGAAACTACATTATGGCAACTGTTACTTTGTACGTTTCTATTTATAATATCTTCATGAGCTTGCTAAGCATTTTGATGGCGTTTAATAACGACGACTAATACTTAGTCACCCTGATTTTGCAAAGAAAAACACTCCATTTCGGGGTGTTTTTTGTTTTATGAGGAAAATCACCTAAATGGCAAAGTTTATTATTTTGGTCACCTCCCCTTATTTCGACAGCAACGCAGCGTATACTGCAAGTAAGTTTGCCAATGCCGCACTTGATGCCGAACATCAAGTTAGCCTCTTCTTTTATGGCGCCGGCGTTTCTCATGCTAACAAATTCAACCTCCCCCAAGCAGGAGAACCTAATGCAATGGCGTTATGGGAAGCGCTAAGCAAGCGAAAGGTTGAATTGCTCGTTTGTGCCACCGCAGCAGGGCGAAGAGCGCTTATCGATGATCAAGAAGCTGCTAAGCTTGATATGCCCTCAGGCTCTATCAATCCTATTTTTTCGTTGTCGGGATTAACAGAGCTTGCTGCACTAACCGCAACAGCAAACAGAGTGATTCAGTTTTAATGTCTATTGCAATTATTCATTCTTCGGCCCCAAACAGCTCTCCTAATGGCTGGGAGGCGCTCGACATGGCTTTTTCATTCGCCAACTTAGAACAAGACGTGGGATTATTCTTCGTCGATAAAGGCGTCCTGCAATTATTAAACGCACAATCCCCAAACGAGAGTGGCTATAAAAACCATATGAAAAGCTATGGGGCCTTGACGTTTTACGATATTGACAAGGTTTACGTGTGTGAAGACTCATTAAAAGAATATGGGTTAACGCCGCATGCACTGTGTATTCAACCAACACTTTTCAAACGTGTTGAATTACCCAAACTTATTTCACCCTTTAAACAAACGGTTAACTTTTAATGACACTTCATTTACTTAAGGCACAGTTGGATTTACCTAGCTTATTAAATGTTTTAAAAGGATTTGGCCCACAAGATGCCTGTTTGTTAAGAGATGACGCCACCTTCTTACTTTTGAAAAGTGACGCTTTGTGCGCACTGGAACCATTAATGGAAAACGAGCAACTCTATGTATTGCAAGAAGACGCAGAAACCCGCTCTATCCCAGCTTTAGAAGAAGGCATAAACTATATTGACTACACTCAATTTGTCGCACTCACGCTAGAATACAGTAACACTATTAGTTGGTAATCATTGAAATGCATCACATTGAATTTGAAGGAAAAACGTTAGAAACCGACGCAAATGGATATTTGCTTAATATTAATGACTGGTGCCCTGAACTTGCCCCAGCTTTAGCGAAAACTGAAAATATCGAACTCACAGACGCGCACTGGGAAGTGGTCAACTTTGTTAGGGCATTCTATTTAGAATTCAATACGAGCCCAGCGATACGAGCATTGGTGAAGGCAATGGCAGCTAAACTAGGGCAAGATAAAGGAAACAGCCGATATTTGCACAGGTTATTCCCTAAGGGCGCTGCCAAACAAGCAACGAAAATTGCCGGATTACCCAAACCTGCCAAATGTTTATAAATGACGAGGGAGAAAAGGCGCGTTAAGCGTCTAAGCTAAAGCGCGAGCGATAAACGCAAAAAGCGGGAAGATATCCCGCTTTTAGTTGAGTGTGACGGTGGAATAAATCATCCAACCCACATATCCAAGTAGTGAAAAAATGCCTGCAACAGACATCCAGTAAATAAATTTCATCAGGAGTCTCAAATCATGATTCTTCTGCATTTTACAGTTCCCTCAAAAAATCGGAGACTCAACCAATTGCGTTTAAACAGGATGTCTCCTTAGCCAATTTTTTTGATGCCGCCCATGTAAGGCTGCAACACTTCTGGCACTTCAATACTACCGTCAGCTTGTTGATAGTTTTCGAGTATTGCCACTAATGTTCTACCAACTGCTAAACCGGAACCATTTAATGTGTGAATCAACTCAGGTTTCGCACCACTTTCAGAACGATATCTCGCTTGCATTCTTCTTGATTGGAAGTCATACATGTTCGAGCAACTAGAAATCTCACGATAGGTGTTTTGAGCGGGCAACCAAACTTCTAAGTCGTAAGTTTTACATGCGCCAAATCCCATATCGCCAGTGCACAAGACAACCTTACGGTAAGGTAGGTCTAATAGTTGCAAAATCTTTTCTGCGTGACCGGTAAGTTCCTCCAAGGCATCGAAAGAATCTTCTGGTTTAACCAATTGGACTAATTCGACTTTATCGAATTGATGCTGCCTGATCAAGCCCTTAGTATCTCGGCCGTATGAGCCAGCCTCACTTCTAAAGCAGGGAGTATGAGCGGTTAATTTAAGTGGCAGCTCGTCTGCGTCGAAAA
>CAXRCC010000174.1:0-5549 GCA_964228975.1 Paraneptunicella sp. | reverse complement strand
GGCTTCTCGTGTTTCTCACCAATCGCAAGAAGAAATAGGTAACATTTCATTATGAATCTCGCTTCACCGTGCGTGGCATTATGTAAGCTTGACGAACAAGATATTTGTATTGGCTGTCAGCGCACAATCGATGAAATTACGCACTGGCAATATTACTCTGAGTCGCAAAAACAAGCTGTGTTCGAGCGCCTTTATAAAAAATCGGACACACACTCAAGTTCGATTAAGTAATATCAAGTTCTAAACTCGAGGTGGACAGACACTTTATTTAAATAAGTGTCTGTCCATTTGAGCCCTCATATTTCGCTCATCAAGTGTCTGTCCATTTCCATACTTTTTTGCAAAGTTAATTCTTTAGCAATCCATGTTTATTCCATAGCGACCTCTAATGCTTTTTGATAAAATCTCGCGCCGTTTTTTAATGTAGCTTGAAAGAGACTTTACCTGATGAAAGTAATGCTAGCCCCGATGGAAGGGGTTGTTGACCACTTAATGAGAGACATGTTGACTCGTGTGGGCGGTTTCGACCAATGCGTTACAGAATTCGTAAGGGTAGTCGACCAAAAGTTGCCGAAAAAAACCTTCTATCGTCTCTGCCCTGAACTTCACAATGGTGGCAAAACTCCAGCAGGCGTTCCCGTGCGTGTCCAATTGCTTGGCCAACATCCTCAATGGCTGGCTGAGAATGCAGAAACCGCTATTGAGCTAGGCTCTCCAGGTGTAGATCTCAACTTTGGATGCCCAGCAAAAACGGTTAACAAAAGCAAAGGCGGTGCTGTGTTGCTTAAAGAAACACAAACGCTATACGATATTGTAAAAGCAGTTAGAGAGGCTGTTCCTAGTCACATTCCTGTTTCTGCGAAAATTCGACTGGGTTTTGAAGATAAGTCTTTAGCAATCGATAACGCTATAGCTATTACCGAAGCAGGCGCTTCAGAGCTTGTGGTGCACGCAAGAACTAAAACGGAAGGGTACAAGCCACCTGCTTATTGGGATTGGATTGCAAAAATTAAACAGTATACACAAATTCCTTTGGTTGCTAATGGCGAGATTTGGAGTAGTGAGGATGCCAAGCGCTGCCAACAGCAATCTGATTGTGAAAATCTAATGATAGGACGAGGTGCGTTAGCCCTTCCAAACTTAGCGCTGTGTATCAAAAATGGTGAGGACCCCATGCCATGGCCTGAACTAGCATCGCTTTTGATACAGTACTCAGGTTATGAAATATTCGGGGATAAGGGCAAATACTATCCGAACAGAATTAAGCAGTGGTGTGGGTATTTAAAAAGACAGTATCCAGAAGCTGAAATTTTATTCAATGATATTAGGCGCTTGACCAATTCTCAAGATATCGTTGATGTGCTAGCTCGCCAGTCCTCGCATTAATATAACGCTTTACCCCAGTGCAACTTGGCAAGTGCACATTCCTTAGCTAGGCTGTTTTGTACTGGGGAAACTGAATCAATAACCCCCAGTATCCACAAATAATAAGAATAGCTCTGGGGAACACATGAAAATTATACCTTCGAAGCTGGCACTATCGATGGCTTGCATCGCATCATTTTGTTTGATGGGATGTGGCCAAGATGCCACCGTTGATAGCACACAAGCACCTAAAGTATCGATAAATCCTGACCCTTATCCAAGTACGTACAAACCAATCCTAGGTGAGCCTACCCTGATTACTAACGTAACCATTTTTGATGGCATTGGCGGCAAAATTGAAAACGGTAGTGTTTATTTCGCTGAAGGAAAGATTCAAGCTGTTGCCAAAAGTGGACAGTCACTCGATACCGCGAACAACACAACAATAATCGACGGCACTGGTAAGTGGGTAACACCAGGTATTATCGATAACCATAGTCACTTAGGCGTGTATCCGTCACCGTCTACTCGTTCCCATTCCGATGGCAATGAAATGACCAATCCAGTTACTGCACAGGTTTGGGCCGAGCACTCTGTTTGGCCGCAAGACCCTGGTTTTGGGCGTGCTTTAGCCGGCGGGGTGACAACGCTACAAATTTTACCAGGCTCGGCTAATTTATTTGGTGGCCGCTCGGTGGTGCTTAAAAATGTGCCAAGTCGTACTATGCAGGATATGAAGTTTCCACAAGCTCCTTATGGCATGAAAATGGCTTGTGGTGAGAACCCGAAACGCGTCTACGGTGAAAAAGGTGGGCCAATGACAAGGATGGGTAACGTAGCGGGCTATCGACAAGCATGGTCAGATGCTCAAGATTACCTTCGAAAATGGGAAGCCTACGAACGTGATTATGAGGCCGGTAAAAATGCAACACCACCTAAAAGAGATTTGAAGCTAGAGACGCTTGCCGGTGTTTTGAAAGGTGATATTCGCGTTCATATGCATTGTTATCGGGCAGATGAAATGACCGTAATGATGGATGTGATGAAAGAGTTTGACTATCAAATTGGCACTTTTCATCACGCGGTTGAAGCATACAAAATTGCTGACAAGCTGAAAGAAAACAATGTGTGTTCAGCGATGTGGGCAGATTGGTGGGGCTTCAAGATGGAAGCTTACGATGGCATTCGTGAAAACATTCCTGCGGTTCATGCTGCCGGTGCTTGTGCAATAGTACATTCTGATAGCGACCTTGGTATACAGCGCTTAAATCAAGAAGCGGCCAAAGCGTGGTCTGATGGTAAGCGTGCTGGTATTGATATTCTTATGGAAGACGCTTGGATTTGGCTCTCGGCTAATCCAGCGAAGTCACTCGGTATTTTTGATAAAACGGGGTCTCTCGAGGCCGGTAAACAAGCTGACATCGTAGTGTGGAATGGAAATCCATTTTCAACTTATACGAAAGCAGAGCAGGTATATATTGATGGCGGTTTAGCCTACTCCTTAACGGATACGTCGTCATGGCCAGTGAGTGATTTCGAGCTAGGCCAAGTGGGTGAAGGAGATTCTAAATGAGAAAATTAGCGGTATTACTGGCTACAATGTCGATAGTGACATCCACATTTGCCGATAACTACGCCATTGTCGGTGGAAAGATACACACCATGGGCTCACAGGGCATTATTGATCAAGGAACCATTCTTGTTAAAGGTGGCCGAATTGAGTCGGTACAGAGTGGTGAAAGCGTACCTGAAGGTTACGAACGTATAGATGCTAGTGGAAAGGTAGTTACGCCAGGCTTTATCGGTGCACTCACTTCTTTAGGTTTAGTTGAAGTATCATCGTCATCAGGCGTGGTAGATTCAAGTATTGAAATGACGCCAATTTCAAACACAGGTGCAGCATTAGATGTTCAGTACGCTGTTAACCCTGACAGCTCACTGCTTGCAATTACGCGCCTAGAGGGCATGACTTCCGCGGCTACAGCCATTAATGGCAGTAAATACTTATTTGGTGGGCTTGGCGCAATCATCCAGTTAAGTGGACAGTCACCCGTTTTGAAATCAGCTGCTTTCATGACAATAGACGTGGGTAGCGAAGGTGCTGAGCACACTGGTGGTTCACGAGCTGCACTTTGGGTAATGCTGGATAAAGTATTTGAGGAAGCTTCGAATGCGTCGGGCGACTTGTCAGCAGAGAAGCCATGGTATGGACTGAACACTCGCTCTGATGTAAAAGCATTAAAGCGCGTTATACAAGGTGAAGTACCGTTATTGATGCGAGCTGATCGCGCTGCGGATATTCGCCAAGTGGTCGCTTTTAAGGACAGACACCCCTCTGTGAAAGTGGTTTTGGTTCATGGCGTAGAAGCTTGGCGCGTTGCAAGTGAGCTTGCGCAATCAAATATTCCTGTGATTATCGATCCAGAGTACAACTTGCCTGGTGGATTTGACCAAATGGGCGCTACCCTAAGCAACGCCGCACGTCTTCATCAAGCAGGCGTCAGCGTAGCTATTGGAATGGACACACACAACATTCGACTAGCTGCACAACATGCCGGCAATGCCGTAGCAAATGGTTTACCACATGAGGTTGGCTTAGAAAGTTTAACGCGTGTACCAGCGTCAATATTTGGGCTTGATACCGAAGTGGGTAGCCTTGAGGCTGGCCTTCAAGCAGATATTGTCATTTGGTCGGGCGATCCATTGGAAGTAACCGAAGCTGCTGAATCAGTGTTCATTAATGGACTGCCAATTAAAATGGAGTCTCGACAAACAAAGCTTCGAGACAGATATTTATCACTCGGCACTGGTAATAGCAAAATGCCCTCGCAGTATCAGCGAAGTGAATAAAGAGATTTAATTGTTGAAGGCTTTCATTAGAAAGCCTTTTTTATGAGAGATATTTTGTGGCGTTTGTCACATTAGGCCGGCAGTTTCTGCCACAAAACTTCGCAAAATCTGTCATCGCGTCCGGGCAGCCAACCGGACCGGAGAATAATGTTTCAAAATTATTTGTCACTAGTTGCCAGTTTTGTGATGTCATACCAAGGCGTTTGAGTAAACTATTCGTCAGCTTTGGAAAGGGGGATGCAACTTTCTTTGTCTGTCGCGCCAACGTATTTTTCAATAGTGCAACATAGTCATCTAACTTGAACGGAATATGAGATTTTTTGCCTTGTTGAATACAATCTTCAAATGGCATTAAAAATTTGGGTGATTTATTCACTCGTTGTGCATTTAATCGGTACTGAATACTCGTGTAGTTTGATGTAGTGAGAGAGTTTGCAATTTTGGCTCGGATTGGATTTAAGTCGACATATGCCATAACAGCAGCCAGTGCTTTTTCATCTAATATCGCTTGAGATCGAAAACGTCTTTCCCAAAAATAGCCTTTACAATCATCCTCTTTATTCGCTTTTCTAGCGATGTATTCGTTGAGCATCCGCATGAACCAGCTAATTGATTGAAGCCGGCTTCGGTATAGTGATGAAAGCCTTTGCAGCTCAGCGCAGTCTTCAGGGGAGAATTCACTCTCTGACTCTCCTTCTAAGTAACGTTGCACAAGCGGTGGACATTTATAGAACATTCGCCAGCGAAGAAGGACCTCATCCATTGACCAACCCTCTGCTCTTCCTTTAGCGACATGGAGCACAATATGAATATGATTGTGCATAACAGCATAAGCACAAAGATCAATAGCGAAAGCTTGTGAGAGCTTATGCAGTCTGTCTTGGATCCACTTTCTGCGATGTTCATAGTTTATCCCTGTATTATTATCCCTACCACAAAGGTACGACTGACGTACGCATCGTGAAATACAATGATAATAGGGGGTGACATCCGTATTGATTTGTTTGTAGCGAGGTAAAGGCATTTCCATATCCCTAACGTTTTTACGCATTATGAGAAATTTACACTTCTTTTTAAGTGTCTATGAGGCCAGTTTTGGTACAGTTTTTTGAGATGAATGGTTTGGATCTAGAGTGAACAGTGAATCAAAATGGACAGTCACTTAAATGCTTTGATTGACTGCCCGTAGTGAATGGTTTAGTAACTGCAAACAAGTGAGTGTCCACTTTGGTTGGCTTTATGCGGCGAATTTGTTAAAAAATCGTGTGGGTGTCCAGTTTAAAAAACAAAGCCTTATACAAACACATCCAGATCGGAAGAGCGTCGTGTAGGGA
>CAXRCC010000173.1:0-16967 GCA_964228975.1 Paraneptunicella sp. | reverse complement strand
GTTTCGACGTTGGCGGTATCGAAGGGCAGCGGTAATAGTCGCAGTTCATCGGTGATGTAATAGTGCGCCAAACTTCGCGGTAACGTGAGCAGCAAATCGCTGGATTCTGCAATTTGAATTGCGCTTAAGTAAGTTTGGCAGCGCAAGGCAATGTGGCGAACATAACCTTGCTGTTGCAGCTCGAAATCTTCCATCACGGTGCCAGTTGGGCGGTTCGACACCGCAATATGCTGCGCCGCTAAATAAACGGCTTTACTTAAGGTGTCTGTTGCGGTTTGCTGGCTTTGGCCGTCTTCTTTGTTCTGTTGATTGTGGTGCCAGTGCTTGCTGGCAAGGACGCATAACGGGTCGTCGAATAAGCGAATATGCTGAAACGGCGAGCCCAAAGGCTGGGCAACATCAAAGGCAAAATCCACCTGTCCTGCGGCCATTTGGCGCTTCACTTGTTGCCTATCTAAGCTCATTAATAACAATTTTGCATTTGGCGCGGCTTGAGCCATCGCAGAATAAATCATTGGGCCGAATAACGGCTCTAGCGCATTGTGAATGGCAATTTGAAAGGTTTGTTCTGTGCTGTGAGGATCAAATTCTGCAAACTGCTGTAACGTGTGGCGCAACTGGTGTAAGTGATTAATCAACTGAGGCGCGGCGCGGCGGCAGGCGGGCGTTGGTGCCATTTGGCTACCTTGTCGGATAAACAGCGGATCGTTCAAGGTTTCTCGCAAGCGTTTAACGGCATGACTCACCGCAGATGGCGTGATATTGAGCACTTGTGCCGTACGCGTCATGTTGCGTTCTTGGTATAAGCTTTCAAACACTTTTAACAAGTTCAAATCTAAATGCTGCACTGGCCTTTCCTTTTGTGTTGCTTGCGTTTTCACTGATTCGTGAAGGCTTTTGCCAACGTATTACGCCTTTTTGGTGTATTTGCGAGGTAGATTTTACCGACGCTTTTGCGCGCTTACTTGAGCAAACTGGCACGGCATTTTGCAGGTTATGCGCATGCTTTGTGATGAATATGATTCATAGTGTGATAAGAGTATATTTCACTTCATTCATTAAGTGAACGGAGTAAGATGAGGTCATCTCTCTTTCTATTAAGGAAAACCGAATGAATTTTGAGCATAGCGATACGTGTAAAGACTACATCGAGCGCATTCAGCGTTTCATGAATGATCATATCTTTCCGGTGGAAGCAAAAATCACCCGAGAAAATCATGAAATGAATGGGCACGGCGATTGGCGTTCGTGGCAAGTTCATCCGGAAATCGAAGCCTTAAAAGAAAAAGCCAAAGAAGCGGGTTTGTGGAACCTGTTTTTGCCGGATGATGAGCTTGGCAAAGGCTTAAGCTGCGTTGATTACGCACCGCTCGCCGAGGAAATGGGCAAGGTGGCGTTTGCCTCTGAGGTATTTAACTGCAACGCGCCGGACACGGGCAATATGGAAGTGCTCTACCACTTTGGCAATGATGCACAAAAGCAGCAGTGGTTAATGCCCTTGTTGCGCGGTGAAATTCGCTCCGTGTTTGGTATGACAGAGCCCGAAGTGGCTTCTTCCGATGCCACTAATATGGCGTGTCGAATTGAAGAAGACGGCGACGAGCTAGTGATTAACGGGCGTAAATGGTGGACGACGGGGCTAGGTCATCCCAATGCGAAAATTGCCATTGTGATGGGCCTGTCTAACCCAGATGCCGAAAAGCACAGTCGTCATGCGATGGTGTTAGTGCCGCTCGATACACCGGGGCTTACAGTTGAAAGAATGCTTACTGCCTGTGGCGATTACGATGCGCATTTGGGGCACGGTGAAATGGTGCTGGATAATGTACGCGTGTCAAAATCCAACCTCATTATGGGCATGGGCAAGGGGTTTGCGATTGCACAAGGGCGTTTAGGGCCGGGTCGAATTCACCATTGCATGCGCGCCATTGGGGCCGCAGAGCGTGCCTTGGAAATGGCCATCAAGCGCGGTCTTTCTCGTGTGGCGTTTGGCAAACCCATCATCAAATTAGGGGGGAACCAAGAGCGTATTGCACAAGCAAGAATGGCAATAGACCAAGCGCGTTTGCTCACCCTGAATGCGGCCTGGAAAATCGATAATTTAGGCGTAAAACATGCCATGACAGAAATCTCTGCCATCAAAGTGGTGGTGCCCAATATGCTACAAAGCGTGGTCGATATGTCGATTCAAATGCATGGTGGCGCGGGCGTTGGCGGCGATCTACCGCTTAACTTCTTTGCCACGATGGCAAGAACCTTAAGGCTTGCTGATGGGCCGGACGAGGTGCATATGGGCATGGTGTCTCGATTGGAGTTGAAGAAATACTTATGAGCCAATTCAAACAAGAACGAGTGTTAATTACTGGCGGTGCGTCGGGTTTAGGACGTGCCTTAGCCGAGCATTGGGCGCAAACAGGTGCAAAAGTCTGCATTGCTGATTTAAATGCCGAGCGCGCTGATGAAGTCTTGGCGGCCATTAAGCCCCTTGCCGCGGATGTGATTTTTTGTCAGTGCGACATCACTAATCAAGATCACGTAGAAGCCGTTCGCGACACCTTGTTAAAAGAATGGGGCGGTGTTGATGTGGTCGTAAACAATGCCGGTGTTGCCACTGGCGGCGCGGTTGCTGATGAGCCCATGGAGCAGTGGCAGTGGGTATTTGATATTAATTTATTTGGTTTAGTCCGATTCACGAAGGTGTTCACACCCATCTTTAAGCAACAGGGACGTGGCTATTTTTTGAATGTGGCTTCGCAAGCCGGACTAACGGCAATGCCCATGATGGGCAGCTATTGCGCGGTTAAAGCGGCGGTGGTGAGCTTTTCTGAATCCATGCGCTTGGAGCTGGTGGACGATAACATTGGCGTGAGCGTGCTGTGTCCTGCTTTTTTCCGCACCAATTTGCACGAATCAGTGCGCAGCGATAACCCGGTGATGCACAGTGTGGTGAATAAATTATTGGAACGTGGCTCGATGACGGCGCAGCAAGTCGCAGAAATTGCGTATGAGGGCGTACAAAACGGGAAATTTATGATACAAACTCATAAAGAAGGGAAACAAGCGACTCGCTTAAGGCGCTGGCTGCCTGAGTCTTGGTACTTGCGGATGATGGAAAAAGAAACGGTTAAGTTTCGGAAAAAGGGCAAAAGCACTCAGTAAATAGAATGATGACAGCGAGTAAATACGGGCATGAGTAGCGCAACAGCAACATCAAACGTTCCAAAACAAAACGACAGCAAAAACGTACTCGATAAAGCAGGCAATGTACGTTGTGGTGAAGAATTAGACATCGAAGCTGTCAATTATTGGTTAAAACACACCTTAAACGACAGCGATTACGATTTCAGCGCGTTGCCTACGGTCACGCAATATTCTGGCGGGGCATCAAACTGGACGTACTGCCTAACGTACCCTTCTTTTGAACTGATTTTACGCCGCGCACCAACGGGCACAAAAGCCGCTGGCGCGCACAATATGGGGCGTGAATACCGCATTCAAAAAGCCTTAAAACCGCACTACCACTACGTGCCGAACATGCTCGCTTGTTGCGATGATGCCTCTGTTATCGGCACTGATTTTTATGTGATGGAAAAGCTCAGTGGCGTGATCCCGCGTAAAAACTTGCCTCGTGGCGTTGAAGCGGATGAAAAGAGCGTTCGTGCCATGTGTCAGGCGGTGCTGGACTGCTTAATTGAATTGCACAGTGTGGATTATGAAGCCGCTGGTTTAGCCCATTTAGGCAAAGGCTCGGGCTATGTGCAGCGCCAAATTGACGGTTGGGTTGGGCGCTATTTAAAAGCGAAAACGTGGAACGTGCCGTCGGGCAAATACGTGATCAATTGGCTACAAAACAACATGCCCAAAAAAGAGCGAACGTGCGTTATTCATAACGATTACCGCTTCGATAACGCCGTTTTAAATCCCGATGATTTAAGCGATGTGCGCGGCATTTTGGATTGGGAGCTAGCAACCCTAGGCGATCCGTTAATGGATTTGGGTAACACCTTAGCTTATTGGGTTGAAGCGGATGATGACTTTATGGCGCAAATGGTTCGCCGCCAGCCAACCCACTTAAAAGGCATGATGACGCGCGATGAAGTGATCACCTACTATTGCAATAAAATGGATGTAGAAAAGGCCGACTTTACCTTTTATGAGGTGTATGGTTTGTTCCGCTTAGCCGTTATCGTGCAGCAAATTTACTATCGCTATCATCACAAACAAACTCGCAACCCGGCTTACAAACGTTTTTGGGTATTTGTGCATTATTTATTGTGGCGCGCTCGCCGAGTTATCAAACAAGGACAATAACGCCAATGGCTAGCATTTATTTGATTCGTCATGGTCAAGCCAGCTTCGGGCATGACGATTACGATAAATTGTCAGAAACCGGTGTTGAGCAAGCGCAAACACTTGGTACCAGTTTAGCGCTGAAAATGTCGCAGCCGACCAAAGTTATCACAGGTTCGATGCTGCGCCATAAACAAACGGCGCAAGGCGCATTAGCCGCTTTTGAATCCTCAACCGAGGCGGCTTCTACTAACGCTTCTACCCATGCTTCGGTGATTGAAAATGCCACACCTTATTCAATGCAAGAAGATGCGCGCTGGAATGAATATGCGCATCAAGAAATTTTAGGCGCGTTTGATGAACGTTTTGAAACCCCTGCGGGTATTCGCGCGTTTTTGAAAACCAGTGAGCAGCCTCAAAAACAATTTTTGCACTTATTCAACCAAGCTGTCGCGCGCTGGATGAGTGGCGATTTTGATGCAGATTACAGCGAAACGTGGATGGCGTTTAAGTCGCGTTTACAAGCCGCGTTGGCATCGGTGGTAAGCGGGCTTGAAGACAAAGACGAAGTGCTGATTTTTACCTCGGGCGGGCCAATCTCATTGTTGGCGCAAGCGCACCTTGGCGTGCCAGAAACACAGCTTATGCAAATGAATTGGACACTGGTGAATTGCGGTATTACTAAGCTCATTCAAAGCCGACAAGGGGTATTTGTTGCCGCGTTAAATGAGCATAGTGTTTTCGAAAAGCCCGCGCATCGTCATTTGATTACTTACAAGTAACAAGTGGTCAATGGCAAGTAACACATCGACAACGCGCAGTAAATAACGAATAGCCTATCACCGACGCACAATCACGAATCACCTATCACCGAAGTGCAATCACGAATTTTGCGCAAGTTGGCTCACAAATTCATTTATATCTTGATACATGCCTTGTAAGTGAGTCTTCACTTTTTTGCTGAATCTGCCTGCGTGAATAAAGCCGTGCGTTGCGTCTGCTAAGTGTACGTGCTTCAAGGTTATCTTGTTCCTTTCGAGCTTGTTGGCATAGGCAATGCTGTCGTCGCGCAGCAAATCAAACTCACAAGAATACAACAAGGTTGGTACGGTATCGGCAACGTTTTCGTTGAGGATAACACTGACGTCAGGGCGGCTAATTTCCTCGGCCGTATTAAACAACTGAGCGCGGAAAAGGTGCAGTGATTCCGTTGTGAATAATAAGCCTTTGCCATGCTCTTGCACTGCCGGGCTGATGCCTCTGAAATCAAAAATAGGGTAGAGCAACAATTGAAAATCAGGGCGATGGGTGACATCAATTGGGAAGTCGGATTGCAATGCAGGTGTGGTACAAATGGCTGATAAATATCCGCCAAAACTGTCTCCGCCTACGCCAATTTTATGGTGTTCGATATTAAGCTCTTTACGGTTTCTATCAATCCAATTCCACGCATCAATCGCATCGCAAATCGGCTCAGGAAACTTCACTTCTGGCGCTAATCGATACGCCACGGAAATCACGTTTATGCCGCTTTCTTGAGCCAATTCTCGGCAAAAGGCATCGTGTGTGTTCAAGTCACCAATCACACAGCCGCCACCGTGAAAATACACTAGGGTTGTTTCGGGCTCTTTGCCTTTTAACAATGGCTTGTAAATGCGCGCGGGTATTTCCATCGCCTTGCCGTGCTTTCGTGTACCTGTAGGAATTGGAATTTGAAAGCAATCCACGCTGACGTCTTCATTTTTGGGAAGGCCAAAGGCTTTTTCCAGATAGTGATACGTTTTGCGCATGATGGGAATGGGCAGCGTGTGCATTGCCGGGCCTAAGCGCGTTAAGGCACAAATTAGGCGCTGCGTTTTGTCGAGTTTGCTTCTATCTGGGCGGCTTAAAAAGTTGATGGAAGGCTTTCTTAACACGTAAGGCAATAAGTCACTGATGTAATACAGAGCCGAGAATTTTCGGCTAACTGGAATGTGGGTACGCCCCGTTTCAACGTGTTTAACGATGGCTTTGGCCACATCTTTAGGGCCTAAATCCACGCCCATGCGTTCAATAATAGCGGGCTTTATCGATTGATCGTGAACCAATCCTGTGCCAACAAACGGCGGCATCATATCGCATACGTGAATGCCGTAAGCTTTCCATTCAATTTGTAAGGATTCAGTGAGGGATTTTACCGCCGATTTTGACGCCGCATAGCTGGAAAACATGGGGATGCCATACATTGTACTGGCCGAAGCCATATTGATAACTGTGGCTTTTTCAGCGGCGCGCAGAAACGGGAAGGCCGTCATGAGCGTGTTAATGGTTCCGGTCACATTCACATCAATCGTGCGCTTGTGCATGGCTAAATCGAGGGATTCAAATGGTGCAAGTTGCATGATTCCGGCGTTGTTGTGCAGCACGCGTAATCGCCCTTGATAGGGCTGGCAAAATTGTGCCAACGCCGCTTGAATTTGCTCCGGTTGAGTCACATCAACTTGACCGCAAAACACCCGGCTTTGATCCCAGTCAGCAGTATAGGCTTTGATCATGTCGAGGTTTAAATCGACAAGGCCCACGGCCCATCCCATGTTGTAAAATTGCTCGGCTGTTGCGCGCCCAATACCTGTGGCGGCACCCGTAATAAAAATGTTGTTAAGTTCCATAGACGTTCCCACTTCGTTTAAGCCTCTTGCCTTGTGAGGCTATCGCGCTACTAAATCATTCATATCAAGATCCGACATGTAACTGACGTAACGGTCCCATGTGTATGGCCACAGCATCGGCATGCCATTTTTATCGAGATACCAACTGTTACAGCCGCTGGTCCATGTACTGCCTTTCATCCCATCACGAATATAGTCGAGAAACTTGTTTACCGCCTCCTGTTTGGGTTCAATCGTTTGAAATTCGCGATTACGCCATTTTTCAATGAGTTTCATCACGTAGTCGGCTTGCACTTCACTCATGGCAATCACCGAGAAATTACTGATAGGAGTAAACGGCCCTAGCATCAAAAAGAAGTTCGGAAAACCGGGCATTAAAATGGAGCGGTAGGCCTCAATACTGTCTTTCCAGGCCTCATCAATATGCAGTCCATTTTCGCCAACCAGGTTCATTGGGCGCATAAAATTAAACGGCTGAAACCCCGTAGAAAGCACAATGACATCAAGATCGTGGTGTTTGCCATCTTGGGTTTGAATGCCCGACTCGGTAATGCGCGAGATACCATCGGTAATTAAGTGGGCATTGGGCTGTTGGATGGCTGGGTAAAAGGTGCTGTTCACAATGACGCGTTTGCAACCAATGCGATAGCTTGGTCTGAGCTTTTCTCGTAGCGCTTTGTTTTTAATGCTGAAACGAAGATTCAGCTTACAGCCCCAAGATAGCAAGGTTTGCTGTAATTTATGGCCTGCAATGGCTTTGTTGAAAAAGTGTGTCATGGTGAATTGCCCGTACCAACGGTTTAAGCGCAGCAGCCAAGGATGTTTTTTTAATAGGCGCTTTTCTGTATTGGAAATGCGTCTGTCGGGTAAGGGTAATATCCACTGTGGTGTGCGCTGAAACACATTTACCTGCGCACCGCTTTGCACTAATTTCGGCACAAACTGTGCGGCTGTAGAGCCTGTGCCAATAACCCCCACTTTGGTGTTGGGGCCAAAATCGACGGTGTGATCCCACTGTGCAGTATGGAAAATCTTGCCTTTGAATTGGTCGAGTCCGTCGATGTTAGGAAAGGCGGGGTGATGCAAAATGCCCGTTGCACACACAAAGAAGTCGGCCTCGTAGTGCGCTTCTTTGGTGGTTTGAATATGCCATTTTTCGTTTTCAAAATGCGCCCCCGTAACCGCTTCATCAAAACGGATTAGCTCACGGACGTTATACTTGTCGGCCACGTGTTCAAAGTAACCTTGGATCTCTTTGCCTTCGGCAAAAAAGTGGCTCCAATTGGGGTTAAGCTCGAAGGAATACGTATAGAAATGGGAGGGAACATCGCAAGCCACGCCGGGGTAGGTGTTTTCTCGCCAAGTTCCCCCTAAGCGTGACTTCTTTTCTAAAATTATCACATCTTCAATGCCCGCTTCGCGCATGCGAATGGCCATTAAAATACCTGTCATGCCGGCCCCAACAATGACGACACTGGGGTTGCGTTTATGTGTGTTATTGGACATGAAAATCTTCTCTCCCACGATGACATTGGCGAATCATTCCAGAGTAATGCTTTCTTACCTAAGCGGCTAGGGGCACGCTTGACATAAATGGGTCATTTATTGACAATGCCGCGTTATGACTACCTCAAATGTTGTACTCCCCGGCTATTACTTGCGCTTAATGATTCAGCTTGTTGAGCAAGAAGGCGGCTCGCTGGATGAACTGCTAACACCGCTTGGTTTTGATGCGTCTTCGTTTGATGCGGAGCAAGTTACGTTGCCGTGGGCGCGCTATAAAGCCTTGGTGCTGCGCTCGAATGAGCAAGTGAATTTTGCGCCGCTGGGGTACATCATGGGCGAGCGTTTAATCCTCAGCACGCATGGCATTTTAGGTTATGCCGCCATGAGCGCCACCACGGTAAGGGACGTTATCGATTTACTGCAACGCTTCTTGCCACTGCGCACCGAGTTGGTATCGATTCATGCCCATGCGAAGGGCAATGAATATCGCGTTGTGTTTTTAGCAAACCGTGATTTAGAGTCTTTGCATCGCACCACATTCGAAACCATTGTTTTGGCGGCAAAAAACGTGCTGGACTTTGTCACCATGGGACACGCGGGCATTCGCTATGTGGCGTTTTCATGTTCTGCAGGCAGCGAAGAGCAAGAGCGCGTAGCGCAGCGGTATTTGCGCTGTGAAGTGCGTTATCAGCACGACTGGGCAGGCATTGCGCTGTCCCGAGACATTCTAGATACGCCGCTTACCATGGCAAATTCAGCGAGTTTTAAAGAGGCGCTTAACATTTGTGAAATGGAGCTGGCGAAACTTAAACAGCGCCACCTGCTCAGTGATCAAGTTCGTCAGTTAATGTTGAAAAGCTACGGCCATTTTCCCACCCTTGAGCATACGGCGCAGTCGTTTCATTTAACACCCAGAACCTTGCACAGGCGATTACAAGAGGAAGGCACCTCTTACAAACAGATACTGGAAACGGTTCGTCATACTCTTGCGCTGCAATACTTGCAAGGCGGGCACATGCGTATTCAAGAGGTGGCTTATGCACTTGGGTATTCCGATATGGCGAACTTTCGGCGCGCATTTAAACGCTGGGAAGGCGTTGCACCTTCTGAGTACCAACAACAAATGCGTGATTTGGCGGTGTAGCCAATGGGCTAAACTAGCTTGGCAAAATAGCGCGCTTCAACGCTTCGCCAAGGGCTTCAGCTTCGCTGGCAGAGCTTACAATAAATTCAATGCGAGAATCCTCGCTTTCGTCCATTTCCATTGTGGTGAGTACGCCGTCGGCTTTATTGAATCCGTAAATGCCGTTTTCAGTGATAAATACCGCCTTGATGCGTTCAGCTTGCGCCATGTTCATAAAGTCTAACACTTGGTAGAAATCGAAGATGTGATCCGGTGTGAAAATCCAGCCTTTCGAGAAGAATCCTGCGCCCTTGTTGGTGGTTTCTACCATGCCATGACGCTGCAATTCAGCGTGCAAATCCGGTAACGGGGAGTGATGATTTTCATGCTCATGCTCATGCTCATGCTCATGCTCATGCTCATGCTCATGCTCCTGCGATTGCCCGTCGAGTTGCGTTTGATGGCGGCTTGGTGCATCTAGCCATGCAGGTTGCGCCTCGCCATGTTTAATCACAGAAACTGGCGTGCTACTCAGGTGTAAAGAGGCGAGATAATCCGATAAATGGGTTAAATCCTGCTCGTTGTATAAGTCGGCTTTAGTGGCAACAATGTGGTCTGCTACTTCCAATTGGTCTTTAAAGGTTTCATGTTCACGATAGCGAGATTGTGAGGCTTTTCTGGCATCAATTAAGGTAAGCGTTGCTTGCAAGTCGATGATGTCTTGATAATGCGGCTCTGCCAGCGTGCTCAATACTTCTTTGGGGTGACCAATTCCAGTCGGCTCAATAAGCAAGCGATGAGGTTTAGCCCGCGCCAGTAGTTGGTTCAGTGCGATTTGCATCGGCAAACCCGAAGTGCAGCACATGCACCCACCGGGCACTTCTTTAATAAAGACGGCATCGGGCGCATTGCCTTGATGCAGTGCGCCATCGATACCGACTTCTCCAAACTCGTTTACGAGAATGGCCCAGCGCTCATGCGCGGGTTTGTGTTTGAGTAAGTGTTGAATGGCAGTGGTTTTCCCCACTCCTAAAAAGCCAGTGATGATATTGGTTTTAACGGGTGTGGCAATAATGGCGTGCGAGCTTTGGGTCATGTGGACTTCAAGGGATACGGTAAACTTTTGTTATAATATAACAGGATGCAAACAAGGCTAAACAAAATTTATTTAAATGATAATGATTCTTATTGGCGTTTTTGCAAAGGGTGATTTATATTGGCGCCAACTTATCGTTCCAACCCCACTGAATCGAGGTGTTTTGCATGCAAGTCACAGATCATGAAATGTTGTTATGGGAAATGCACATCACTGAAGGTGAGAACAACTTCCAGAAAAAGCAGTACCTTTGTGCCTTAGGGCATTATCGCCAAGCCATCAATTTAAGTGAATTTTTAGTGTATGGATACCACGATGTTGAAGCGGCGATTAATGCAATGGTCACCAGCTATCACAGTTTGGCGGATTTATACTTAAAAGCCAATGAAACAGAACTGGCAGAATGCGAGCTTAACCATGTTTATGAAAAGCTCGCACAAATGTTAAAAGACCAAGAAAGCAGAAAAGATGCCGACATCAGCAAACGTGCGGCGTTATTAACCCAAGTCAGCCGCTGCTTTTTTGCTCTGCAAAGCCATCGTAAAGAATATGGCGTTTATGCAAATAGCGCCGGGTCAACCCCTTCTTTTTCGCACACAGCCATGACGGTTTGTGATTCGCCAAGAGCCTTTAAGTGCTGAAGTAAGTGCGGGAAATCACGGGGAGACTGGGCACAAGGAAGCGCCCAACGACACAACATAAATAAGAAGTAATCACAGGCGCTGAGGGTGTCGCCTAATAGATATTGATGCTTCGATAATTGCTCATCAATGATGCCCAATGCATCACCAATTCGCTTATCTTGGGCGGCAACCACGCTGGGAATAGCAGCTTCATCGGTGGTGTGACGTTGTGGATAGTGGCGAACCAACAAATCTGCTTGAAGCGTGTTGTTTAAGTAGCTTAGCCACTGAAAAAACTCAGCGCGCTTTGGGTCGCCTAGCGCAGGCATTAACCCTGCTTCCGGATGTTGTTCACACAAGTGAATACAAATGGCCGCGCTTTCAAAAATCGCACGACCATCGTCTAACAACGTGGGTATGCGACCGGCAGGGTTGAGTTTTAAATATTCTGCTGATTTTTGTCCATTGTTTTTTCTGTCTACTAACATCAATTCGTAATCGCACTGTAAATGGTGCAACAAAAAATGCGGTGCTAGGCTTGCATTGTTTGGAAAATAGTAGAGTTGATACATGTACTGCGCTCCTATCAGATAAACTGCTTAATAATATTCGAAAGGGATTGTGCTTGTTCTAGCGGTAACATATGCCCCGAACCCGGTGTTCGATGAAAGGCAATATTCGGGGCTTGTGCGTGCGCTCGGGCTTCAAACTGCGCCATCCATTGATGGTCTACCAGTGGATCCTGATTGGCAAAAACAAACTGAATAGGGAAGGACATTTGTAAAAGCGGTTCGGCAAGGTCGTCACGTTCTGTGGTGTGTTCGTATTGGCTTAAAAAGCCGACTTCTCCTATGGCTTTGTCCATTTCTTGTAACAGTGCTAGGTTTGTGTCGTGGCGATTTTCAGGTGCGAGCAACTGACCCAAACGCTGCTTGCTTGAGCCTCGATAGCCATGCTGTTTAACATATTCTAAAGCTGTCATTCGTTGCCGTACTTCTTGCTCGGGTAACACGGTTGGGCTATTCGACACCACCGTTAAGCTGGCCACCCATTGTGGGTAGCGTGTGGCAAAATGCGCTGCGGCATAGCCCCCTAAAGAGAAGCCTATTAAATGCCGTTTTTCCTGAGTAGAAGGTGAACGCGAGTCTAATACGTCGTTTTGTATCAAGGTGTTGAAAAAGTGTTGAGACATCTCAGAAAAGCTTAAATGATTGGGAATGGGGCAATGCTGCAACGTGAAATCGGGTTGCAGATACGGCGCAAGACGTTGCCATAATTTTTCGGTGCAAAGCGTGCCGGGAAATAAATGCAGTTTTTTCATTTTAAACCGTAGGCATTTTTTTTATACGCAAGACTAGGTACTCTTGCGGTTGATTACAATCTTAATTTTGCATGCATTTAAGGAAACACGATGGGCAGCCCGCTTATGCCTTATGTTGCGAAGGCTATTTCAAGTCGCACGGTAAAAAAGATAAAACACACATTGCACGGCGCGAAACGACGCCTGCTGGGACAACAGCCCACGCTTGATATTTTCTTGCGTGTAGACGACCCATACAGCTATTTATTGGTGCAAGTGCTACCGCATTTTTTAGCGCGCTTTAATGTGCAGGCTCGCTTTTATCCCGTGTTAGCTGTGCAAGAAGACATGTACCCCGCCTTAAACATGTGGCACCAATATGCACGGCAAGATGCCCGTTATTTAGCCGCGTTGTACGATTTAAAATATCCCCGCGCTTCTTACACTCAAAACCAGCTATTCCATGCCGCTAAACAGTTGATTCAAGCACAGCACTCAGCGGCATTTTTAAGCGTTGCTAATCAGGTTCTTGATGCCTTATGGTTAACGGATGAGGCAAATTCTGCTGAGGCAAAAAACGAGAACAAACCCGCAAGCGAACTCATTGATAAGAGCGATAATCAACAATACATGGACCAGCTTCGCACTAACGAGCAAACGCTAAAAAGCAAAGGGCACTACTACGGCGCAATGCTGCACTTTGAAGGCGAATGGTATTGGGGTATCGACAGGTTAGATCATTTAGAGTCACGATTAATCTCGCTTGGATTGGCCATTTCTGCTGATGAATGCGTGCAGTTTAATCGAACTTATGCAGGCTTTTGCCAAAGCCAAAGCCAAAGCCAAAGCCAAAGCCAAAGCCAAAGCCAAAGCCAAAGCCAAAGCCAAAGCCAAAGCCAAAGCCAAAACGAGCCATTGGTGATGTATTGGTCGGCGCGCAGCCCCTATTCTTACTTAGGGATTATACGAGCGGTGCAGCTTAGCGAGCATTATCAAATACCCTTGGAAATTAAACCTGTTCTGCCCATGATGATGCGCGGAATGTTCGTGCCTCAAACCAAAAAAATGTATATTTTTCACGACACCAAACGCGAAGCAGACAAATTAGCCATTCCATATGGATTCGTGGGCGACCCTTTAGGGCCAGCCGTTGAGCGCTGTTATGCGTTATTGGCGTATGCACAGTCGCAAGGCAAATACATCGACTTTCTCCTCAGTTTCGCCAAAGGCGTAAACAGTGAAGGGATCCGCGCAGAAACCGACAAAGGCATGAAAAAAATCGTTGAACGAAGCGGACTCAATTGGCAACAAGCTAAGCCATTATTGAATCAGTCTGGTTGGAAGGCGCGCGTTGACCAAAACCTAGAAGAGATGATGCAACAAGGCTGTTGGGGCGTACCGAGTTTTTGCTACCAACAGCATCGTTTTTGGGGGCAAGATAGGCTTGGCATTATTGAAAACCTGATTCAACAGCAACGGCAAAAACGCTAAGCAACGTCGAACGAGGTCAGCCAAGTGGAATCGCGTTGATTAAATCCAAATTCAAACCCTAATCCAAATCTAAACCCAAATTCAAACCCAAACCCAAGCAAGCGAGATTAAGTGGAATAAACAAAGCCAAGCACGAAGAGGCTTAACACCCTCTTAGATCTTACATAACTTCGCCTCACAAGGAATGCCGTCACGGTCGCCGTCAATTTTCACGTTAGGGCAGTGATTTAAATAAAAAGTGGCTTCCTCGCAAGAGCGCATGTCTGAACAGTATTGCTTTCCCTGACACGCAAATTTTTGTGCAGCGGGGCGGCGAGAATAAATTGTGCTTTCATCGTTAGAAAAACGTGGGCCGAGCGCTTCTCGTTTAGCTGGTGTTGCCGTGCCTTGATTCAAACTCGGGTTAACGTTCGATTGATGGTGCCCAGGCAGGTTATCAGCCGGGTTGGCTTGATTGCCTTGAGATAAGTAATCCACATAAAGCCAAATGGCTAACGGCAGTAAAATGGTACCAAATACGATGCTTAAGCTTGGGTTTCTACGGTTAGATGTGGCGGGCACACCCACAAGCTTGGCTCTAATTGCCGTCGATTTTGTGTTGGAGATGTCTAATTCAAACTGAACCATATCGCCCGCTTTGGGGCGTCTTTGACCTTGACGAAAATTGGTGACATGGATGAAGATGTCTTTACCGTGTTCTGCACTTTTAATAAAACCAAAACCTTTGCTGTCTTCCCAGCGAACAATTCTGCCTTTCATGTAGTTTCTCTAATTCTTCGATCGTCAAAAATACTACAGACGTGCCGATTTAAGTATGATTGGTGAATAATATGACCGGGTGTCATTCTAGTGATTTGTTCATAAAAATGTAAGCAGGAAGACAGGTTTTTAAACCGTTAAAGACACCTACTTTAGTCGTAAAAGGTTAATGCTTTGTACAGGGGGAGGCGCACAAAAAGTGCGCGTAAGTAAAAATGGCATCCGTAAATTAAAGCATTAATTCAAGTAAGCTTTCTAAATAGCCACTCCAGCGGGCCAGCACTAAAATACGTTTTCCAAACAAGGCTAAAGGCGATAGAAAATAAGCAAAAAAGCAGTGCGCAAAACATGGCAAAATCAATAGATTGCTTGTGTAAATAACCCAGTACTTCAATGGCCCCCATACCTAAAACAACATGAAAAACATATAACGTAAGAGAAAGCTGGCCTGTTTGATATAAGACTCGAACCAATGCCGACTTCGAAAAGCGATCGGTAACATGCAGGCACAGCATCAATACCGCCGTGGCGCTACTTGTGGCAGAAAATAAATAGTGAGGCAACGGAGGAATAGCGGAGGTGGACAGCAAAAGCGAGGTGTCTTCTTGAGTTAAGCCCAAAGTAGCAGGAGGGAGTGCAGCGCGTAACCCAAACAAAGAAAGTTCGATAACCGAACCTATTGCCACAGCAATCCAAAAAATACGCCAGCGAGTTCGTTCATTGGATAAGTTTTGCCGACCTAACCAAAGGCCAAATAAAAGGTATCCACACCAAGGAAAAACGGGGTGAAATCCATTAAAGAAAATGTGGCGAATCATGCCCTCTGGCGTCCAAAAATCGGTGTAATGCAAGGTTTCCCAGTGCCAACCTGTGTTGTAATCGAAGAGCATCATCAGTAAAGGAAAGGTGAACACGGCAATAACGGCGCTGGCGATAAGCGCTTTATCTTTTAGCGTAAATAACAGGGCGGCTACAAGAAAATAAAACCCGTAGAAATGCAGAATATCGGCTTCCCAAATGGGGGTGAAAGCAAGGCCAAGGATAACCAAGAGCAGACCTCGTTTGATCAAGAGCCAACGGGCTTGGGCAATATGTTCAGAGGCCTGACTCTGTATGGCTTTTTGAGTGAGAAAGTTAATGCCAATGCCCGCTAAAATAACGAATAGAGCTGAGGCTCGTCCCTCAAACAGTCCTGCAAAATACTGTAAAAATGCGGAGCCTGTGTTGGCGTTTAACGCGATTTTAAAGTTAACGATAACCATGCCAAAAATGGCAAGCGCGCGGGCGACATCAAAGCCCATTACTCTTTGCTTCACGTTTTACTCCAAACCTATCACCTCTGCTTCGTTTGTGTTTTATAGCGCATATTGGGGGAATGGGTTGTATGAAGATGTCAGGAATTGTTGTGGGGAGAGAAAAGGCGGCCAAGTCGAGTAAGCATAGCCGCCTTGTTTCATTAAATAGACCTCTTAATTAATGCATATAACAGGCGTTTTTGTATTGGCCCACAGCAGGAATATACCCTTCAACGCTGCTAGACTCAGTGCTGCCAGCTTGTTTTAAATAACCGCTGTAGTCACACTGAAAACCTGTAGGATTGTTATTCGCGACACCCGATGTGGCATCTAAACACGACTTTCCTGTGGCGAAGAATCCGGTGTCGGCATTGCCGCTGGCTTCCGCTTCTTGGCTTTGGATATGACCAAAGTTTTCCGAGAAGTAACCGTGAATCGAGTTACTTAAACCTTTGGATTGATTGGCTTCGATGATGCCGCCGTCCACAGCGTAAAATCCGTGCAAATCATTCTCTTTGCTTTGCGTGCCATTGGCCTGCACAAAGCCACTGTACTGGCTTACCACGCCGCTTCCCGCGTTCTTATTAATCAGTACCGTGTTGGCGTAAATGCGCCCGTTAAAGGTGGCTTCAATGCCGTTATAAAATCCAGAGATGATGGTATTTGCACCCAATCGAATGCTGGCCCCTTTCGTTGCGCCAACGCCATGGGTGGTATTCACGCGGTTACCTTTAATATGGAAGCCATTAAGCAAACGAAGCTTACGCTTTGAGGAAATATCAAAGCCTGAACTGCCATTAAATTGCAATACGCAAGAAGCCGGATCGGCAGTATTG
>CAXRCC010000172.1:0-3879 GCA_964228975.1 Paraneptunicella sp. | reverse complement strand
AAAGTGAAACCTATAGCTTTAGCGTTGAAATTGATTCGCGATTGGGGGAGCAGCCATTGAGTTCAACTGTCACTCAAGCAATGAATTACCCTGTATTGGGTGTTACTGATGCAACCGAAATCGGAGCATATTGCATTGCTACGAGTAGTGTGAATACAACCGGATTTGATAGTCGTTCGGCAAATGAAGCAAATAGTCTTTGTCCTAATCTAGCCGCAGACCATTTCAAATTACAGTTTTCTGGTGTTAAAGGGGCTATCATAACTATTGGTTACTCAATGTTAAAACAAGAAAAAGGCGGATTCAGTTTTGGTGATTACTATGGCAATCAGTCAGTTGGGTCTACAAATAACACACTCTCTACAACTGATGGAACATATGTATGGGAGTGGTACTCAAGAATTACCCTCATCGATAAAACACAAGTAACGGATGGATTACTCGATTTCGAATTCGATGTAACAGCCGCATACCAATAAACTTTTTCGTGATGCGATGATAAAAAACAAAGGCTTTTAAAACACTCGCCCGTAAAAAGAAAAATCCCACTGAGTTGCTATGTAATACACAGCCGCTCAGTGGGAGCAGTGCTTATTTTTGGCTTTTATCTTTTTGTTGTGCTTATCTTTTTCTTCTTTTCATTTGCCATTTTAATAATTCGAGACCGAAGTAGTTTTAGTGACAAACGCGACTTATTCACCACGCTCCGTATCAAACAAGCTGTCCATTAAACACCTTCCACCATTAAGCGTGTATCTGGCAGTTCCTTCAAATGCGCAACGCTCATTGCGGGGTTTCCTGCCAAGTTCACAGCGTTAATGGCTGATGCAATCGCGCCTTCTTGCCATCCCGGCAATGATGAAAGCTGATCACCGACCACGAAGAAGTTTTTATCGGTTTTTGTGCCATCGCTGTTTTGCACACTCGTGCCTTGGGCCAAGTGATTAAAGTGTATCACCGCATCCTCAACAACATGCCATTGTGCCCAACCCCCTTTAATGTGCGGCATATTTTGCCAAGCAATGGCTAAACCTTCTTGTAACCCTTCGCCAAATTCTGTGTTGAACTTTTTCGCGCCCGTTCTGGCCAAATCCAAACGCGCTTGCACCGACAAATGTCCCCAATCGAATGCTGTTCTGCCAAAATTATACGCGCCCGTTAGTACGCCTTTTTCATCATGATATGCCGTAGAGGGATACCAAATTTGCTGGATGGCATCGTTTGTCCATGAAATCCCGCCAAAGATCGGCACAACACCAATTTCCGGATCGTCTGCACGGCTCTGAACTGCATCTTGAGTGGTTCCCACTCTTTTCCCCTGCCATAAGGAACGATCCGCTTGCCAGCCTACTTTTGTTGTACACGCCAAGAAACGTTGCTCATAGCCATCAATTTCAATGCCTTCTTGGCCTTTAAATACCGCTTTTAAACCTGCCGAAAACAACGGGTTAAAGCCTAAGTCCTGCTTGTCGTTTAGCAGCTTATCTGAAAGCAACTTTTCCAAAAACGGCATTGCAATATTGGAGAAACAATAATCGGCGTACATCACCTCGGTGGCATCAGTGCCGACCTTAGCGGTTTCGATGCGGAACTGTTGTTTGCCCTCATCCCAGTCGATGAGTGTCACAGGGCTGTTAAGTTTCACTGTTCCACCATGAGCTGCCACTTGCTGTGCAAAGGCATGTTGCACGCGATCCATGCCGCCAACAGGCTGGAATAATGTGGGCTGCCACAAGAAATCAGACGGTTGATAAAAACGTGTGCCTTCCCAAAACTCCGATTTCAGCAAATCATTAAAAGTAATGGGCTCTGCCGTAACACCTGCATCCACGCCGGGCAAAACGGCGTACCCAGGGCGTGTTTTGCCGTTTTCCATGCCGTCCTCGCCCGCATCTACAATGTACTTTGCTGTGCAATCATCGACATTGCAGTCGCCTTCTGCGCCTGCTTCTGGAACGAGCGTGAGTTCTCCAAAGTCCACCATCAACATTTTTAGCTGACGCGAACGTTCTTGAAGGGAATCGATGGCAGCGAAACGCTCGGTCATAACCGATTCAACCAAATGCTCTGCATTATTAAATACCAGCTCCGCCAACCAACCTCTTGTGTTGTGATCAAGTTGACGATAAACCGATGGTTGCCCACCAAAAGCAGTACTTTTTTGAACAAGGTTAGCGCCACTGTTCATCACGTACACTTCAATATCCACACCAAATTCTTTTAAGTAATTAAGTAAGCGTTTGTGGCTTGACGGGATGCGCCCCGGCCCTGCATTTAAGTAAGGTTCGCTATCACCTAATGGACGCTTGAATCTCACCACTTGGGTTTCACCGGGTTCGGAACCGTATAATTCTCTGTCTTTGTCTTCGGTTAAGGTATCGCCTGTTCGTAAGGATAAACAGCGCCCGCCCGTGCGATTATTCGCTTCTAACACAACAACGTTGGCACCACATTCATGCTTTAACAGTTCATATGCGGTTGTTAACCCTGCAACACCGGATCCCAACACGGCGATGGTTTTATTGGCAAATTGCCCTTTGGAAATTTGGACGCCTCCGGGGGTCATCTGAAGTTGTGAGTTGGTGGCAGAATCCAAAGCAGCATGGGCTCTTGCCTTGGGGTTACTCGCTTGAAACTGACTGCGGCTTGACTGATTGGGCACAATATCTCTCCTTATTGCGTATTTTGAGTCAAATTTTTCTGACCCAATGAGTCTAGACAAAAAAGCTAAAACCGCCTTTTCCGCCAAGATTGAGGTCACCATTCAGCGCAGTTAGGTGTAAAAATGTCGAAACATACTTCATGTAAGAGCATGAATGTTAAGCGAAAAACAAATACGTATTTTTTCTTGATTGGAAGAAAGTGCTGTAAACAGATAAAAGAGACAATCGCGAAAGGTGTGCTCTAAAAAAATGAGAGTGAAAGGTGTGATCTAAAAAATGAGGGTAATGAAAACGATGAGCTTCAAACATAAAAAGGCAGGCTTACGCCTGCCATCACTTCCGAGGTCAAAGCTTTACTTAGTTACCAGCACAACCGAATTGAGTTAGGTAATCGTGAGCCGCTTTCGCTTTCACTAATCCGTAACCGAAGTTAACGTCGTGACCTGGCGCACCTTGGTCTTCTGCTGACGCTTTAAGTGCAGAGCGGATTTGCTCACCAGTACACGTTGGGTGGTTAGACCAAACAAGCGCCGCCACACCTGCAGTTGTTGGTGTTGCCATTGATGTACCGCTTAAGAAGCTGTAATCAGTAGACGAAATATCAACCGTTACATTGCTTGCAGCTAGTAGCGTTGATCTGTCTTCTTGCGCTGCACCAACAGATGGGATAGATGTTGTGTTTGTGTCACCTAATGTACCGAATAAGATACCCGGCTCATTATTGATAATGACTGCACCAACGCCACCAGAGGCTTCACAGTTCGCCACTTTGTCGTGGAATGAAATATTACCACGGTCAATCATACAAATTTTACCAGCCGCGCCAGAGTCAACCGCTTCAGCTGTCCCCATGAAGTAGGTAGCAGCAGATGCATTACCCGAGTTTTCCATTGCTTCTGACTGGAAGAATACGCCATCTGCCGTTGAGTTAGCGGCAGTCGCTAGGCCAGCTGGGAAAGTTGAAAGTGTATTCACACCACCAGCAGCCACCTCAACACAAATGCTTTCGTTGAATGTTGCTTTCTTACCACGACCTTCCGTACATGTTGGGAACTGAGAGAAGTCTGCGATGTTGTTGTCAGCGTCGGCTGCACCAACCATCATTACAGACTCATAAGCCGCAGGATAAGACGCAACGTTGTTACCGTCGTTACCCGCTGCCGCTACTGATAAACCACCGCTTGCTTGGAAAGACGCAAATGCGTTTTCTTCAGTT
>CAXRCC010000171.1:0-22131 GCA_964228975.1 Paraneptunicella sp. | reverse complement strand
CCCCTTGAATGTGATGAACCTGCACCGTACGCGGCGAAAGCGCATTCAAGTTTTGTTGATTCATTGAGACTAAACCGACAAACAACAACGTGCTCGCAGCAAGCGCCACACCAGATAGCAGCCGAAACCAATCTACTGTAGAGGTTGAATGGTTACTTTGTTTCATTCTTGTAGGAGAAAACACGCGAGACTTAATGTCACTGGGGGCAGATATATCAGCTTTTCTTTGTTGATAAAGGGCTGATAATTCTGACTCTTGTTCGGGTGTTACTTTATTGCTCACGGTATTTCTCCAATAATGAGCTGAGGGTTTTCTTGGCGTAACGAATACGGCTTTTAACGGTTTCATAAGAGGCGTGAGTAATATCACCGATTTCGGCAATACCGAAGCCTTCCTGTTGTAGAGCAAACGCTTCGCGTTGTAACCAAGGGAGCTGCATTAATGCCCATTCAAAAGCCTGTGTTAATTCAGTGGTATCTGTTGGTATTGTCATACTCATGATCGCGGTTTCGTCTTCCAATTGTTGCAGCCGATTTGTTTTGCGGTATTCATCCAACAGCAAGCGCCGCCCAATCGTAAATAACCAAGCTTGAAACCGACCATCGGAGCGGTACAAGTGCTTGCTTTCCATCACTTTTAACCAGGTTTTTTGACAGATATCTTTGGCGAGTTCGTCGTCTGAAAGCGTCAATAAAAAATGATAAAGCGGGGTATTGGCATTGTCGAAAAGCTGTTCGAGATACTTTTGTTCGCCCGATGCAACGTACTGACCCATCAACCATTCTTGGGTGATGGGTACAGAGAAGAGTCCTTTAAGTGCTAATGTTATACTCACTCACACTCCTAGCTTTGATCCAAGTTAAATTCCAATTGAACCAAAACATCGCGCTGTATCGCGGGTTTGCCTTCAATCATCTTGGGTTTGTACTTCCAGCGTTTTAATGCGCGTTTTGCGGCGGATTCAAAAACACGTTTTGGCTCGGCTTCGAGCACACGCACATTTTCCACGGTGCCTTGTGCACTAATATCAAAAACCAGTTTTACCCAACCTTCAACGCCACTTTGCGCCGCTTTGATGGGGTACTTAGGTTCAATTTGTACCATAGGGCGCGCATCGCCACCAGCGCCCTGTAAATTGGGTACAGACGTAAATTGGTGTACAGGTGGTGTTAAAGTGAAGTTATTTAAGCCAGTGTTGAGTGAATCATCGTCGCTACTTGAGGCTTGCTCCGGCGGCAACGGTTTGGGCGTTACTTTGGGCGCTTCCGGTGGTGGCAGTGTTTTTTCGATTATGTCTTCAGGCTCTTGTTCTTCGAAAACGGGATCGATAAGCGCAACCGGAGCTTGAGGTTCAGTCCATTCGCTGTCGGACTTGATCAAGTACTGCATTAATGCAAATAGCCCGAACGTCACCACTAACGATGTTGCAGCAAAAGTTAAAAACTTCACCGCAGTTCTGCTTACGTGTGTTTCTAAGGTATATTGATGCATGGTGTTTCCTCCGTTGTTTTTAACTAAACGCAGCAGGAAGAAGAATCGGGTTAACATTTTTTGTAGGACGTTATGAGTCAGCTTTTTCGACGACCGTTATGGATAGGCTTCACCTCTTTGGGCTTGATTATTCTCGCTATTGTTTTGCTTAGGCAGTTCAGTATGTTTGGCTCGGGGGCGTGGGAAACGCGACACGTCCATTCGAAAGCGGTTTCATATGATGCTAACGCCAGCACTCACGCTGGCAGCAACGTGAACGACTTGTCAGAACCTTTAGATCAAAAATCGAGTAACAACCACAAAGCTTTACTGTCTGACATGACTCCGTCGCAAAACGAAACGGCGCTGTCAAACGTATCGGAACAACAAACCGATTCGTTAAAAACGCGTCTTGCTAAGATGACACACGAAGCGCAAAACCAGCGAATAGCGGCACTGATTGAATCGCGAGGTTGTCGTTATGTTACCCGTGATCAAGATGAATTCGCCCAAACGCTTGCAAGTGCGATTGAGTCCGGAGAGGCCTCCTCTTTTACGGAAAATATGCAGGCTCGTTTTGAAAAGTGCCAAAGCGTTCCGCCTCTAGCGCCAGGATATGTTGATGAAGTGATGACGCTAGTTGAGCTAAAAAACAAAAATGCACTCAAGCCGCTGTGGCAAATCCTCCCAAAAGAGTTAGAAGCGCATTTTCAGATGAATACGGTGAGCCGGGATACGTTTATTGAGAACCGTAAAGCGTTCAAAATTAAACAATATGCACTGACTGAAGCGCTGGCTTTTGATATGACTAACCCCGCAAGAGACGAGGCGCTTCATTATCTCTTTAATGGGTATTTTCAAAAAGATTATGAAACTGGATTACCTAATGAAGTGAAGTCGTTCGCTTTTGGTTTGCTTTTCCTTGAAACCACGCAAAATGACAAACTTTATCGTAACGTTGAATGGTTGATTGAACGCGCCAAGAAAAGGCTAGGGGACGATAAAGTGGAAGAGGCTTACCAGCTTGTGGATACGCTAAAAGAAAAGCATCAGCCACAAGAGCCTGAATATACCGCCGCTATGCCAGTGTATGATGACGACTTGTGAAGTTGCGCTTTATGGGGGCGTACCGCTGCGGTGCACTGGTACTGATTGTGGCGACTAGGCTATTTTGCAAAGTCAGCGGTTTCCCAATACAGCTCTTGCACATTTTGACACGTTGAAAATGCAGCCAAAGACGCTTTTCTTTGCTGTTCTAAATGAGAAAACGACAAAGCATGGCTACGTTGCACATTGGCTTGGCAGCCTTGTACGCCAATAATGTGATCAACCGAGGGGGCGGGTTGGATTTGGTGTATCAGTAGCCCGGCTCCCGTTTGGCTATTCGCTGAGATAAAGTCGTAAGCGGTTTGGCCATTTTTTGATGTGGGTAAATCCGTTAACGATCTTAAATAACGCTGGCGCTTAAAAGAGACGGCGATATTTTCCAGCCACTTTTCTCCGCCGCGTTCAAAGTGCCCTTTGTAAAAGTTGACCGTTAAGGTGGGCGTTTGCCCTGTTACCAAAATATTCAAATCAAATTGCTCTGGTAACAGGGTCACCGTGCCCTTTTCAAGCGCGGCTTGTAAAGCCTGATGGTTTTTTCCTGCATCAATTTCATACACAATTTGATAATCATGAGGACGTCGATATAAGGGAAGGTGATTCGCAAATAGCTTATCGCCAGCACTGACTAGCACCATGCCGTGGTATCCAATTCGGCTGTGTTTTGCATGCGGGTCTGCTACTGTAGTTTGTTGTGCTTGAGCAGCAGGTATGCTTAACCCAAGAACAAAACTAAATACCGAGCACATCAAAAAGTAAGTGTGTTTTGCGACGTTCATCGACTTCCCTTGTTGTTAAAAATAGCGCTTACAATACGCTCTACATTACTGGGCGAATGATGAGGCTTAAAGCCCCATCACCGTTCGACCTTGCTTAAAGGTGATATCAACCGGAATATTCGCTTCAGCTAGGCGTGCTAAATCCGCTTGAAGTTGTTCACCAATCACCCCGTTTTCCTGAACTAGGATATCAACCCCTTTATAGTTGCCGTCGCCTTGAAGGGTTAAAATAAGCTCAGATAAGCTATCCACGGCATCACCCATTTTATCTAGGTTGACTTGATAGAGGCCATTTTCGTTGCGGCTAAATACGCCGTTTTCAGCAAAATAGTTAAAGCGGATCATATTCGCTTTACCGTGTGCGCTTGATGCGCCAAAACGGACAGAGCGGAAAATGCCAGCCATAAAGGTCACGTAGTAATCTGCCAATACGCCTTCAGTAATTTCTCCTTTTTCTAAAAGCTGGCGAACCATGTATAACCCTAGGATATCGGCTTTGCCTTCTTCAAGCGCAGATGCGTGTTCTTGCAAAGCTTGGCGAACGGTGTTCTTGCCATCCAATGTGTTTTTAATGCCAAGCCCGTGAGCCACTTCATGGAACATGGTATTGGCAAAGAAGGCGTCGAAGGTAATGTGCTTACGTTGTTCAGGCACAATGAGTACGTCGGCGATGGGCATCAGAATATTGTCGAATTTTGCGCGCATGGCATTTTTCAACTGCAAGCGGCGTGTGCCTTTTTCCAACTGTACCGTTTCATCGTTAGGCAAGTTAATGGCGATGGTTTTACCACCCGCGTTGGAGTGACCTGCATAGTAGATGACGTCGTAAGCGTTTAAGTCTGCGTTTGCGCCTGGCTTTTCTGCCTTATATTTGGCGGGAACGGGCAAGCCTTCTTGCAGCTCTGGTAGGAAGGCGGCGTACTTGGCTAAGCGTGCGCTCCAGTCTAAATCTTTAATTAATACATAGGATTCGAAGCTAGCGCGATAGCCAAACAATAAATCTTCATAGGTTTCGATGGGGCCATAAACCAGCTCGATGGGGTTGGTTTTCATGTCCATCCAAGCAAAGTCAGACGCTTGGTAGTCGTCGGTTAGCAATGCTTTGGCGCGCATTTTTAAGTAGTTAGCAAACTCCGCGTTGTCCGCCAAACTGGCTGCTTGTTCTAACAATGTCGCGGCACGGGTTAATTCTTCGTTGAAGAACTCAGAATAGGGTACGCTAGCAAGGTCGCCGTTGTCGTTGCGAACCACCATTGAGTAAAGGCCTGTTTTGTCTTTTACATCGCTGTTGTTAAGCTCTTCTTTGGTCATGTCGGCAGGATAAAACTGCGCACCCATTGGCTTATCTTCAACACCGGTTAAAAAGGCTTCGTCACCTTGTAAACGGTCCCAAGGACCATAATTAATGGCAGCAAATTTCTGTGTTGCCGGATCGGCTATACCGTTTAACAGCGCTTGATAGTTTTTGCCGTAAGCTTGCTTCCAGAAAAGGTCATCCATAATTTTTGATGCATCAATCAGCACGCCCAGCATTTTTTTCTGGTTATCGCTTAAGTGATCAATATCAGCTGTTAGTTCAACAGGGTGATAAATGTCTAAACGTTTTTTAAAATCGGGAAGAAGAGTGGGGGCGCTAGTGCTTTGTGTTGATTGAGTGTGTTGTTGTTCGGCGTTTTGAGGGCCACAGCCTGAAAGAAATAAACCGCCAGCGATAAGGGCGGGAGCAATAAACTTTGTATTCATGCGCGAGTGTCTCTGATCATTATTGTTATCGTGGCGCTTATTCTTGCTGGCATCTGTTGAGATTGCAACGCTTTATCACAAGATACATTTTGATACCGACTTAACCTAATCGAGTATTTACATTCTGCTTGGATTGTCGATACTGTTGGCAGTTATCCACCGTCGTTATTTATCTCTATTTTGAACGGAACTATTTCTCTTATGTCGGCTGAAAATGCATTGCAAAAAGCGCTGGTTGATAAAATTAACAATGACACTCTCGTGTTGCCCACATTGCCGGATATCGTATTGCGAGTGCGTAAAACCGCAGATGATCCGGATGTGAACTTAAATCAAATGGCGGAAGTCATTGCGTTAGATCCATCACTCAGTGCAAGAATGATGAAGATTGCCAACAGTGCCTATTTGGGGCGGGCCGTTAAGGCTGAAACCATGCAACAAGCGGTAAATCGCATTGGGCTGAGCCAAATTAAAAACATCGCAACTGCGCTGGCCATTGAGCAGCTTTACGTGAGTAAGAATGACGTTATCAAGAAGTATCTTGAGCAAGTATGGAAGCGCAATATTGAAGTGATGTCGCACGCCGTGGCCTTATTCCAGTTGTATTTGCAGCAAAACAAACAGTCTCAGCTGGATTTAGATGTCATGACGCTCTCTGCGCTGTTACACAACATTGGTGTGCTGCCAATTTTAACGGAAGCGGAACGCAGGCCGAATGAATTTGCTAATGCCGCTTTTTTGAATCAAGCCATTCAGAAAATGTCGGGCAAAATTGGCCTTTCTATTGTGCAAGAGTGGCACTTAGGCACCGATTTTGAAACCGTTGTTGCTTCATGGAAAGACATGAGTGTGCAATCTAACGCAGCGGACCCAGTGAGCTATGTCGATTTTATTCGATTAGGCGCAGTGGCAGCGGGCTTTTTTAAATCTCAACGCGGACGCGTGATTACCATTGGCATGGATAAAGAAATCATTCGAGATATTGATGTGTTTGAAGAACCTGAATTTAAAACGGTGTTGCAGTCGGTGAAAGAAGCGTTTAACTAGGCTTTAAAAGCCAAAAGCCAAAAGCCAAAAGCCAAAAGCCCAAGCCATGTACAAAAAAGGTGAACGACAGAGTGTGTTCACCTTTTTTATGGATTCAGTCCAACCACGTTGTTAACAACATTAACGCAACAAAGGTCGGCTTAAAGAAGATAGCGGTTTAATCATTCTTCAAATTAAATGTGTCGTCTATCCAGTTCGCAAGTTTCACCAACTCTCCAGCCATTAACGCAAAGTCTGCGTCAGCTCTTGCCGACAATTCTTCCGGTGGAATGTCGTCGTTTTCTTCGCGCATCATATCTGAAAACTTAATGCGCTTAACCGATGCATCTTCTTGAATAATGCAGGTAAGCGTGTCCTTCCAGCTGATTTCAACCTTGTGTAATTGCTTGCCAGCATCAAGGTGCGCTTTAATTTCATCGGCGAAAAGGTCTTGGTTTTTACAACGAATAATACCGCCGCTTTCTGCGGGATCTTTTAATTCGCCTTCTTCCATCAATTCAATATCGCGCGGCCAGCTGTCGGCCACTAACCAATCTGTTAATTCTTCAGCAATGCTGCGCTTGGAAAGAGGAACAACAGGCAAAGAGCCTAAGGTTTTGCGAAGGACAGCAAGGAAGGTTTCTGCTTTGCCATCGGCAGAGGCGTCGATCATGATCAAGTTGTTTTCAGGGCTAACAAAGCCATGGGTGTCGCCAATTTTGGTAAAGGCTTGCGGTAACAGCTTGTGAACGATTTCTTGCTTTAAATCGTTTTTGGCTTTTTTGCCAACTGGGTTGCCTGTGCTGGCTTCAATTTCTGCCACTTTTTCTTCTAATTCTGCATTCACGACGGATGCAGGTAAGATGCGCTCTTGCTTTCTTAAAGAGAACCAAAAATTGCTATTGGCTGAGTGATACAAGGCTTCGCCTTGACCGAGTGGGTTGGTCCAGCCCATGCTCGCCAATTCTTGGCTGCCACAAGGTCTGAAGCTGTTCTCGGTGAGGAGACCTTGAAGTTGAGATTCGTCAATGTTCAAGGTTTCTGTGAGTCGGTAAATTTTTAAATTCTTAAACCACATTAATGATGTTTCCGTTAGCTACCGGTTTGTGTTCGATGCGTTGTTTTAGGCAAGATGAGTTCAGTGCAGAAATCGCCATAAAATCGTGGGCGAGGGTATCAGGAACTCACGGTTCAAACCAGCGCTTCTGTACAGATTGGATCATTCATATTGTGATGTGGGAATTCAATATAATACCTAACACCTTGACCCAGCTCGCTTTCAACGCGAATTTTTCCATTTAGCGTTTGGGTGACAAGGTTATACATAATATGGGTTCCTAAACCACTGCCGCCGTTGCTGCGTTTGGTGGTGAAAAAGGCGTCGAAATGCTTTTCTAACATTTCAGGACTTAAGCCTTTGCCGTCATCTTCATAATCAATATAAACACTGTCATCATCATGGTGAACGTTGATTTTAATGTGACCTTGTTCCTTATCCTCAAATCCGTGAATTAATGAATTCATCGTCATGTTAGTAATGATTTGAGCAATGGCGCCGGGCGCACAGCAAATCATGATGTCGTCGGCGCAATCTACGTCGACAACGTGATTGGTTTTCTTTATTTTGGGCGCAAGCGATTGAATGATTTCGTTGAGATATTCATGAATGTTGATGCTGCGTACGGCTTCACTGGTTTGATCCACCGATACCTGCTTAAAGCTGGCAATTAAATCCGAGGCGCGGTTCATGTTTTTCATCAACAGCTCGGTGGTTTTTCCGGCATCTTCTAAAAACGCGCTCATGGCTTTGTTGGTGAGCTTTTTGTCGTCGAAGTCCGATTGCAATTGTTTAATACGCTCTTCTAAGAAGCTAGCGGCAGTAACACCAACACCAATGGGGGTGTTAACGTCGTGAGCAATACCCGCAACCAAACCACCTAAAGAGGCCATTCGTTCAGACTCAACCAGCTGATCTTGTGCCAAACGGAGCGTTTCCATGGAGTCGGCGAGTTCTTTGTTTTTCTCCAACAATCGCGTTTCAATTTGGCGACGATTCGCGTTTTCTTTTTTCAGCGCGTCTTGTTTATCAATCAGTTCGTCGCGCTGCTGTTCTAAGTCGAGCATAATGCGGCTGAGCGTTGCTGTTTTGCGCGCGACTTCTTGTTCCAGCATTAGGTTTTGCTCATCTAATTTGCGGTTTGCATCGCGCAGTTCAGATTGCGCACCGCCAAGGCGCGTTTGGAAATCGATAAGGTCATCAACGAGCTTGTTATAGGCGTCTCGTAATACGTATAACTCGTTCTTCTCGCCAATTTTCACCACGAGCTTAGACTGCTCTAAGCGGTCAATATCAAACTCGTTCATTTGCCGTGTTAGCTCAGAAAGCGGCTCGGTTAACATGTTTCTAAAAGCGCTGAGGAATAAGAAAACTAAAAAGCCCGTTTTAACGATGGCGTTGCCAACCAAAAAGTAAATACCAACTTGAATACGGGAGAAAATGATTTCGAAGCTGGAATAAAGTGTGACATCGCCGACATTGGAGGTTCGCCCGGAAAATTCGAAAATAAGCGGGAAGGTAAAGCCGAAAGTGCCGCCTTCATGCTCGTGGCGAGTGCCTGTATTCACTGGGGGAATTTCAAGCAATGACGTGTTACCCAAATTGGCAATATAACTGCCATTCTCATCTCGAATTTGCACACCTTCCACAATTGGCAGTTCCATCAACCCTTCGGCAATTGATTTGGCCTGCGGCGTATTAAGCTCCCAAATTGCACGCGTTAAGCTCACGCTAAAGGTGTTTTTGAGCGTTTGAAGTTCGTCGACTATGTGTTTTTTGGCGTTGAGGTATTCAGTTAAAATTTGCCCCGCTGTTACAAGCAAGGTTAATACAAAATAAACAGACAAAACTCGGGTAAGCAGCTTTTTAGATAGCCCGGTTTTCACTTTAGACATTAATGGAACCCTTCTTATTTTTGTGCTGTCTATGCGTGATTCGTGTTTTTATAGCTTAGTCGAAAATCGACATTTTATTCACGTTTTGCACCGACAACTGCGCTTTGTATTCCTACTAACAGTGTTAATTAATGCTTTGTAATACTGATGTTTATTGTAAACCGAATAAAAAATTTTGCCCGAAAATGGTGTAGACATTAAACCAAAGCGTAGTTTGGTTTGTTCCCCTTGGCGTCATTACTGACATTAATTGAAAATACTCACAAATATTTCGGGAGTTAGCATACAATACTTAAGTTAATGTTTTTAGATATTTCATGAAAATGTCACATTTTAGACAAATAATTGCCGCGAATTTTTAAGACTACATTGGGTTTTCTCATGTCGAAGCGTATTCTTGTTGTTGAAGACGAAGCACCTATCCGAGATATGGTGAAGTTTGTATTAGAACAATCCGATTATGAAGTGATTGAAGCTGAAGATTTTGACGTTGCACTGGAAAAGGTGAAAGAACCGTATCCGGATTTAATTCTTTTAGATTGGATGATGCCTGGTGGTTCAGGTGTGCAACTCGCTAAGAAATTGAAGCAACATGAGCATACCCGTGATATCCCTGTCATCATGCTAACGGCAAGAGGGGAAGAAGAGGATAAAGTAAGAGGATTGGAAGCCGGTGCAGATGACTATGTCACTAAGCCTTTCTCCCCTAAAGAGCTCGTTGCTCGCATTAAAGCGGTAATGAGACGTTCATCGCCTACCTCGGCGGATGAAATGATTAACGTTAACGGATTGGTCCTCGACCCTGTTTCTCACCGCGTGTCTTCAAACGATAATTTACTGAAATTAGGGCCGACTGAATTCAAATTGTTGCACTTCTTTATGACCCATATCGATCGTGTTTATAGCCGTGAGCAATTGCTGGATCACGTGTGGGGCACTAACGTTTATGTTGAAGATCGTACAGTCGATGTTCACATCCGTCGCCTGCGTAAAGCAATCTCGGGTAATGGTCATGAAAATATGATACAAACTGTTCGCGGCGCGGGTTATCGCTTTTCTGCAAAGCAGTAACCGTTATCAGTTTTAGTTTTATGTTGTAATGGCCAAAAAGGAGTGGGTGAATTTCCACTCCTGATTGAGTGCGCATTGGCCATTGCTGCAATGCTCCAAAGGGCAAATTACCTGTGTACTACCCATTTTCTTGGTTTAAAAACTTCACCAAGGTGATCGTTCTATTCCTTATCGTGTTAGGCATTGGCGCGTATCTCGATCGCGTGCTGTTAGCTTGGGCGATTTTCATGACCCTGCTCGTTTTCTCCAATTATTGGCGCTTATTCCAACTGAATCGCTGGTTGTGGCACAGTAAAAAAATGACGCCGCCTCACGCCAAAGGGGTGCTTGGCAACATTTATGACGGTATTTATTACTCGCAGCGACGCGCCAGAAACAAACGCAAGCAGTTAGGCACTTTGATCCGTCGCTTCCGTGAAGGTTCTGAAGCCTTGCCCGATGCGGTCGTGGTTGTCGATGCCGAGGGCCATATCTTTTGGTGTAACCGCCTTGCACGGCTAGAGCTGGGGCTTAAGTGGCCAGAAGACAGTGGCCGAAGAATCGATAACTTGATTCGCCACCCGCAGTTTGTGTCCTTCTTTAATGCAGGCAAATTTGATTTTCCGATTGATATTCCTTCACCCACAAACGTAGATAAAACCTTTGAGTACCGAGTGATGCCTTATGGCGAGCATCACTATTTGTTAATTGCCCGAGATGTGACTCAGGTGTCGCAGCTTGAACAAATGCGCAAAGACTTTGTGGCGAATGTATCGCACGAATTGCGCACGCCACTGACGGTGTTAACAGGCTACTTGGAAATGTTCGATGGACAACAAGATATGCCGCCAGCGCTGTTAAGCAAAGCCCATGATGAAATGGCCGCGCAAGCAACGCGCATGCAAAACTTGGTTGAAGAGCTGCTCACCTTATCGCGAATAGAGGCCAGTTCAGAGCGTATTTACGAGAAAAGTGTGGATGTGCCTGCCATCTTAAAGGCCATTGAAACAGAAACGAAATCGCTGAATAAAACTAAGCATCACGATATTGAGTTTCGATTGGACGATGACTTGCTGGTATTAGGCGTTGAAACCGAGCTGCGCAGCGCGTTTTCTAACCTCATTTTTAATGCGATGAACTACACGCCCAACGGCGGCAAAATTGTCGTGACATGGCAAGCCTCGCCTGAAGGTGGCTGTTTTAGCGTGCAGGATAATGGCGATGGCATAGCCCGGGAGCATTTGAACCGGCTCACAGAGCGATTTTATCGAGTGGATAAGGCGCGCTCTCGTAAAACCGGTGGTTCAGGGCTTGGGCTTTCCATTGTGAAACATGTGCTTTCGCATCATAATTCCAAATTAGACATTCGCAGTGAAGTCGGTGAAGGAAGTGAGTTTTCTTTCGTGTTTAAAACCGACATGACCTTAGCTAGGAAATACCATGCGTAAGCCGTTTACACGCACACTAGCCCTTTTTAGCGTTACGCTTATGAGCGTATTTTGGCAGGGAACAGCCCTCTCTTACCCTTATGAGAAAAAGCCCGGTGTAGCCGGCACAGTGACGGTTGTTGGCTCCGACACCATGGCGGGGCTGGTGGCGCTTTGGTCTCAGCATTTCCGGCAAATTTATCCTCACGTTAATATTCAGATGCAAGCCACAGGGTCGGCCACTGCGCCGACGGCATTAACCGAGGGCGTGGCCAGTTTAGGCACCATGAGCCGAAAGCTAAAGGCCAGTGAGATTGAGTATTTTCGCCGTAAGTTTGGCTATGCGCCAACGCGATTAACCGCTGCGCTGGATGCCATCACCTTGTTTACTTCTTTGGACAATCCTATTGAAGGCTTGGATTTGCAGGAAGTGGATGCGATTTTTTCAAGTACTCGCTATTGCGGGGCGAAGCAGGATATCGACAACTGGCAGCAGTTAGGTTTGCCGGGTGATAAAGTGATGCCAATTAAGCTTTTCGGGCGAAACTCCGTATCGGGGACTTATGGCTTGTTTAAGCAAAAAGCGCTGTGTCGTGGCGATTTTAAAGCGCGCGTCAATGAAATGCCAAGCTCGGCCTCCATTATTCAATCGGTAGCATTCTCGCCAGGTGGGTTAGGGTACGCGGCTTTTGGTTATACCTATTCCGGTGTAAAAGTGTTGCCGATAAAAGCGAACAGTGATGATTACATTCCGGCTTCTGCTAACAGTATTGCCAGCGGCGATTACCCGCTTTCCCGAACGCTTTATATGATTGTGAATAAAGCCCCAGATGAAGCCTTGCCGGAGATCACAAAAGAGTTTCTGATTTTCATTTTATCCGATGAAGGGCAAGCTCTTGTGAAAAAAGCCGGGTACGTGGGCGTGCTCGATTCCGATATTAAACGTCAGCTTCGTCTGATCAAACAAGTCAACTAGGCGCAGTACAGTGGCATTACCCGCAAATTGGAAACAATGGGTGCTCAAAGCGTTGCTTTCTGGCACACCCGCGATGCAAATTCTCAAAACGCTGTTAGAAAATGGTTTTTTATTTGAGGATGCCAAAGCCGTGTTGGGAAGCAATTTGCCGAGTACGGTTAGCAGCCCGCTGAATGCTGAGTTTTTTAAGGCGTTGGCGAAGCCTCGCTTTGCACTGGAAAACGTTGAAGTCCACGGTAACGATACCATTCAACTTTATGCGATCCCGCACTTTTTAGACGATGCCGTGTGTCAGCAAGTGATTGACGTTGCACAAAACCATTTTGAGCCTTCGACGATTGCCGCTAAAAAAGGGTTTGAAAGCCATCGCACTTCTACGACGTGCCAACTGACTTTTCTTAACGACGCTGTGATTGGTGACGTTGAACAAAAAATTGTGTCCTTATTAAAGTTAGGCATAGGCGAGAATGAAGTGATGCAAGCGCAGCGCTACGAAGTCGGGCAAGAGTTTAAACAGCATACCGATTACTTTGAGCCGGGGACAGAAGCTTATCGCCAACATGCCGCCAAAAGAGGTCAGCGAACGTGGACCTGCATGATTTATTTAAACGATGTTATTGAAGGGGGTGAGACCGAGTTTGTCACATTACAAAAATGTTTCACCCCGCAAAAAGGCACGGCGTTAATTTGGAATAATTTGCTGCCTAGCGGCGCGCCAAATCCAATGACGTTGCACCACGCACACCCCGTCATTAAAGGGAAAAAGTTCGTGATCACAAAATGGTTTCGCACTTTTAATCAATAAATTTTCTTTTCTCCTTTCCCCTTTCGAATTGTACGTCTATTAAACATTTGTGACAGGTTTTCTCTGTAACAAATGTGTCACAGTTGTCCGATAGGCTTTGCGCCAGATTTTTTTAGAAATATAGAATTCCGAACTGGAGCACACTAATGGAATTTAAAAACGTATTTAAAGTATCTGCATTGGCGGCAGCACTTGCACTAGCAGGCTGTGGTGGCGACGTTAACATTAACGAAGGTAGCATCGATAACAGTGTTAACAACAGCAACAACAACACGGGCGGTGGTTCTCCAACTACGCCTACTACACCTACAACGCCAACTACACCAAACCTACCTGGTGAGTTTAATGCAGGCTTGAGTCAAGCTGTATCAAATGCGTTAGGTGAAACTGTGACAGTTCAGGTTATCTCGGGTCGTATTACCGAAGATACTGTGTTATCTAACGATGCAATGTATGCACTTTCTGGTGCGGTTTTCGTGGGTAACGATAACGCGGACAGCGCAACACTGACAGTGGAAGAAGGGACGGTTATCTTCGGTCAAACGGGTAACGATTACCTTGTTGTTAGCCGTGGTTCTAAAATCGAAGCTGCGGGTACATCTGCAGACCCGATTATCATGACTTCACTACAAGACGTTGTTGGCGAAACAACAACAGCGGGTCAGTGGGGCGGTATGGTGTTGCTAGGTAACGCACCTTCAAACAAATGTCCTGCTGACGGTTCTGACTGCGCACTTCAAGTTGAAGGGGTAGAAGAAGGTGCAGTATTCGGCGGCACAGATGAAGCGGATAATTCAGGTACATTAAACTACGTAATCGTTAAATTCGCAGGTTTCGAAATCGCACCAGATAATGAATTAAACGGTATTACATTCGGTGGTGTTGGTTCAGGTACAAACGTTGACTATATCCAAGTTCACGCAAACGCAGATGACGGTGTAGAATTCTTCGGCGGTAACGTTGAAGTGAAACACTTAGTGTTAACTGGCAACCAAGACGACAGCGTAGACTGGGATAACGGTTTCCGTGGTAAATTACAATACGTTTACATCGAGCAAGACAAAAACTCTGGCGATGCAAACCGTGGTATTGAGGCAGATAACGACGGTTCTACACCGGATATCGAGCCACAATCAAACCCTTCTATTTCTAACATCACTATCATTGGTAACAACTTCGACGGCGAAGATGATTCAGAGGGTGTTTACCTTCGTGAAGGCACAGGCGCACAAATCTATAACATGGTTGTGACGGGGCCTTCTGAAATGGGTGAGTGTTTAGAAGTTGAAAACGTGACAGAAAGCCAAGCAAACCTTGCTGACGGCACTATCACCATTTCAAACTCAATCATGGCATGTACTAACGGCGAAAACTTCAAGAATGCTGATGGTGCAACAGACCTAGAAGATTGGTTCCTTAATTCTCAAGAAGGCAACAGCGTTTCTGAAGCGGTTATGCTTGGCACAGACGGTTCGCCTTTAGCGGGCTCTCCATTGCTTAATGCAGGTACAGACGCTTCTCAAGTAGACGGCTTCTTCGATGCAACAAACTTCATCGGTGCGGTTGGTACTGACGATTGGCGTCAAGGTTGGGCATTTGGTTTCGGTGGCGGTGAAGTCACGGCATCTGCTCCAGTACAAGGTTGCCCAGCAGGTTCAACGGCTATCTCACCTGTTGCGGGTGTGACAACGTGTCAAATCTCGGGTCGCATTACGTCTGACATGACATTGGTTGCTGGTAACCACTACGCGCTTTCAGGTGCCGTATTCGTTGGTGGCGACAAAGAAAACAGCGCTACATTGACGATTGAGCCGGGCGTAACGGTATTTGGTCGCTCAGGTAACGATTACTTAGTCGTTAGCCGTGATTCTCAAATCCACGCAGAAGGCACAGTTGCTAACCCAATCACATTCACTTCTAGCCAAGACCTTGCGGGTGAAGCGACAGCAGCAGGCCAGTGGGGTGGTATCGTACTACTGGGTAACGCGCCATCTAACAAGTGTCCAGCTGATGGTTCAGACTGCGCACTACAAGTTGAAGGTGTAGAAGAAGGTGCAGTATTCGGTGGAACAGATTCAGAAGATAACTCAGGTATGCTTCGCTACGTTCGTGTTAAGCACGCGGGCTTTGAAATCGCACCGGATAACGAACTAAACGGCATCACATTTGGTGGTGTTGGCTCAGGCACAACGGTTGAGTACATCCAAGTTCACCAAAACGCAGATGACGGTATCGAGTTCTTCGGTGGTAGCGTAAACGCGAAATACATCGTATTGACAGATAACCAAGACGACAGCGTAGATTGGGACAACGGTTTCCAAGGCAAGCTTCAATACGTATTGGTGAGACAAGCAACGGATAATTCTGATGCAAACCGTGCAATCGAAGCGGATAACGATGGCTCAACACCTGACATCCAGCCGCAATCTAACCCTTCAATCGCTAACATGACGATTATTGGTAACACATTCGACGGTGAAGATGATTCAGAGGGTGTTTACCTTCGTGAAGGAACTGGCGCACAGCTTTCTAACTTCGTTATCACAGGTCCAGCTGGCATGGGTGAGTGCTTCGAGGTAGAAAACGTAGCAGAAAGCCAAGCTAACTTAGGTGACGGTACTATCACATTCACTAACTCGGTTATCGCGTGTGAAAACGGTGAAAACTTCAAGAATGCAGACGGTGCAGTTGACCTAGAAAACTGGTTCTTGAACACACAATCTGACAATGCCGTAGCTGCCGACCGCGCAGCCGTACTTGACGGTATCTTCACTATCTATGAAGGCACAGCGAAAGACTTCTCTGGCGATACGTTCTTCGACAACGTTGACTTTGTAGGTGCGGTGAAAGCCGACAACGATTGGACAGCAGGTTGGGCTGTAGGCCTTGAATAAGCCTTATAGCGCTTAACAATTTAGCTTAAATAAAGTGCGTTGCTGCGGCAGCGCACTTGTCGTAAAAAGCGCCCGAAATTTTTAGTATTCGATTTCTTATGAGGTAACAAATGACTACGCGAGCAAACAGGTATCCTCTTGCGAAAGTATCCTTGGCCATTATTGCCAGCTTAGGCTCCGCGCCAACAGCATTGCAGGCACAAGAGGAAGACCAAGTTCTTGAAGAAGTTGTCGCAGTCGGAACAAGATTAAAAGGCAGTGCAACCGCGGTACTGCAAGAACGTAAGGAACAAGCCTTCGTTGCTGATATTCTTGGTGCAGAACAAATTTCTCGTACAGGTGACAGTGATGCGGCGGCAGCACTTCGTCGTGTAACTGGCCTAACTTTGGTTGACGGCAAATTCATTTACGTTCGTGGTTTGGGTGAACGTTATTCGAGTACTCAGCTAAACGGTAGCTCAGTACCAAGCCCGGATCCAACGCGCTCAGTTATTCCGCTGGATTTATTCCCGTCTGACATCATTGAAAGCCTATCGGTTCAAAAGTCTTATTCTCCTTCAATGCCAGCGGCATTTGGTGGTGGTAATATCGACATTCGTTTGAAAACCATTCCTAACGACTTTGTTTTTAATGCCAACGTCAAATTAGGTGGCAATTCCGATAATTTCAGCGATGCGATTCAATACGATGGTGGTAGCGATTTTAATGGTGAAGACGATGGCACACGTGCAGCGCCAGCTTCGATTGTAGAACGTTGGGAAAGCCTTCAGTTCCTTGACAACGTGACTACGGAAGAAGCTCGCAGCATTTTAAAAGACGTGAATCGTAACTACGATCCTGTGCTGGAAAGTGTGGATCCGGATTACGGCTTTGGTTTCTCGTTAGGGGATCGTTACGACTTCAACGACGATATTCGTTACGGCTTCTTAGTTGCAGGCAGTTACGATAATTCATGGGACGTATCTGAAGAGTTCTTAGGTGAGCAACCACAGCGAAATGGCGATGAAATCACGCTAGTGCGTTTCTTTGATGAAGTGGATTCAACGGAGCACAATGTCACTTGGTCTGGCATGTTTAACTTCGGTATCGATTACAAACGCCATCACCGCATTGATTTTAGCTCAACCGCGCTAAACGATACCAGCGATCGCATTAAGGATAAAATCGGTAACTCGAACAACATCCAGTTGATTGATAACCAGCGTATTCGTGAATATGAAGTGGTTTACGAAGAACGCCAGCTATTCACTAACCAAGTGCGCGGCACACACACGTTCCCGCAGTTAGACTTCATGGGCTTTGACTGGCGTTACTCGCTTGGTCGCTCAAGCCGTCGAGCGCCGGGTAATGTATCGGTACGCTTCTTATTAGAAGATGAAAACCTTGATGGTATTTACGACAGAGTTAACGAAAGTGCGTTAACCAATGCCAGAACCGCCGCGCGTTATCAGTTCCAAGTACTGCACGATCGTGTTGAAAACTACGGCTGGAACGTGAATTACCCACTTTCTCTAGATCGTTGGGAAATGGAATTTAAGGTGGGCGGCGATTTCGTGACAAAATCACGTAAAGCTGAAAACCGCCGATTCGACGTAAATACCCGTGGCTTGGCTAACTCTTCGGACTTAGCAGGTCACCATTTTGGCGACATCTTTAGTGATGAAAACCTGGATAATTTTGAATTATCGACAGTGCCGCTGTTAACCGACACTACCATCGATGGTGATGATTATGCGTCAGGCCAGAAAATTGATGCGTACTATGTTGAAGCCGATTTGTTCTTTGATAACACATGGCGCTTCAGTGGCGGTGTGCGTTGGGAAGACTATCGCCAAGCGGTAACACCGTTCGACCCACGTACTAATCAGTTCGATATTCCAGATGGTGGCAACCTTGAAGATTTGATCTTCAAAGAAGACGATTTCTACCCGTCGTTAGCGTTAACCTACACCATCAGTCCAGAAATGCAGTTGCGTTTTGGCTACGGTGAAACCGTTGTGCGCCCGGACATTCGTGAAGTGTCGGCATCAACCTACATCGATCCACTAACGGACTTCCCAGTGGGGGGAACGCCGGGCTTAAGAACCACGTCCATTAAAAACTACGATATCCGTTGGGAATGGTACTCAGATACGGGCAATAACGTGTCTGTAGCGTTGTTCTACAAAGACATGATTGACCCCATTGAATCGGTACAGTCTCCTGCACAGGATGGTCCGCCATTAGTGCGTATTGCTAACGCCGATACCGGTGAGCTATACGGTGTGGAAATCGAATTCCTACAAGACTTAACGTTTGTTAGCGATGACGGTATTTGGGACAACTTGTTTGTGAGCGGTAACCTGACCTTAAGTGATTCTGAAATCACGCTAGACAGACAAAAAATCGTTGAGCAAACCGGGGTGTCGGCGTCAATTACCAACCTTGAGCGCCGTTTAACGGGTCACTCAGAGTACGTGTTGAACTTAAACTTAGGTTACGACTCTGATGACGGTAACCACTCGGCATCGTTGGTATATAACGTGTTTGGTGAGCGTATCATCATTCCGGGTATCGATACCTTTGACGACAGTTACGAGCAACCGTTTCACTCGTTAGATTTGGTGTATACCTACTATCCTGATTTCAACAGCACGTTGAAGTTCAAGCTACAAAACATTCTGGATGAAGAGAAAGAGTTGGAGTTTGAAGGGGTTACTTTACGTTCGGAAACGCGCGGTATTGGCTTTAGCCTTTCATACAAGCGAGAGTTCTAATTTGCATCGGTTTTTAACCCGGTAAAATTGACCATTTAGTCCAGAAAGCCCCACCTTGTCGTGGGGCTTTTGTTTTGACACAAAAGTGTAATATTACGCTTAACCTCTTGCCCTAGAGGGCTTGCAAACGCTGGCCTTCGAGAATTCACGAAGCCCTGACATAAATGTAATAAAACTGTCACAGTGCCCCCCTAAACTGCGCGCAGAAAATTTAGGCGTTCTGCCATTTAAACATCACGCTTAGGGTAAGACATATGAAGCTTTCCAAGACATTCCCAGTCGCTTTGCTCACCGCGAGCTTAGCCTTTGTAAATTCGGGAATCGCACAAGAAGACGGGTATTTGAAACCTGTTGTTAAAGCGGCTTCTGAAATCAATGAGTCAGCCGCAAACTCACAACAAACGATCAATGGACTTACGGATACAATCGAAAGCAAAATCCAAAAGTTCAAAACCATCAACAAAGAAACAGATGGTTTACGCGTTTATAACGGTCAGCTTGAAAAACAAATCCGCAGCCAAGTGCAAGAAATGGCGGATTTGAATGCGTCAATTGATGAAGTGAGTGTTATCGAAAGACAAATCACACCTTTAATGATGCGTATGATTGATGGTCTTGAGCAATTTGTTGCGTTAGACACGCCATTCCTTCCTGAAGAGCGTAGCAAGCGTATTGCGGATTTGCGTGACATGATGGATCGCGCAGACGTTGCCGCTTCTGAAAAATTCCGTCGTGTGATGGAAGCTTACCAAGTTGAAATGGATTACGGTCGTACCATGGAAGCTTACTCGGGTTTATTAACCGTTGATGGTCAAGAACGTGATGTGGATTTCTTACGTGTTGGTCGTGCCATTTTGATGTACCAAACGCGTGATGCGAGCAAGCAAGGCGTTTGGAACAAAGAGACCAAACAATGGGAAGAGCTATCTTCTAGCTATCGTACTCAAGTGACTAAAGGCTTGCGTATGGCGAAGAAGCAAATGGCACCTGATTTATTAATGTTGCCAGTCGCAATTACCGAGTAAGGAATGCCTATCATGAAAAACATGTTTAAATTAATTACTGCGACCTTGTTCGGTGCTGTTATTGCTACCCATGCTGTTGCAGAAGACAAAGCACTTGACCTAGATGCCTTGCTTAAGCAGCTAGAAGAAGGTCAATTCCAGCAAAATCAACAAAACTCTGCACGTGAAAAAGAGTTTGCTCAGAAAGTATCAGAGCAAGATCGTATGTTGGCAGAAGCCGCGCAAACACGTGATAACGAGTTGAAGCGAAGTGAAAACTTGGAAACAAGCTTCGAAGAAAACGAATTTAAAATTGCTGACTTAAATGATTCATTAACCAAGCGTCTTGGATCGTTAAAAGAGCTTTTTGGTGCGCTTCAACAAGTTTCTGGCGACACAAAAAACAAATTCCACAATTCATTAATTTCTGCTGAAATCCCTGGCCGTGACGTGTTCCTTGATGAGCTAGCTCAGTCAATGGGTAAAAGCTCTAAACTCGCTTCCATTGAAGAACTCGAGCGCGTTTGGTTTGAAATGCAGCGCGAAATGACAGAGTCGGGCAAAATCTCTCGATTCACAACAGACGTTGTTGAAGCGGGCGGTAACAAAGTACAAAAAGACATCGTTCGCGTTGGACCTTTTGCTTTGATTGCCGACGGTAAATACCTCGATTATAACGGCGCAACAGGCACAATCGCAGAATTGATTCGCCAACCAGCTGCGCGTTTTGGTGACAGCGCCGCAGCGCTTCAAGCGTCTTCAGGTGAATTCGTTCAGTTCGGTTTAGACCCAACGGGCGGTTCTATCCTTGGCTTGTTGGTTCAAGCGCCAACATTGCAAGAGCGTATCGAACAAGGCGCAGAAGTGGGTTACATCATTTTAGCGGTAGGTGCAATTGGCTTATTACTTGCGCTTGAGCGTTTGATTTCGCTTTCTATCATCAAAATGAAAGTGAATCGTCAGCTTAAATCTTCAACGTTCTCTTCAGATAACCCGCTAGGTCGTGTTATGCAGGTTCGCGACAAGCATCCAAACGCAGACGTAGAAGCATTAGAACTGCACTTAACAGAAGCTATTTTAGGTGAAATGCCTAAGCTGACTCGCTCATTGACGATTGTAAAAATCATCTCTGTTGTGGCGCCGCTAATGGGTCTATTAGGTACAGTTACCGGTATGATCAAAACCTTCCAAGCAATTACGTTATTTGGCACAGGTGACCCGAAACTCATGGCTGGTGGTATTTCTACGGCCTTGGTAACAACGGTACTGGGCTTGGTTGTGGCTATCCCAACAACGCTTCTTTACGCACTACTTAACACACGCAGTAGAGCTATCGTGAGCATCTTACAAGAACAATCTGCTGGAGTGATTGCTGAACGTGCTGAGCGTAACGCTTAAGCCGAAGGAGAGAAGCAATGTTCTTCGTAGAGTTCTTAGAAGCCATACGTGATTTTATTGAGACAGGTGGCCAGGTGCTTTTGGCCATCGGTGTCCTCATCTTCATCATGTGGTTGTTTATTTTAGAACGCGCTATGTACTTTTTTGTTTGGCATCAAAAGCTAAAAGAGCAAACGATTGCCAACTGGTACGCACGCAAAGACAGAAGCTCTTGGAATGCAGAGCAAATCCGACAGCTGTTTATCTCTCGTTTAGATTTGAACTTGAAAAATTCGATTCCAATCATTCAAGCCATGGTTGCTTTGTGTCCACTTCTTGGATTGATGGGCACGGTAACAGGCATGATTGAAGTATTCGATGTAATGGCTATTTCAGGTTCAGGTAATGCGCGCTCTATGGCGTCAGGTGTATCTAAAGCCACTGTGCCAACAATGGCTGGCATGGTAGGCGCACTTTCTGGCGTATTCGCATCCACGTGGTTAACACGTACAGCGAAATCAGAGCGCATGCATCTTGAAGATGCAATGCAAATGGACAGAGACGTTTAAGCACAGTTTGATTCCTTGCTCGAATGTTCGAGCAAGCAGCGGCCCAAAAGGGCAGGTGATACAAAGATGAAACAACATTTACAAAACCTGATGGAAGAAGAAGAAGCCACAATCGATATGACGCCGATGTTGGACGTTGTATTTATCATGTTGATCTTCTTCATTGTTACAGCTTCGTTTGTTAAAGAAGCAAGTATT
>CAXRCC010000170.1:0-5804 GCA_964228975.1 Paraneptunicella sp. | reverse complement strand
GAGCGCTAGCCATAAATGGTTTGGATCGTTTTGTTCGAAGTCGGCAACCACTGAAAAGGGCTTGTTTGACTTGGGCATGCGCCCATCGGTGAATTGTTCTGCTTCTAGCGTTAATGGGTTAACCCGGTAAATGCCAGATGCGACAGTACTTACCCACATGTAGCCTTGCTCACCGAGATGCAAAGCGTAAATTTCTTCTTGTTCAAATATTGAATTCGGGCCTAACACTCTTTTTATGGTGTACCCATCATAGCGATTTAATCCCATTCGCGTCGCAATCCAAATAAAGCCCACGTTGTCTTGCGCGATTTGAGTGACTTCGCTTTGAGAAAGGCCTTCAGTGGGAGAAAGTCGTTGTAAAAACAAACTGTAATCTTCACCGCTCGCGTGTAATGTGTGGCTCAAACTGCTCTGGGGAAAGAGTAAAACAAGCAGCGCGAATAAATAATTGATTCTCGCCAATGGTTTTAAACTGCCAACTAAATAGGCAGGTGACATTGTATTTCTTCTACGAATTAAGCTCGCTTTTTGCATTATTTACGATACCGCTCGCCGTCTGGAAAGAAAGAATATTCAGACTTAAGTATTGACGATAATGTCACTTTTCTCCAAGAAAACCACAATTAAACAAAGGTCTAATAACGGTGTTATTGGGGAGGCACTTTAATTGGTAGGAAAATAAAAAGAGGGGGAGAAATGGGCCGGTGTTTTAATTGACCCACTAATTGGTAAGGTGAATTTTATTCTTGGATAAGTTCGATGGCGTATCCGTCCGGATCGCGTACGAAAGCAATGACTACATCACCGCCTAAAACAGGACCTGGTTCGCGATACACATCACAGCCTTTTTCCTTCATTTTGTCGCAAACTGCGTAGATGTCGTCTACGCCAATGGCAAGATGGCCAAATGCGCTGCCGTGTTCGTACTCTGAGGTTTCCCAGTTGTAGGTTAATTCGATGACGGTGTTGTCTGACTCATCGCCATAGCCTAAAAACGCAAGTGTATATTTGTATTCGGTATTTTCACTCTGACGTAACAACTTCATGCCAAGAATGTCGGTGTAAAAATCAATGGCGCGTTGTAAATCGCCTACGCGCAACATAGTGTGTAAAAAACGCATAATGTCGTCCTGTAAATAGTGGGGTGGGTAATAAATGTTGCCAATGGATTAGCGAGCCTTATTAAGTAAGACGTGTTGAATGTGCGTGAATTATACACGCACACTTTAAGAAATGATCACAGCCCAATGCTACTTTTTTGCAGGCGCAATAAAAAATCGAGAAATTACAGCAAGCGGGCTCTGAATTTTCGATTTTTCATTTTTTCGGTATTGATTTTTTGCGTAGCGCGTTTGCTGATGGCGCGCTCAACCGCCACAAACGCCGTGATGTCTTTCACGTTGATTTTACCGATTTGCTTACCGTTGAATTCTTTTCCAGCCGTTAATGCCCCAAGAATGTCGCCCGGGCGAAGTTTATCTTTTTTACCGCCATCAATTTGTATGGTCCTCATCACCGCTTTAGGGGGCTTTTGGCTGAGCATAGCTTCATCGGGTAAACGCTCGCTGCCAGCATCTCTGCCTAGGGCTTCTTCAATCATAGCAAGGGTGTAGTTGTGTTCTTCATAGAAGGTGAATGCCTTGCCCCAGCTGCCGGCACGACCAGTACGACCCACGCGGTGCGTGTGAACTTCTACATCAAAGGCAAGGTGATAATTAAAGACGGCATCGAGCGATTCGATGTCTAAACCGCGTGCGGCAACATCGGTTGCAACCAAAATATTGGTGCTTTTGTTTGAAAACTTGAGCAGCACTTTTTCTCTGTCGCGCTGTTCTAAATCGCCATGCAAGGCGGCAACACTAAAGCCAAAGTCGGCCAAATCATCGCTAACTTGTTGGGTGTCGCGTTTGGTATTACAAAATACAATGGCGCTTTCGGGCTTGTGTTTGAGTAACAACAGTTTTAACGCGTTTCGGCGTTTTTTGTCGTCGGTGATGTGATAGAAGTGTTGCTCGATGGTGTTACGAGTGTGCTGTTCTTTCACCACAATATGTTCCGGAGAGGACATAATCGACTCTGTCATCGACTTAATTTTCTCTGGGAAGGTGGCGCTGAATAAAAGCGTTTGTCGCTCAATGGGCGCTTCTTGCAAAATGGCATCAAGATCTTGCTGAAAGCCCATTTCTAACATGCGATCCGCTTCATCAAGAATTAAGGTGTCCACGTTGCGCAGATCCAGTCGGTTCTTGAAAAGGTGGTCCACGATTCTGCCCGGTGTACCCACCACGATGTGCGCGCCGTGCTCCAAAGAGCCAATTTGTGGTCCCATAGGCGTGCCACCACAAAGGGTCAGCACTTTAATGTTATGAATACCGCGCGCTAGGGTGCGAATTTCTTTTGCGACCTGATCCGCCAACTCGCGGGTGGGGCAAAGCACAAGGGTTTGGATTCGAAAGCGTTTAACATCGAGCTTGTTGAGCAAGCCCAACCCAAATGCGGCTGTTTTGCCCGAGCCTGTTTTTGCCTGACCAATCACATCTTTGTTGTTGATGATAAAAGGAAGACTCTGCGCCTGAATGGGCGTCATCGTGGTATAACCTAAGCTATCGAGAGTGCTTAGCAGCGCTTTTTTCAGAGGCAGTGCTGAAAACGAGTCGGATTTTTTAGGCTGTTTAGGTGATTGATTCAAAAGACATTCCTTACATTAAGATGGTGCTCTGGCGATACGAACAAGACGCGCTGTACTGCGAGTGCCGCGGATTCTAGCAAATTTATCGCTGTATTTTTACTCTTTACATTCCGTGTTTTTCATGACTAAGATAAAAAAGGCTTAAGAGACGCCTGTTCCGCAAAGATGAATTCACTCTCCCAAAATAATGTTTTGAAAAAAGGTTCTTCATGGATCTAAGTTGGTAACGCGGAATGCCACATAACTTGGATACTATGTCATGAACACATTTTTACCTCACACTTCTGATACTGTTTCTCATTCTGCCACCCGTTCTGTTTCTGATGTGGCTGAAAAACGACATGCAAACGCGCCTATACAGCCTATGCACCTTGCTTTGGATGAATTGAAAATCAAAGCCAAAAAACAGCTTAAAGCGTTGCGTGGTGCTGAAGATGAATCAACAACCGCGCCGATTAAGCTTAAGGATATTCAGCACAAGCTGGCTAAGGCACTGGGTTTTAGCGATTTTAATCAAGCAAGGGAAGTGCTAAGTGGGCAGGTGACGACGCAAACTCAGCTACAAACGCAAACGCCAATTCAACCACTAACGAAAACGCAATCCCGAACGAAAACGCAAACGTCAACCCAGCCACAAACACCGCATGCAGTGCCGATGAATAGTAACCCTAATTTCGGTATTTGTTTTGGCACTTTTTGGTACAGCAAAAGCAGTGTGAAATTTGCCAATCAGTGGTTTAGCCATTACCAGGAAGCCAAAGCCATTCATCAGCTCGGGGCGTATTTTCTGCTGCCCTACAAGACTCAATTTTTGCTTGTGAATGAGGCCTTTTTATTAGATTTAGGCTTGGAGCAACGTCATATTCAGTGGTTGAACGACGCGGGGCGCGATTTTGTGTCTATTTATCCCTCCATGCTTTGGGATTCAATAGCGCAAACCCGCATTCGTCAATTGATTCAGGTTTAACCATAACGCGTGAATAAAACGCTCGACCACAACGCGCGAATAGAACGCCGACCACAACGCGAATAGAACGCTCAACCACAACGCTCTACTCGAAAATAGCCCCTAGCCGCATCACGCCAGTGAAGTTTGTTCGTCACTGGCGCTTTTCTTGGGCTTAACAGCTAAGCTCAACATGATAATGATTGCGCCAAACCAACCGATGAGGGTAAAGCGCTCCCCCACAATAAGCACGGCCATGACGGTGGCAAGAGCAGGTTCGAGTAAGGTGATCAGTGTGGCTTGGCTGGCATGTACATATTTCAGCCCGTAGCCGAAGAGCAAATAACCCATAAACATTGGAAATATCGCCATGTATAAGGCAATGCCTGCATTCATGCTTGTTGTAAATAAGTTATGTTCTGTGAAAAGCAGTGGCGGTAATAATAAACAGGCCGCGATGCCAAACACACTGGCCATTGCGGATTTTGAATGTGCGCCTTTCTCGATGAGATTACGTGCAACCCAAGCGTAAAGGGCGTAACTGAAACCTGCAACTAGGCCAAGCACAACGCCTATCACCTGTGCAGAAAAGACATCTTCGCTATGAGTTTCGTTGCTTTTTCCGCTAACGAGCAGATACACACCAACGACGCCTAAACTAAATTGGATGACCCACTGTGAAGTAATGGTTTTTTGGTTAACAACCCTTTCAAGCAGCACAGTGAAAATGGGTGCACTGGCGATGGATATCACCGTACCAATCGCCACCCCAGCTAAGTCCATAGAACTATAGAAAGCAAGTGGGTATACGGCCACCGCCGCACCGCCACACACAACGAGTCGCTTATTGTGATAGAAAATCTGTGCGTCTTGCTTGATGCGATTGAAAGACGTGGCGACCAGCATGACGCCGCCAAGCCCCATGGCGAATGCACCGATGGCAAGCGGCGAGACATTCGTTAGAAAGCTTGCCGATGTGCCCGTGGTCCCCCAGAAGAAACAGGCAATAATAATGGCAAGCGTGCCTTTAAAAAGTGGAGAATGAAGTGGCATGATGCTGTTCTCGTTAACACTAAGTAGGGTGGCAGTGTATCCGAGTTAGTATTTTAAAAATGTGCAGATAGGACGCACTGTTGTTGTGTTAAGGCGTTTTTTCCTTTGTTTGCCGAACAGGTATGCAAGCTAACGCAAAAACGCTTTAGGACTTAACCCGAAGTGCTCATTAAAGCGTCGAGAAAAGGAAGAGGGGCTTAAATAGCCAACTTTTTCAGCAATGATAGCAATGGGGTAATCGGTGTGTGTGAGCAAGGTTTTTGCTTTTTCCATTCTAGCTTGAGTAATGTAGGTGAAAATACTCACGCCCATTTGTGCTTTAAAATGTTTTTTTAGTTGTGTCGGGCTTAAACAGGCGGCCTTTGCAATAACATTGATGCTCAGCTCAGAGGCTAAATGAGCAAGAATGTATTCGATGCTGGTGCGTACTCGCGGATCGAGTTGGCGTGGTGTGATTTGGTCGGCAAGCAAAAGCATAAACGTATCGCACATGGCCTTTTCAATGGCGTCGTTACACTTATGTTCTAACTGTTTTTCAATAAAATTCAGGTAGCTTAAAAGTGGAGGCGAAACGGAAAACACTAAAGAGGGTGGGTTTACCAAATTTTCCGGCAAAGCAGAGACATCGGCAACCACAAAGCGGGCTTCTTCATCGGCAGTGAAGTGGTGCATTTCTGTTTTGTGAATAACAACACATTCACCGGGTGCCACCTTTCCACAGTAGTTGCCCACTTCAATGTTAATGACCCCTAAAACAGGCAACACAAGCTGGTGATAATCGTGTGAATGGCCTTTTCTTTGGCGGCTATATGAGCGAATGGAAAGGTGGTTTTTCATGAAAAAAGCCTGCTTTTAAAAGGGGGTACCGTTATTAATATGCGTTGAGTATGCGCTCTCTACACCTGATTTAACACGATATGTTCTCATATGCGCAACCATGGCTTGGGAAAGGCTCATTCCTGGTTGCTCCCATCAGCGTTAATTATTTTTGGTTAATATTGTTCTCTAAAAGTCATGTTAAATCGCGCTCATGGATGTTAGTTTGAGAGGGGTATTTTAACGTTCTCTCCTTTTAAAACCCTTTCCATTGCTGTGAGTGATGCTCTATTGAGTCAC
>CAXRCC010000169.1:0-6695 GCA_964228975.1 Paraneptunicella sp. | reverse complement strand
TGGCTTGTCCCCAGTAGCTCGTTAGCGTCAACAGGAAGACGAGCTAAAGGAACTGTTCCTGTGGCAATATTCCCAGCGGTTAAATTAGAAACTGCCGCACCATCACCACTTAATGTACCTGCCACTAAATTTTGTGTGATGTTGGCTGATGCAGCTTGAATACTTTGTGTCACAGTAAGCGATTCATGCACATTCAATGAGTCATTGATTTGTAGCGGCTCGGCGTCACCTGAATTTAACTTGCCGCGAATAGAGACCTGGTCGCCATTGGTATCGCCAAGTTGAATCGTGCCTCCATCGCCTTGTGCAACCGACTTAATGTCCATTTCTTGAAAAACGGTCAACTTGCCTTTGATTTCAACGTCCTCTTCCACAACCAGCGCGCCGTGTAAATTCATCGGACAATGCATATCGATTTGAGGTTGAAGCGCATCGGTTAACGCATTAAAACTCACCGCACCATGACGGTTAATGTGCAAAAATGACGCGTCGGTGCTTTCATTCACCACGCGCGTGTCGCCATTGACGTAAAAATTGGCATCGTCTACTTCGCCTTCTGTCACTTCAGAGCGCACGTAAATATTGCCCGCATTAGTAATACGTGTTGGCGTCGCATCGTTTTTAAAATCTTCGATATAAACCGCATCGCCCGCGTCGTCCGCTTGATTAATGTGCAGCTTTCCTTTGGGTTTGCTCATGCCCAGCCCAATATTGCCCGTGCCATCTTCCATAAAGAAATGGCTTCGCCCAGATGGGTCTGCAATGTTGTAACCGGAGTCGCTATCAGCCAATAAGCTGATTCGCCAATGATGGGTATCGTCGTTGTAAAAATCGAGGATGTTTAACCCTGCGCCATTGCCTTTAATACGCACAGGCAAATAAGGCTCTAGTGGCTTATTGATGCCATCATCAAGCCCGTTAAATCCGGAATCCAACACATCGGCATAGTCTTGGGCTGTCGGCTGTGCGCCCGTGCGAAACTTCTGTTTTAACTCGCGACGATTTTTTGCTGTCATAGCGTTACCTTAATTTGTCGTAGAGGGTAATTTGAAAAGGACGCTCACACTCTTAAGACGTGAGCGGCAAAAAGGAATTTTTTAAAGCAGCGTGTTATTTCACGATGTTGTCTAATTCAACAACCATGTAACCCACACCTTGATAATCTTCTGGATTGAAATGTTCACTGGCAATCACATCAACACGATGAAAATCGCTCGAGACCAGCATGGCATCCGGTCGATTAACTTGTACCGAGCCGCCTGGCACGACTTGAAAAACGTGTCGCACTTCATCCGTTCCAGCATTGATTATGACACGCTTAAAGCAGGTGAGATTGGCGATGTAATCAACGTATTCTTGGCGTTCAAGATGATCAATAACTTCAGAAAAATACAAACGATTTCCCATTTGAATCGGCTTGGCGTTGGCATCCACCCAAGGGGTGAGCAAGGCTTTTATGTCTTCAATCACATGACGCTGATAAATGCCCGGGCCAAACCCCGGATTAAAGCGCACCGCCACGCGAAAACGAATTTCTTCGTGGACGGGGTTAATCACGTTAATGCGGGCTTCGGGCGTGGCAAGTTGGCTCAGCTCTGACTCGATTTGGGTTAATAAATCCGGCGATACTGCGGGCTTTAACACATTATCAATGGGCTGGCCTTTCATCTCTGGCAGTACCACTAAGGTCACCGCACCTGCGCGACGCGCTGATTGGCTCTGACCTGATTGGCCTTGATTTGCCACGTTAAGCTCGCTGTCTGCCAAGCATTTTACTTGGCGAATTTGCGCAAAACGAGAAAGCAAAATACGCTCATAATCCCAAATACTGACCACGCGATGACGGTGGCGCAGTCGCTCGCTAACATCACGATAAAACTCAGCGGTTGACGCTTGCGCACGACCTTGCACTGAAGGATAAGGTTGCTTGATGCCAGTAATACCAGCAACCGATGTCGCTAACCCGGATACGGTTTGCGCGGGCAATATGGGATCGGTATCTGGGCCGATTCGAGTAATCCGCTTAGCCTTAATGGCCTGAGGCATGATGGCTTGGATCTTCGCCGCCGACGCAGCATTGTTCATGACCTGCGCCACTAGCCAATGTTTACCTTGTAGCAGTAACGGGCCCGATAATGCAATATCTTGCGGCAAACGAATGCGAACTAGCCCTGAAAAGCTCATGGAGCGGGTCGTATCGTCTAATAAATTTTCTGAAGGCAAAGCCACCAGCCCTTGTTCGGTGCGATAATACCAATGCAGTGCTGGCGTGGTTAAATTCGCCTTGCCTGTGCCAGATACCACTTGAATCAGCATGGTCACTTCATCTTGTGGTTGCGCCTCTTCCAAACCTAAATACAAAAAGCCTTCATCATCGAATTGCGGGAATAAGGTCGCGCCTAACTCCAAACGATTTGGGTTAATGGTTTGATTAACATTGATGCCGCCAAAAGGATGTAAATGCACCAGTTGAGAGTGCATATCGTCATCGCGAATATCCGGCGTTAACACAGATTCTGCGCGATAATCCACAGTGAACGATTTAACTTGTGGCGTATACGGCTCATTAATCAGCGGCAGCTCTGCCCCTTCTGCTTTTGAAGCCTGCAAGCTGAGTTTACGAATAACGTGGGTGTATATCTTGTGTTGAAAATCCGGGTTCTCTAAAGACAACTTAAAGTAACGTTCACTCGCCAGCGGTGAGCTAGGTGCAGTATCCGGATAATCAGGTAAAAACTGATAAGCGGAATGCGCAAACCCCTGACTGACATCAATGTGACTGGTATTTTGTGCATCGGTATTCAGCAGAACGAGGTTCTGATCTTGCTCGATAAAGCTTCGCTGATTGAACAAGCTCATGCTCACCTGATAGGCCGAATTACTCAGGGCTGGCACTTGCTCTGGGTAAGCTTCGCGATAGGCTTGGTAATACTGCCCTAGGTTCTCTGGCAAATCGACCCATTCCATGTTTAACCGAATGGAAGACAGCTTCTTTCGTGCCAGTTCATAGTGACTAAAATACAAAGATGACCCCGCGTAAGGCGCTGAACCAAAGGGTAAGAAAGGCTGCCCGGCAGAAAGCGCAGCGTCATCGTTGGCCAATTGTAATTGCGATAAACCTTCAACATTCACCTGCAAACGCACGTTGTGTAAGCGTATTTGGTTAAAGTATTCATAGGCAATATCCACGCTTTCTTGTGCCTGCGATTTATCAATAATATTGGCTAATTTGATTTGCAATACGGGCTCAATCGGTGAAAAACCCGGTATTGCCTGCGAGGGGGAAGCCGGTGTCACCGCAGGGAGTGTCGCATCTAAAAAGAGATCGAACACAACTCCCGGATAAGTCGAGAATTTCTTCACGCGTCTTTCGTCAAAATCCGCTTCTGTATCAGGCTGAACCGTAACAAGTGCTTGAGCAAACGGCTTTTCAGGATCGTTATCGTCGGTATCATCGGTAGGTTCAACAAGCTGTCGAATGCTTAAGTTCAAACCACTTGGAAAACGAAGCATGCGGTTTTGATCTTGCGCGGAAAACAACAGCTTATCGCTGGCGTTATCCGTATCACTTGAAACGTTGCCGCGCCCAACTAAGCCTTGCGGCACAATTTCTCCAACGATAGCGCGATCACGAAGCGCCAATGAGGTAATTCGATGATGAGTGGACGCAGCGCTACTGCCGTTGATTGTCGTCATCATGCTGGCGGGCAAAAAGCCTCTGGATTCCACTCTTGCCGTTAAGCTGCCTTCAACGATTTCTATTACGCTAAGCACCTCGCCAGAGTGAAGAATAACAAAATCGCCTTGCTCGATAATTTCACTGGCACTACCAAAGCCGCCGTCTGCTGGCGCAAGGGACACTTCACCTTTAGTCGGCGCATACGTTAAGGATGTCAGTGGCGTGGTATTTTGCACGAAGGCCAGTTGAGGCACGTGCCAAAATTGCTGGCTCGATAATCCTTCAACCTTGTTTAAATAAATCAGTTGAAGCTGCGTACTGGTAACGTTATACACCTGCCAAATAGAGCCATCATTCCAAATCACACTGTCGCCGTTTTTAATCTCAGCGCCATTGAGCGGTAGCCCCGTGAGCACCAGCAACTCGTCTAACTCATGGGCATCAACCAATTCGTTCCCAATATTTTGAATGCTGAACCGGGCTTTTTCGCCGTCATTTTTTGTATTCAGGGTTTGCCAGCCATTCTCCCCGCTCAGGCATAAATCAAAATGCAAACTGCCCTGCTCTTTTGCGAGTTGCAAGTCGTCTAACGGAAATTGCGCTTGCTGACAGGCCACTTCCACACGCACGTGGCGGTCCCCTTCTGCTAAGTGCAATAACGGCGACACCACCGCAAGGCCCGGGCCGTAATACTTGTCGCTATCAACCGGCACCTCTAACGAACCAAAAGCGGGCTGATTACCATCTAGCGTGGCGTTATCTTCTGCAACAATGTGTTTTACGTCTAATCGTCCTGGCCTTGGAATGGATTTGTTGCGACGTCTAAATTCAATGCGTTGCAGCTTATGGAAAAAGCGATACCACGAGGTTTGAGGTGGCTGAGAAGACGACAAAATCTCACTATGAGGCTGGGCATAAAGGGCCGCCGAATTTAAGTGCATTTCGTAAATAAACAGGTAGTCTGGCACGTTCAAATCGAGCTTCGATAAATAACGCGCCACAAGTTTAGTGCTATCTTTAAGCTGTTTTGGGTCGTCTTTTAGCTGGTGGTACAAGGTTTCCAAGGAATCCGACGTAGAAGGCATGGCTGGTAAACGATCGCCCGGCTGCGGATCACCAAAAATGTATTCAAATAAAACCTGAAGCTGGCCTTTTTCTCCCACAGAAGACGGCAAGTATTGTGTGAGCAGTTGTTGCATTTGTGTTTGTTGCCAACGCTTGTCGAACGCCGCTTCGATTTTCCCCATCGACACCAACCATTCCTCGTCACTTGGGAAGGTTTGCGCCCATGACACAGCGGTTTCGTATAAATCAAGGTAGGCTTCAAACACCGCCATATCGGCAAAACCCAATTGATTCAACGCGTAATCAACAAACGCCTGTTGCTCGCTGGCTTGCGCATTAGGTTGTTTTAGTGCTTGGTGTTGAGATAACAAAAAGCCAAGATCGATGGCACCTTGGATTTCGCTATAAATCGGCAATACGGCACCTTCAATATGTTGTGTTAACTTATCTTGGAACAGGGTGTCGATATCACTTTTTGGCAAAGCGCGAACATGCACATCCATTGCACTATCAAAATCGCCCATGTCCACGAAGCCAAGTAAACTGACAACATAGTCTCGAAAGGCTTGGGTATAACCACTTTCCACGGAATTAAATAGGAAGCGGTCAACCAAAAAGCCTAAGTCAACCGCGCGGTCAAAGTAGCGTCCTTTGGGAAATGAGGGTAAAACATCCCCTTGAAAATACTGGCCTAACGCCCAGCGCAGCACCACTTCAAACCCGTTTTTATAACGCTGACGCAGCTGATTTAAACTGACGTATTCGCGGTTAACACGGATGGTTTTCGTTTCGCTGAGTTTCGCTCGATTCACCTGATAGTTGGCATCTAATGCAAACTGTATCGGATTACCCTCGGCATCATTACCCGCGTTTAACACCGTGCCTTTTTCCAACGTTGTACCTAGGCTGTTACCCGCTAATTCAGCAATCACATGAAGGGTATCGGCCTGATCGGATTGCGGTGCCATTTGCAAAATTTCACGATAGTAAAAATCCAAGTGCTGCTGAGTGAGCGCATTGAATCGTGCTCTTACCGCTTGGCTCATTCGCAAGAATATGCCGATCAACACACGTTGCGGCTGACTTAAATAGGATAACCTGTCTTGTTGTTCTCGTTGCTGTGCAAGCGATGCATCGGGCGCTATCGCAAACGCTTCAGGGTTATCGAGATACGCCAACATTTCTTTTGGATCTGCTTCGAATAAGCCTTGCCAATCACCCGCTTCTTTATTGTCTAGATTGAAATAGCGGATATGCTGTGACAGCTGCTGCATAAAGGCGAGCTGCTGTTCAACCGAGCGCTCTTCAATTGAAACATATTCAGCGCTTAACTCTTGTGCCAAACGCTCATACTGTTGCGTGCCATAGCGCGCAATCGCTTGATTCGTATTCATAAATGACGTTTCCAAACTAGGGATAACTAAAATCGAGGTTGTAGGAAAATTCGAAAGCCTGTGACGCTTACCTCGCGCCAAAAGAAAAGCACAGAGGTTTAAGTAGACTTCACGGCAACTTGCGCGGCTGCTGGCATAAATTCAGCGGTTGCAGAATAAGGCGTGGTGTCTGGCACGGTTGCGCCTGCGGCCGTCACTTGCGTGGCCTGAACTTGCACCACAACAGACGCGTTAAATAACTGCCCTTTTAGCACCAATTTCGCCTGCTTTTCGAACGTGACAAGGTTTGAAGCATTGGGTGATTGCAAGGGAGAAAGCATAATTTCCATCACCCCAATAATGGGAAAAGCACTGGTTGAATACTGCGCTTTTATCGAAAAGCTATTGATATCTTCTTCTCGACAAACGGCTTTTTTTTCATTCTTCCAATGACTGCTTCCGCGTAGCGTAATATGCAGCTCGCTGCCCACGGCTTGACAAGCATGCACCCCCAAAGGCGAATTTCTCACCAACGCCGTTCCTGGCACAAAAGTCACCGCTGGCGTCACTTTAACAAT
>CAXRCC010000168.1:0-7693 GCA_964228975.1 Paraneptunicella sp. | reverse complement strand
GCTTAATTAAAACTCGATCATGTAATCGATTGCTGCTTTGATTTCGTCATCGGTACAATCACCGCATGCACCACGTGCAGGCATTGCGTTGTAACCGTTTAACGCGTTTGTCAAAAGCGTATCTAAACCACGTGCATCAATACGTGGCTGCCAATCAGCTTTAGAAGCTAATTTTGGTGCACCTAAAGCACCTGAACCGTGACAAGCAATACATGCTGCTTGATAAACGTCTTGACCAGAACGAGCACCGCCGGTATTCGCTGCTGCTGCGCCCTTAACATGGACCTGACCAAGAGGCTTAATTCTTTCGATTAACGCCTGATTATCGTCTTTGGCAACGGCCGTTGACCCCATGCCTAAAGCAACGACTAACATTAAGACTGCTTTTTTCACATTTCTCTCCAAATGTGCCTGTGAGAAGGAACTGTAACTTTTGGGGCCAAGATTATAGCGTTTATTCCTATAGGAACAAGGAATTAATCAATAAAAACGCCGTTAAAATCATCAATTTGTTGCCCAATTTTAATAGTAGTCGAAGCTAAGTGATTCTTCACATTTGAGAAAACGCCTTGTATTCCAATTTGTTATAGAAAAAATACAGACAAAAAATAGGGTTATTTCTTGTTTAAATTCAATAGGCTCGCACATTTTGCCGTATTTGGGCATGTTTTTGGGGCTTGCATCGTGTCCTGAAGTGCATCCCTGAGGTGAATAAGCCACGCAAATAGATAATGACGCTGAACGATTCGCAGCTGCATTTGTGATTAACCGTATGCCGTGGCCAACCTCATGCAGAGATTAAGTTAGCCTCTTGCTGTGATTAAGTTAGCCCCACGTTGAGATAAGTTAGTCTCATGCTGAGATAAGTTGGTCTCATACCGAGGCTAAATAAGAAGGGAAATTTCTCTCTTCATCGTTCAAGTACGCCATTCTTCTCGTTATTTTTAGATCTGCTCATTACGACAAATGAAAAAATAACAGCATCTCTTTTATAACAAAAAGTTTAGTTAACCTTTGTTTTTTGATTTTGTGTAATAAGTATAAAATATCGAATAGAAAGAAAAGATAAAGATATTAAAAACGAATGCATCTTTTGAACTTTCAAATAAGAAGGCTGCGCCCAACATAATAACGGAAAGGATCAGGGCGGCAATAATGTGCATACTCTTCTTTTTCATAAAACAACTCCACGCCAAAAAAGCTAAAACTTAAATAGTTAAGTAAGCAACTTAACGGTACTTTCACAGGCTGAGTAGAACACTCAGAATTATGGCTGCTTAGCCACAATAGCAAGGTTTTATAAAATCTGTAAACCGAAATGTAAGCCCGAATCTGTAACGGTTTGTCATCCGAAATTACTCATTTATCGCTAATCCTAAAACGTTAAAATAAAAGAAGCGAAAATTTTCTTATTCGATTAGGTTTTATATTTTATTTATTAGAGTGTGAGATATTTATCCATTTATGAAGGTGAGCGTAATATTGCATACATAATTAACCCGGCTTTTACGCATCTAATAATAGCGCTAAGAAATGATAACTCAGGGTTATAAGATATGTGATAAACCCAGTTTTACGCTACAGCCCTTTAAAAATAAGGTTTTCTATGATTTTTAAATCGTTTCGAGTATGTAATAAAGACACCTTTCTTACATTAGGAATGCTAATTTAATCGTAAATAAGTAGGGAAAATATTTATTACACTTAAAAGATTATTTGGGGTAATATCAGTTAAAGAATTGTAAAAAGCACCGTGTTTAATTTGTTTTTTAACGGTTTTATTAATCACTTAGTAGAAGCTTATTACATTCATTACGCACTCTATATTTCTTCTTATTTAATTGAAGCCTATAGCGTGTCATGAAAGAAACATAGTTAAGTGATTTACTTGGTAAGCGTTTTCCTAGCACAAGTGATTCTATATGTTTCAGGTGTTCGATAAGAACGAATTTAACTAGCGAAAGTAGATGTTGATTCGGAGAGAAAAAAATAATGACTAACAATTCTCAAGCAAGTTCCGAAGGCGTATCAATGGATACAAACGATAGGGCAAACTCGGTTAAAAAAGCATTACTCGGCAGTTTAGGGTTAATGTTAATACTGAGCTTGCTTGCTTCTTATTATGCAGGTGTTGTTATAGCTAGTGAGTACCCACTAGTTTCTATGATCCGCGATGCTGTTTTAAATACCTTGTTAGCACTGTTTTTAACAACTATTCCAGCAATCATCTATAAGCTCGCACTTAAACGCGGCATGCCAGCCTATTTTGTCGTTCTATGGCTCGTTTGGATTGGTATTTACGTGTTTATTTTTAAAGATTATTTGGCTGGTTTCATCTCATAGGCCACTGTTTTAATACAAGAAAAATAAAAGGCTTTAAGCGTAAAACTTGCGTTTGCGCTGTTTTTGTCTCTCTGCAATTTAAGGTGTAAATACGCCTTTAGTCGAAGTTTGAGATAAGAAAAAAAAGCTTAATTATTCACACGATTTATCACGTGAATAATCTGGTGAAAACGATAAGAACAATTGTGGTGAAGTGAAAGATGAATAAGAAATGGGTGTTTTTTCACAAGGTTAACCCTGCGGCAAAATTTAGGATTTTCCTATTTCCGTACGCAGGTGGCGGGGCGTCAACGTATAATTCATGGCTTGCAGAATTTCCTGAAAATGTTGAAATCGCGACGATCAATCCTCCTGGTCGCGGTAACCGAATTAATGAACCTCCTATGGAAAATATGGAGGAAATGGTTGATGGTCTTATCGAGTGTATGGAGCAATACCTTGATAAACCTTTTGCGTTTTTTGGCCATAGTTTTGGCGCGAGTTTCGCCTATGAAGTGGCGTTTCAATTAAGAAAGCGCGGCCTAAACCTACCTGAACATTTCTTTGCTTCTGGTCGAAGAGCACCGCATTTACCGCCTCGTCGTCCACCTTGGCACAATTTACCTGATAAAGAATTCCGCGAGGAAATTGAAAAACTCAACGGCATGCCGCCGAGAATTCTTAAAAATGATGAATTAATGGAAATCTTTACGCCAATTCTAAGAGCCGATGTAAAAGTCGCGAATGAATATCGTAGAGAACCGGAAGGACTATTGTCTTTTGGTGTTTCCGTATTGGGCGGAACACAAGATGTCAGTATTCGAAAAGAAGACATTGGTCAATGGCAATCGCACTTTTCACAGCCCGTCGATTTAAGAATGTTTGATGGCACTCATTTCTTCATTGAAGAGAAAAAAGATGAGGTCATTCAATGCATTCTTGATGTATTCGAGGTGTTGGATTCTAAATTTCCAGATTCCGCTACGGCTTCCGTGAGCTAATTAACACGGGTGTGTTCCGCGCGTTATTTTTTGCAACATCATTTTGAGAAAAGGGTAATTCAATGTCGACTGAATTTCAGCGTGAATTAGATGATATGGCGACAAAGGGTTTCTGTGTCGTTAAAGACGTTTTGTCTCCACAAGAAGTTGAAGTCCTGCGAAACCGTATTAAAGAACAAGCTGCTGCCGAAGTGAAAAAAGGCGTAGCGTTTAACGACGGCGTTAGCTATCAAGATGTGCTTGATGACTCGGGACAATTCAAATCCACAAGCTCCGGTGCAGGTGTGGGCGGAGTGAATCAGCGCGTATTTATGCTGATCAACAAAGGTGAGTGTTTTCGTAAATTGGTAACTCATCCCACGATAAACGCGGTGGTTTCTCATGTATTAGGCGATGATTATATTTTGTCGTCTTATTCCGCCAACATTGTTCGCAAAGGTAGCCCGCGTATGGGGTTACACACGGATCAGTGGTGGGCTCCGCAGCCCGTTGAGCGCGATTATCATCACTTCCGTCCTGCCAATATTTCTCGTAAGCCAGCTGATGTGTTTGTTAACCCTAATCCGAATTTAGGTATTGCTCCGCCTGTGACGGTTACGGCGGTGTGGATGTTGTCTGATTTCTTCGTTGATAACGGCACCACTGAGATTGTGCCTGGCACCCATTTGTCCGGTGCGTACCCCACGCTAGATGCTCAAGAAAAATACGACATGGTGCAGCCAGAAGCTTCGGCCGGCAGCTTGTTAATTTTTGATGGGCGCGTGTGGCATGGCAATGGAGCGAGCGTGTCGGATGTGGAGCGCATTGGGCTGTTATCAACCTTCTGTGCGCCGCAGTATCGCCAGCAAGAAAACATGACACTTGGCCTTGATCGCGAATTGTGGCCCTCCATGAGTGACGATTTGAAACGCCGTTTAGGGTTCAAAGTGTGGAACGCTTACGGACGTGTTGAAGCGGATTTTGGCGAGTTAATTGAGCCAGATGTGAAGTCTTATGGCGAACTCAAATTGGATAAAGACGGCAACGTCGTTTAACCAAGAGTCGCGCCTTTTGGGGATCGGTAATCGATCAGTCATGCTCAACTCGTAGTCGCTGGATGTCGTCATCAATTGTCTTCAAGACAGCATAAACAAGACGCCAGCACTACCCCAAGAATATTAGGAAATGAATTTTTATGGATCGTGTGATCGCTGAAAAAGGGGGCATAAGTAAAGTCCAAATGATCGTCGCTTCGGTCGTTGTGGTGCTTATCATTGCCGGATTTTACTTTGGTACAGTCAACAGCAAAGAAACCGTGAAAATTGATGCTGAGCGTACTCGTATTACGCAAGTAAAACGCGGGGAGTTCGACGAATATATTCCTATCACGGGGCAAGTGCAGCCAAAAACCACGGTGTTTTTAGACCTTGAAGAAGGCGGCATTGTTGAGAAGGTGTACCTAGAAGCGGGTCAAGCCGTTAAAGCGGGCGACTTGCTATTGCGCTTTTCCAATACCGCAGTGCAAAAGCAAAACATCGATTCTGAAACGCGTTTGCTGGAAAACTTAGACAGATTAAGAACCTCAAAGGTTTCTTTAACAGAGAAAAACCTGCTGCTTCAAGAGCAGTTGTTGGATCTTAACTTTGAGCTTGAGCGCCTTTCAAAAACCTACGACAGATACCAAGTCCTGAATGTGTCGGAAAGCAACCCACTTTCCATCGAAGAATACGAGCAAACCGAAGACCGAATTAAGTATTTAGAAGACAAGCGCGACTTGCTCATTAAGCGTATTGAGCAAGAAAACGAGCTGCGTGGTCAGCAAAACGAACAGATTGATAAGTCCATTAAACTGGTTAACCGCAGTTTAGTTACTCTTGAGCGCATCATGGAAAGTTTAGATGTGAAAGCGCCGATTGATGGGTATTTGTCGTTCATGGATGCCGAAGTTGGGCAAAGCTTCACGCGCGGCGAGCGAGTGGGTCGTATCGATCAGCTAGACGGCTTAAAAGTGCGTGCCGACATCGACCAATTCTACATTTCCAAAGTGCAAATCGGGCAAGAAGCTAAGTTTGAAGTGGATGGCAAAGAGTACACCCTTGCGATCAGCAAAATTTTTCCTGAAGTGGAAGATGAAGTGTTCCAAGTGGACATGAACTTTGTGGATGGCGACATCGACGGCATCAAGCGAGGGCAAACCTTGCAAATCGATTTAACCCTAAGTGAATCACGCATGACAACGATTGCCTCAAAAGGCGGATTTTATCGTTACACCAATGGACAGTGGGTTTATCGCGTGAATCCAGACGGTACCAGCGCAGAGCGAATTAACATTATTTCCGGCAGACAAAATCCGAAGCACTTTGAAGTGTTAGAAGGATTAGAGGTAGGCGATTGGATCATTGTGTCTAACTACGACCTCTACAACAACGCGGAAATTTTGAGCTTTTCAAAACCTATTTCGCTTAAGAATTAACCCTACAACCAGAAAGATATCATGCTAATTACAACCACTAATTTGAGTAAAGTATTTCGTTCCTCAACTGTTGAAACAACCGCAGTTAACGACGTGAACATTACGGTTAATGAAGGCGAATTTGTGTCTTTGATGGGCCCATCAGGCTGCGGGAAATCAACGCTTCTGCACATTTTGGGGTTAATTGATGCGCCAACGGGCGGCAGCTACAAATTCTTAGGCACAGAAGTGGCTAACTTGTCGGAAAAGAAGCGTGCGCATTTTAGAAAAATGAACATTGGCTTCATCTTCCAAAACTTTAATTTGCTTGAGCAACTTACCGTTTACGAAAACGTTGAACTGCCTTTGATTTACCAAGGCGTGTCAACGGCAAAACGCCGTGAAGCGGTACACGCTGTATTAGAAAAGCTTGCTATTGCGCACCGCGCAGGGCACTACCCAACACAGCTTTCGGGTGGTCAGCAACAACGTGTGGCAGTGGCTCGCGCGATTGTGACCTCGCCTAAAATCATTCTTGCCGATGAACCAACAGGTAACTTGGATTCAACCAATGGCGCAGAAGTGATGGGCATTTTGGGTGAATTGAACAAAGAAGGCAGCACCATTTTGATGGTGACTCACTCTGAGCGTGATGCGAAGTGTTCAAACCGCATCATTCGCGTGCTCGATGGCAAAGTGGTTTCTCAAGAAGAGCAAGCGGCAAAAGCACAAAGCAGCACAGAAGAAGAGCAGGTGGCTGACCGTGTTTAAGCACTATCTGATTAATGCCATTCGAAACCTACAGCGAGACAAGTTCTACGCGGCGATTAACCTGATTGGGTTGAGTGTTGCCGTGGCGTGCGGCATCTTCATTTCGATTTATGCGCGCAGCGAGCTGTCTTACGACCAACACAACCAAGGTCACGAGCGTATTTACCGCGTGGCGAATGAACTTACTACTAACGGGCAATCTAGCTGGTATGCCTTAAGCTCCCGCGCGATTGGTCCTTTGATGCTCAAATCGTACCCGCAAATCGGCGAGTACGTGCGCGTGCGTAACTTGGCTGTGCCCAATGTGGTCGTGCGTTATCAAGAACAAGCTCGCTCTTGGGATGATATTCGTATTGCCGATGAAAATATCTTTGATGTATTCACGCATGAATCGGTATTTGGTGACTTATCGACCGCGCTGGAAAAGCCCGCCTCTATTGCCATCAGCGAAAGCTTTTCGAAAGCGTATTTTGGCGATAGCAACCCGGTGGGCAAAACCCTAAGTACGGATGTGTTTTCATACACGGTAACGGCCGTATTTAAAGATTTACCGGCGAACACGCACTTAAAATACAGCGCACTTATTTCGATGAATCGCATCAAAGCGTTTGGCATTGATGATGACAATTTAACGCCGCAGTTGGCGTTTAATATCGATGTTTACACCTACTTCAAGTTAGCAGAGGGCATCGACCAATCTCGCTTGGATTCTTACCTTGCTGAGTACGCGCGTAACAATCTTGCTGAGATAAGCGAAGTGATTAACACCGATATTTACTTTGTGACTCAGTCATTAAGCGATATTCACTTCGACAGCCGCTTCCGTTACGACTTGCCCACAGGCAACATCTTCTACTTGCTTGGCTTTATTGCGCTGGGCGTGTTCATCATCGTGATTGCTTGTATTAACTACACCAACTTGTCTACGGCGCGCGCCTTGAAACGCTCCAAAGAAATCGGGATGCGAAAAGTGCTGGGCGCAGAAAAAAGCCAGCTTGTGGTGCAATTTTTGGGTGAATCCGTAGTGCTCACGCTCATCGCCTTAGTGTTTGGTGTGCTGCTTGTGGCATTGGTGACGCAATTCACCTCCACCCAATCACTACTGAATTTGGACATTGGCAAAAGCCTTTCCGATGAGCCGCTACTGGCACTTTGGGTGTTTGTGGGC
>CAXRCC010000167.1:0-5732 GCA_964228975.1 Paraneptunicella sp. | reverse complement strand
AGATAAATGATAAAAGGCAGAAGAATGTCGCTCGGAAAAGACAAAAAGCCATAACGAAATATGGCTCTTTGTCATGTTAGCGTGTCACGCAATATTAGATGCGTGTTTTAGGCTAAGCCCGATAGACTAAAAGTAGCGGTATTAGCCCAACTTGTCTGTCGCGATGTGATAACGCGGATCTTCGTCTACGTTAATTTCTACATAGCCTTTAGCTTGTGATAGCAAATTACGGCACTCGGAGCTGATGTGCCTGATATGGAGCTTTTTACCCACTTTGCGATACTTTTCTGCAAGGTTATCGATGGCATCTAAACCTGAAGAATCCCAAATGCGCGACTCGTTGAAGTCAATCACTACATGTTCAGGATCATCAGCCGGATTGAACAACTCTTTAAAGTGCAAAACAGAGCCGAAGAACAAGGGGCCATCCACTTCATATACTTTCCAACCATCTTCGTCGATATGTGTGTTTGCGACGATGTGGGTAGCGTGTTTCCAAGCAAAAACCAAAGCAGACATGATGACGCCAACAACAACCGCAATCGCAAGATCGAAGAAAACAGTGATAATGGTCACGGCGAATAGCACGATGGCATCTTCTTTGTTTACGCCGCGCACAATCTTAAAGCTGGCCCATTCGAAGGTGCCGATTACCACCATGAACATCACGCCAACAAGAGCGGCAAGTGGAATCATTTCAATGAGCGGTGCTGCGAATAGAATAAAGGCGAGTAAGACTAAAGCTGCGGTGATACCTGATAATCGACCACGTCCACCAGAGTGAATGTTAATCATACTTTGACCAATCATGGCGCAACCACCCATGCCGCCAAAGAAGCCGTTTACGGTATTTGCCACACCTTGCCCTACGCATTCGCGATTACCTTGACCGCGGGTATCTGTCATATCATCGATAAGCGACATCGTGAGCAGTGATTCGATTAAACCAACTAGCATTAAGATGATTGACGTTGGCAGGATGATAACCAGAGTTTCCCAAGTGAAAGGCACCATAGGAATGGCAAATGAGGGAAGCTCTCCAGCAAGCGTTACGGTGTCTTTTTGGTCTGCTGGCACCATATCGCGTACAAAGTCGATAACGGTTCTCGCGTCTAAATCCAACCCATGAACAAGGCCCGTAACTGCAATAATTGCAACCAGTGAAGCAGGCACAGCCTTAGTGAGTTTGGGTAAAAAGTAAATGATACCCATAGTCAGTGCCGTTAAACCTAGCATGATGTAAAGCATGTTGCCTTGCATCCATACGTGTTCGCCAAGGTCATTAACGATTTTGAATTGGCCCAGTTGCGCGAGGAAAATAACGATGGCTAAACCGTTTACAAAGCCGAGCATAACGGGATAAGGAACGAGCCGTATAAATTTTCCTAATTTAAATATACCCGCCAGAATTTGCAGTATCCCGGCTAACAGGACGGCAGCGAAAAGATATTGCACGCCGTGCTGAGCGACCAGCGCCACCATAACAACAGCCATCGCGCCTGTCGCACCTGATATCATACCCGGGCGACCGCCAATAGCAGAGGTGATGAGTCCCATCATGAAAGCGGCGTACAAGCCAATCATAGGTTCTACGCCGGCAACAAACGCAAACGCAACGGCTTCAGGGACCAATGCTAACGCAACGGTAATACCTGAGAGTACATCGTTTTTGATATTGCTATCACGACGGTTGATCAGATCAAACATTTAGTTTCCTCAACAACGGATCAAAGCGAATAAAAACAAAAAAGAGCGGTGATAAGCCGCTCTTTCTTTAATTGTATAGCGCAAAGTTGCCTCGCTTAACAGAGTTGGCCAGGCAAATTCGGGCGCTGATTTTATCAGCTAAATTGATAAAAAGCTTTTAACTTATTGTTAATTCTTCGATCCTTGAGGATGTTTAACATCACCTTGATACACCGGGCTACATTCCTTTTTCGATGGTTGGGTGAGGCCTTTAAATAAGCCTGCAAGTGGCGCCGCAACCGTGTTGAGTAAGGTATCAGCGACAGCCCCTTCAGGGTTTGAAAAGTCGCCATTTAACGTTTGTTCGATATCGGCACAACCTTTGTCATCAAGTAGGGCAAAGGTGAAGTCTTTAAATTGACTGGTAACAAGGTCAACGCCACCCGACAGTGCCATGCGGTATTCGTCGGTAGCAAACGCCGTGTCTTCTAAATTCAATGTGCCTTGATCAATTTTGGTATTGAAGAGCAGCTGGGGGATTTGGGTTTCACCTGTTAGCGCTAATGTACCGGATCCTAAATCCACAAATTGTGTTGCTAGAATACCCACAGGACCTGTTAGGAGCAGGCTACCAATGTCTTTAGCGTCAGTTTCTCGTGTGGCTTTTAATGCCGACACCATTTGGTTAATGTCGATACCATCAATTTTACCTTGGCGAAAACCAAGCTGTAAGCCGCCGCTTAAGCTTTGCATCATCGCTTCTTTGGTATCTGCCAGTAAGAACTCATCGATATTACCGGAAAGATTTACCGCACCAGCTGGCTTAATGGGTAAGTCGGCGAAAAACATTGAGAATTCATCTAGGTCGACTTTGCTATCGTTGATGTTAAGGCTGACTGTGGGGGTTTGAAGCGGGTTAGTAACGGTTCCCGATAAAGACACAACGCTATTTTGTGTTTTTGCTTCTAAGTTACTAAGCGTCACGGCTTTGCCGTTGCCTTGCAACGCTAATTGCAAAATACCAGTAAAGTAGTTAGCAATTTGCGTTTTACCTGTCGAAATATTAAGCGATACTGGCGGCATGGCTTCAGGCGGTAAAATTGACCCGTTTTCAATGACGTCGATGTTATCCAACGAAAGGTTTAACCCCGTAATGGAGAAAAGCTTCTGTTCTGAAATGTCAGTAAGCGTTGCGTTTTTAATCTTAATGGTTTTCACCAACAACTGTTGGATAGGCAACGGTTCGCTTTCACTGGGGGGAATTTCAGTGTTGTCTTTGCTCGCTTCTTCCGTACCTTGTTCTTGAGGAAGTTGTGTCAGCGCCAGTGCATTAAAATTAAGGTTTGGGCTATCGAGTACAATCTCATCCACAATGACCTGTTTGGAGAGCAGCGGATTAACCTGTGTTTTGACGCTTAAACTGCCAATGCTGCCCGATACTAACTCACCAGATAGCGCAATATCGTTAACGGCTATCTCGCCGGGAGATAACAAGGAATGTTGGATTTCACCAAATTCGATACCAACATGAGGCACGGTTTCGAGCTGATTTTCAATATTGCTTTTGAACCAGTTTGGGTTCCAAAAAGCGGCAATGATGCCGATTAGAATAAGGGGAATGGCAAGAATAAAAAAGACGATATTGCGTTTAGACAAAGTGCTCTCCTGAATAGTCGATTAAAACGCGCTGTGAATAGGTATTAATAGCATATTCTCAAGACCTTGTTGATGAAAAATGGCATTCATTCGTCACAAATAATGTTCTTTGTTACCCGACACAAAATTGAAATACACCTTCATCCAGTAATTGAGTAAAATTTCCACTTAACAACCCAGCACAAAGGCAGGAGGTCGCCATGCAAATCAAAGTTGATACTCACTCCCATACCGTGGCAAGCACTCATGCATATAGCACAGTCCATGACTATTTTATTGAAGCGAAAAAGAAAGGGTTATCGCTCTTTTCCATTACCGATCACGCCCCTGAAATGCCAGACTCACCGCATCCGTGGCATTTTGGTAACATGCAAGTGATCCCTCGTGTGGTTGATGGCGTTGGTATGTTGCGCGGTATTGAAGGCAATATCCTACCGAATGAAGGTGGGCTTGATGTAAACGAAAGAATGATGTCTTTTCTGGATTTTGCCATTGCGAGCTTTCACGAGCTTGTATTTGAACCTGTGGATCAGCGTACTCACACGCGTGCGGTTATTAATACGTTTGAAAGTGGTCAATGTCATATTCTTGGGCACCCGGGCAATCCTAATTATCCCTTGGATTACGAAGAAGTGATTCGTGCAGCAAAAGACAACAATGTGTTAATTGAGGTGAATAACAGCTCGTTTTCCCACTCACGCCAAGGCAGTGAGGTAAATTGCACGCGAATCCTTGAGCTGGTGGATAAGCTCGATTGGAAAGTGGTGTTTTCTAGCGACGCGCACATCGCCTACAGTGTGGGCAAGGTAGATAGGTGCATTGAAAAAGCACAGAGTATCGGCTTTCCTGAAGCACGTGTCGTCAATCGTAGTGCTCACTCTTTCCTGGCATTTTTATCTGAACATGGTCGTCATTTAAACGATGACTTCTCTGTTGTTCTCGCGGCGGAATAACGCATCATTTCACCAGTATCTTTTTTGATGAACTTAACGCGAAACGAATGGGGTTTCGGGTTGTTGCGCTGTACTTTCGTAGTATGTCATTGATGTGTAAAGCGTCGAATAATGCGGGGTTAGATTGTCATTAAAGGCTAAGGGCAGTGGCGTCCACGTATAACAATAGGAAATGCGCATGAAGTATTTAAAGATAGCGAAAGCCTCGTTTTTGAGTATTTGGCTCCTGATTTCGCTCGGGGTTCAAGCCAATGAGCCGTTACTGGTTAAGAAGCAAGTGTTTGAAATGGAACGCTTTGAAACGTTTGCAGGGAAAACCATTAAGCAGGTGAAATTGGGTTGGGAAAGCTACGGCACACTAAATGCGGATAAGTCGAATGCGATTTTGGTCACTCATTACTTCACAGGGAATTCCCATGCGGCAGGAAAGTATCATCCGAACGATGAAAAGGCCGGTTACTGGGATGCTTTAATTGGTCCGGGGAAGGCTATCGATACCAATCGTTTTTATGTGGTGAGTATGGATACCTTTTCCAATGTGGGGGCCAATGATCCTAACGTGATCACTACTGGGCCTGCTAGCATCAATCCCGATACGGGCAAGCCTTATGGCCTGAGCTTTCCTGTGCTTACCATTCGCGATTTTGTTAATGCGCAAAAAGCGTTATTAGACACGTTAGGCATTAATAAACTGCATGCGGTTGTTGGGCCTTCAATGGGCTCTATGCAGGCTATTGACTGGGCGTCTGCTTACCCTGATCGCGTTGAAAGAATGCTCTCGGTTATTGGTACTGGGCATTTTGATGCTTGGTCGACAATTAGCCTGCATCAGTGGGGCGTACCGATTAAGCTCGATCCAAATTGGCAAGGCGGTGATTACTATGGAAAAGCCGCGCCGACGGAAGGGCTTGTTGGCGCGTTAAAGCTCATTACATTAAACGCGTTGCATCCAGAGTTTATTAACGCGGCGAATAGTGCTTTTTCGCCGTTAGAAAAAGCACCTATGCAAGATATTCTTGCTCAGCACAGCGCGGTTAACTGGATTGATGAAAGAGCAAGGGGGCGCGCAGCGTTAATGGACGCAAACCATATTTTGTATTTAATTCGTGCTTGTCAGTTGTTTGTGGCAGGTCATGACGGCGATTTAAAAACAGGCCTTGCTAAAATCAAAGCGAAGACATTGTTTTTGCCCTCAGCCGGAGATTTATTGCTTATGCCACACTTAGCGAAAGCCTCTCACGATCAGCTTAAAGCCATGGGGAAAGACAGTGAATACGCGGAGCTTACTGGCACATTTGGCCATTTAGATGGATTCTTTGCCATGTCGCCACATGAACAAAAGATCCGCGAGTTCCTAGAGAATTAACAAGGAAAGTAAAAGATAAAACTAACAAAGGAAATCACAAGGAAAGTAAAAGGTAAAACTAACAAGGAAGT
>CAXRCC010000166.1:0-35872 GCA_964228975.1 Paraneptunicella sp. | reverse complement strand
AAGAAACGGCGACGAAGCCGTGTTGTATGACACTGGCGGCGCTTATCCAAGCGGCTATGTGGTGGCAGAGTCCACTGTTTTGCCGTTTATGCAGGGAGAAGCAGTTAGGCGTTTGAATTCATTAATCATCAGTCACTACGATCTGGATCACTCGGGCGGAAAAATAGCGATAAAGCAGGCTTATCCCGATGTGGCAACCATTGACACAAAAAGCGGATGTGTAGCAGGAAATACGTGGTTCTGGAAAGAGTCAAAGTGGCAAGTATTGTGGCCCCCTGTGGCGTTACTTGATGGCTTGAATGCGCATCAAGACTGGTCCAAAAACGACCTATCTTGTGTTGTGAAAGTGGATTTTGGTGATTGGTCTTTGTTATTAACGGGCGATATTGAAGCCAAGGCTGAGCAAGCCCTAGTTGCGCTTTATCGTCAATCACCTAATCTTCTTCAAGCCGATGTGGTTATTGCGCCACATCATGGCAGTAAAACCTCATCCTCGCAGGGGTTTATAGATGCCGTGTCGCCGAGCGTGGTGGTGTTTAGCCAAGGCTATCAAAATCGTTGGGGGATGCCAGATAAAAGTGTGCAGAGGCGATATCTGCGCGCCAATGCAGCGTTGTTTAGCACATCCGATTCGGGGCAAGTGCAGATCTTTTACGATGAAACGTTACACATAAAGACCTATCGAAAGGACTTTTATCCGTATTGGTACGCAAATAAAAGCGAGCTAGCTTTCTTGAACCATGGCGATGGGGTACTATGCGCAGCTTGTATATATTTAGATTACTTTTTTTAATAAGTTTAAGATTATTCAATGTCTGATCATCAATCTTCGTTATCTGTATTTCGACGTTTCAGTGCGTATTTAAAGCCGTTTACCATGGCTTTTATGGTTGCTCTTGTTGGAATGGTCGGTTACTCCCTCATCGATGTGTTTTTTATTTCTGAATTACAACCGGTTATCGACAGAAGTTTAGTGCAAGGTGATTACGACTACCTTCGATTAGCAGCGTATTTTGTTGTGCCCATTTTCTTTTTACGCGGCGTGTTTAATTTCATGGGAACGTATACCTTATCGTGGATAGGGAATAAGGTGGTGATGCAATTACGCCAAGAGCTATTCAGCAAGTACCTGCATTTGCCTGTTTCTTATCACGACCAGAATTCTTCTGGGTTGCTCATTTCAAAAGTGATTTACGACACTGAGCAGGTGTCGAATGCCGCGGGTAAAGCGCTGTTAACTCTTGTGAGAGAAGGGGCGCTAGTTATCGGGTTATTGGGCCTGATGTTTTATCAATCTTGGCAGTTGAGTTTGGTTTTTTTGCTTATTGGTCCTGTGGTTGCGGTGATTGTTTCGGTGGTTAGTAAGCGTTTTAGAGTGGTGAGTAACCGTATTCAAAAAGCCATGGGAGATTTAACAACGTCCGTTGAGCAAATGCTTCAAGGCCATAAAGTGGTGCTGATGTTTGGTGGGCAAGACAAAGAAAGCGCTAGGTTCAAACAAAAGAATAATGAGAATCGTCAGCAGAATATGAAGCTGATTGTGGCGCGTATTCTGAGCGTGTCGAGTATTCAAGTTATTGCTTCGATTGCTTTAGCCGCGGTGTTATATATTTCGAGTTTGCCAGGCATGATTGATCAGCTTTCTGCTGGTGTGTTTACCTCTATCGTGGTGAGCATGACGATGTTATTGAAACCGCTCAAGCAGCTCACTACCGTTAATAGTGAATTCCAAAAGGGAATGGCGGCGTGTGAGAGCATCTTTAAAGTACTTGATGAGCTTAATGAACGCGATACGGGTAAGCACACGCTGGAAAAATGCACCGGTGATATTCAGTTTAAGTCGGTGAATTTTGCGTATCCGGGCAAAAGTGATAACGCGTTAGAAGATATCTCATTTCACTTATCTCCGGGTAAAACCTTGGCCTTGGTCGGGAAGTCAGGCAGCGGTAAATCTACTATTGCGGGGCTGATTACCCGATTTTATGCCGACAAACAGGGTGAAATTCTTATCGACGGAACAGATATTGATGAGATTCAGTTACGTGCCTTACGAAGCCAAATCGCGTTAGTGTCTCAGCATGTCACTTTATTTAATGATTCCATTGCCAATAATATTGCTTACGGTGTTGACGAAGCCGTAACCCGTGAAGCGATTGAAAAAGCGGCAAAAGCCGCGCACGTGCTTGAGTTTGTTAACAAACTTCCGGAAGGGTTAGATACGGTGATTGGTGAAAACGGTTTAGCCCTTTCCGGTGGTCAAAGACAGCGCATTGCCATTGCGCGTGCCATTTTAAAAGACTCGCCTATTTTAATCCTTGATGAGGCCACATCTGCGCTTGATACAGAATCTGAGCGCTATATCCAAGAAGCCTTAGTGGAATTACAAAAAGAGAAAACCAGTATCGTTGTTGCGCATCGTTTATCAACCATTGAGTCTGCTGATGCGATTTTGGTCATGGATAGCGGCAAAATGCTGGAAATGGGAACACACGAAGCCCTGTTAGAGAAGAAGGGCAGTTATTATCAGCTTCATGCATTGCAGTTTTCTGAAGGGCTGTAATAAGGGCGACATTGGATGAGTGCTATCGAAAGAGCGTGGTTTGAGCGCAAAGCGTGGGTTTGGCTACTGGCGCCTTTAACGGTGTTGTTTTTCTTTTTGTCTCACCTTAGGCGATTATTGTTTAAATGGGGCATCAAAAGCGCAAGTAAACCTAACGTGCCTGTTGTGGTGGTGGGCAATATCAGCGTGGGAGGAAATGGTAAAACCCCGGTAGTGATTGCCCTGTGCGAGTATTTAAAGCAAGCAGGATTTAAACCCGGTATCGTGAGCCGAGGTTACGGCGGTAGTCAGTCAGACTATCCGCATTTAATTACTGAGGCTGATGCGCCAGAGAAAGTGGGCGATGAGCCTTATTTAATGCAGCAACGAGTGCAGGTTCCTGTGGTAATTGACCCAGCGCGCGCACGCGGTGCGTCGATGCTTGTTGATGGTGCAAATTGCGATGTAATCCTTTGCGATGACGGGCTTCAGCATTATGCCTTAGCCAGAGATATTGAACTGATTGTCGTAGATGGTCAGCGACGACACGGTAATGAATTCTTGTTACCAATGGGGCCACTTCGTGAAGGGACGTGGCGGCTAAATACGGTTGATGCTGTAATTTGTAACGGCGGTACTGCTCACTCAAATGAAGTGCAAATGACACTAAAACCTGGCGCTTTGGTGAATATTAAATACCCTGAACAATCTGCGTCGTTGCAAGAGATTTCCGCGCCAGTACTGGCCTTTGCGGGTATTGGTCATCCCGAGCGCTTTTTTACAACGTTGTCTCAAGCCGGCTTGAAAATAGATAAAACCCTGTCGTTTCCCGATCATCATGCTTTTACAGAAAAGGATATTCCCGATTTTGACGGTATGATCATCATGACAGAAAAAGACGCTGTGAAATGTCGTGAAATCGCAAAAGAAAACTGGTGGTATTTGCCTGTAGAAGGTAAGCTTCCCGCCGAATTTTTGAATCAACTGTCTGATAAACTACGTCAAATTAAGTCGTAAGATAATTTAGGAGTAGCGCCACCCATGTCATTCGATAAAAAGTTATTAGATGTTATTGCTTGTCCACTTTGTAAGGGAAAGCTCGTCTATCAAGCTGAACAACATGAACTTGTGTGTGCCTTCGATCGCTTGGCTTTTCCTATTCGTGAAAACATTCCTGTTATGCTGCAAGTAGAAGCACGCGAAATGAGCAGCGAAGAAGTTGAATCATTGAAGAAATAAAGCGCGAAATCTGATTTCATGAATGAGGTGAAATGCGATTTTAACTGGCAATAAAAAACGGACAGTGAATGTCCGTTTTTTGTTTGACTAGTCACAATACAAGGCATTTAGCCACGGTTACGACCTAGTGCGTCGTGACTGCTGACCCAATCACCTGCAATAACCGCACATCCTAGTGAAATATCCCCTGCAAGTACCGTTGCTGCAACAATCTCAGCAAGTTTGTTAGCTTTGCCTTTACCCACACAACCTAACATGTTCAAACACTCTTTTTGTGTTGGAAGACCAGTACCACCACCGAATGTGGCTACAATTAATGAAGGTAGTGTTACCGCAAGGTATAAATCGCCATTATCAAGCAATTCATGTGAGAATAAACCCGCGTGAGATTCAACAACGTTGGCTTCGTCTTGACCTGTAGCGATGAACAGCGCGGCAATGCCGTTAGCTGCGTGAGGGCCGTTATACGCAGCACCCGCCATTAATGCTCCAGTGTTTGCCAGTACCGTAGCCTTGGCCAGCATTTTAGTGTCAACGCCCATGATTTCGCGTAACACTTCTTTTTTGATAACCACTTCTGCAATAACGCGTTTACCACGAGAGTGAAGCATGTTTAGGTGAGAGTGCTTCTTATCGGTATCCATGTTACCTGAAAGTAGATAATTTGCGCCGCCAGGATAGTTGTGCTTAATCCATTCACAGGCTGCAAGTGTGGCTTTACCCACCATGTTTTGACCTGCTGCATCACCTGTTGTGTAGTTGAAACGAAGGTAGCGTGAGCGGGCAACAGACCATTGGTGAATGTGTTTTAACTTACCTACGCTTGTTGTTGTTTCTGCTGCTGCTTTAATCGATTCGAAGTTTTCTTTAACCCAGGTACCAAATTCGCGAGCTTCGCGTGCGTTATCGAATAAGAAGGCAGGGGCACGTTGCATGTATTGTTCTACAACAGTTGTGGTCACGCCGCCACATTCAGAAATAACACGCATCCCACGGCTATAACTCGCAACTAACGTTCCCTCTGTTGTTGCTAATGGCACATAAAAATCACCTTGTGCATGTTCACCGTTAATTTTAACTGGGCCTGCAATACCCACTGGCATTTGTACAATTCCAACAAAGTTCTCGACGTTACCCGGCAAAACACTTTCGTCGATTGTGTATTGACCCGTAAATTCGAGCGCCTCACCCGTTTTCTCTTTAATAAATTCACGACGCTTAGTCGCCAATTCTTTACTGTAATCGTTCTCTCTACTTCTTGGGATACGCGAATCGTTATTCATATCTTTCAAACCTATTATTGTTGGATTTTGTACGGTGACTACATATGCAAATAGGTTGCCAACAACTTGGCAAGCAAACCTTTAGCATGAGATTGTGATTAATCAGAAAGCTAGTATAGCGAGCAAAAAAAAATTATGACAAAAAATTTTCTCGCAAAGACAGGAAAAGTAAAAAGTTTACCGTAATGATGAGGGTGACATAGGAAAAAACAGTTGGAAAAAAGAGGTAAAGAATCGGTATGATTTGCCGATAACGTCTGCAATGAACTATTTCAATAAATGGGGTGATACCACAATGTCGCAATATAGGAAGTTGAACGCTTTATCTTTTGTTGGCCTGCTCACCGTCAGTGCATCAAGTGTTGCTGATGTAACAACAGGCAATGTTAATGTCACCGCCTTTGCAACACTCAACTTTGTTGAAGACCTCGTTGTAAACTACGGGCAAATTCCTCCTTCTGTGGGTTCCACTTGTGTGATGGATGCCGCAGGCGCGGTCACAGGGCCCTGTACCGATGTAGGTGCTGTGCAGCAAGCGGGGCAAATTACGGTTTCTGGTTTAGCGGCTGCGTCTAATGTGTTGGTTACGATTACGGGCGATAACGACAATAACGAAGTGGATTTTTTAGCAACGGCTAACCTTGAAATGAACTCGGGCAGTGCCGGGGCAGAAGCGACAATTACTGATGGTATTCAATCCGCACCACTTACCACAACAGCGGGTACAGCAGAAAATATTGTGGCTACGGTATATGGCACGCTAGATGTCGCGACAGCCTTAACAGGTGGCCAAAATTACACGACTACCTACACGTTAGATGTCACATATCAATAAGATAGGTTTTATTGCCAAATAATGATAGTCTGAGCCAAACAAAAACAAATTACCTTTCTCATGTTCAGACTATCTCATTTCATTATTCTACTAAGCTTATTTTCTTCTTCCGCATTGGCGCATTTTTCGATAGATAAATCTCGCCTTTATTTCGATAAAAAAAATCGCTTTCAGACGGTAACGATTCGTAATACATCAGAAGCACCTTTGTCTTACACGATAAAAGTCAATCACGTCGAAATGAGTGAAGAGGGGCGAATTACCCCCGTTGCGGATGAAAATAATGTGCCTCAGTCGGCAAAGAAATTACTACGTTATTCCCCTCGACGCGGCACCATTTTGCCAGGCGGTTCGCAAATTGTTCGATTCACTATTCGCAAACCTGCGGGTCTTGAAAATGGGGAATATCGCAGTCAATTGCGCATAGAGGGTGGTTTAGTGGGAGAAGCTCACGTACTTTCTGCGCGATTGGCTTATAACATGCCTATTATTGTTAGGCATGGTAAAACAGAGGCATCTGCCGACCTAGAGTTGCTGGGGCTTGAGCGAAATGACAAAGGTCAGCCAATGCTGGCTTTATTGATAAAACGTGAAGGCACGCGATCGTTATTTGGTAGCTTTACCATTACCAACGCTAAAGGCGAAGTGATTGGGCAGACAAAAGGCGTGTCGGTTTATGAGCCTTTGAATAAGCGTAAGATCAGTATCGAATTGACTGGCGAGATTACACCACGTGTTAATGTCGTTTACGAAGAGTTAAAAGAATATGGCGGCACCGCCAAAGTGCAGAAGTCATACAGTTTACGGTAAAATAATAAGGGCAAATTCTAAACAACGATGAAAGTAGCTTATCCATCTAAATGGCTGATTTTGCTCTTTCTCCTAACGGGATACTTTACCCCTGTTGTTCATGCAGAACAGTGTTCCCCAATGCGCTTTCATCGTGTTTTCGTGACGGAAAACCAACTTCAAGTTAACGCATTAAAAGTTGGGCGTTACTTTGTTTCTCACAGCATGGACAACTACGCTGTAAATCAGCGTTTGCTTGTTCCTCTTTCCCTTGTTTCTGAATTAATGTCGCTGGAAACGCGAGTCGCCAGTGATGAAATTTACATTGAAGAAACGAAAAACCATTGCGGTTTAACCATTCAATTGAAGCAAACCCCTTTTGATGATGGGTCAGGTGTGATAGCGCAAGGTGAGGCGTTGTGGGCACAAGATGAATTCGATATTTACTTGGATGTGGCATTTCTAGAGGCCTTATTTGAAGGTAAAGCAACCCAATCTTTATCCTCGTTACTGATTCACGTTGAAACCGAAAAAGACGTGGAGTTAGCCAATAAAAAAGAGCCTGCGTCTAAACAAAATTACTTACAAAGCGAGAAACCGCGCTTTCTCATTGGTGATCAATATCATCTTTCCACGTTTCCCACCGCTGACGTTGACTTGCGTTATCGATATAACGATGAAGCCTCTGAAAGCGATTATGACGCCAGAGTTAATGCGTATTTTGATACCTTATTTCACGCGACAGAATTAAGAATTAATCAAAGTGATGATACAGATTCACAAAGGCTTAAATTTTCGCGTGACTTTCGCTTGGGAGGGAAAAACGCGACTGTCTCAAGCGTGGGATATGAAGTGGGTGATATCTTTACAACCTCAGATAACCTCATTGCAGGCAGCAATTTAGGGGCAGGGCTGTTCCTGTTCACAGGGGATAAAAATCAATTTAATGCTTTTAATGCCATTAGCATTCAAGAGACGGTTGCCCCTAATTGGCGAGGTGAGCTGTATCGAAATGGCCAGTTTATTGAAGCGCAAACAGCGAATGATGAAAACCAGCTGGTGTTTGATTCAGTCCCCGCGTATTTCGGTCCTAACCGCTATGAATTACGTTTGTTTGGCCCGGACGGACAAGAAGAAACACGCATCAGAACATATCAAATGGGGCGTGATCAGCTCGTTGAAAATAAATTTGATATTGAAGTGTACAGTGTTAATCCGGGCGATAACTTCATTGATAATGACGATGCCAATGAACCCATTTATTCTCAGGCAAATAAAATAGGGTTGAGATACGGCTTTTCTCAAGATTTTACTGCTGGTCTTTCTTTCCAATCGCTCGATCATATCACCGAAGGCAAACAAGACTATGTAACGGCCTCGATGTATAAACAATATGGCCCTGGGGCGTTTAATTTAGAGGTGGGCAGTGAGCTTGGCGAAGGCTACGCAATTTTCGGTGGTTATAGTGGTTACTGGCAGAATCAATACAACGTCAGTTTCGATGTTTCTCATTATGATGATTTTACAAGCCAACTTCGGGCCGATTCTTCAGATTTGGAAACGCAATTGCGGGCAAGAATATCAGGCAGTACGGAATTGTGGGGTGGACTAGGCTGGAACGCTTCGTTAGCTCAGCAGTTTAATGAAACCGATGACGACAACTTTCAAGCGCTGTTTTCTGCAACAAAAACCATACCTTATGGCGCTTTATCTTCCAGTTTTAGTTACAACGAAAAGGATGGTCTAGACAGGCTCAATAATAATTTATATTGGGTGCAGAATTACGGATTTGGATCATTGTCCGTTGGCTTAAATTGGTATCCACTGGACGGTTTTGACGTGAACAATGGCAGCGTTGAAGCGCGTTGGGCCAGTGACGATAGGCTTTTTCAAATTACGCGTTTGCAATACTTACCAAGCAGTGAAGACAAATATCGACTGAACCATCAACTAAATTGGCGAACGAAGCAATTCACTTTGACTTCGGGCGTGACGGTTAATGAGAGTGGAGACTGGGAATTCAGTGCGGGTTTTGTCACTTCTATTGGCTATGACTACGTTAATAAAAAACCGCGCTTCTCTCACAAAAAGTCTTCAAGTTCGGGGAATTTGCACATGCTGGCCTTCCTCGATAGAGACCGAAATGGTCAACTTACCGCTGGAGACAGGGCATTACAAAACGTGAAGTTTGCAGGAAATAGCGATTGGCGTGATGTGGCAACGGATAAATTTGGCCAAGCTGTTTTGATGGGGGCATCAACATCTGGGCAACAGCTTGTGGGTGTCGATTTAGCGTCATTACAAGATCCGTTTTTGTATCCAACGTATAAAAAGCTAGCGGTCAAAACGCATCCGGGAGGGCTAAATCGTATTATGTTGCCAGTGTTGTCATTCAGCGATATTGAAGGCAGTGTTTACGTTGAAGACAGTTTTGGTACACGCGGCATGAGAGGCGTACCAATTCGGCTAATGCGCCATAAACAATTGGCTTATGGTACGGAAAGTGAAATGGACGGTTATTTTGCGTTTAGCCAAGTTGAGCCGGGCAATTATACGCTGCATGTTGACCCTGACTTTTTAGAAGATAAGCAATTGTCTGTTAAAGCATTACCACAAAAAGTGGCGGTTGAAGAGTCTGGCGATATTATTTGGTTGTCGGATTTAATATTGACCAAATTAAATGCCAATTCACAGGGGGAGCAAAGTACGGCTAAGCACCCGAAGCAAGAAAAACGTCAGTTGCCGCCTCAGGCTCAATCTCTGCCAAACCCTCAGCTTTTGGTGCAACCACATATTCAAGGCGCGCTTGGTGCTGTGAATAAAGGAGAAGGGTATTTTGTTCAGGTGGGCGTATACAAAAAGGCTCGCTCCGCGCCAGCAATACTTAATGCGTTGCCTTTGCAAACGGATGGTACCAAGTTTAAAACGCAGACATTCAGAAACACCAAATCTGGAATGAGTTATATCGTTGCAGGGGCTTTTGCAACTAAACCGGAGGCAATGAAAGCACTACAACGCATTCGCACAGCCAAAACGTTATCCAAATCCTTTGTTGCACCGGCCAGTAAGTTCGAGAATGCAGATTTTCAGCAACAACACCTCACGCCCATTATTGGCGTAAAAGGCGATAAAGAGGCTGAAAAGGAGCGTAAATTATCGAAAGCGCTTCGCAAACAACAGTTGTTGTTGGATAGAAAGGGCAAAGGTGTTTGTCAGTTGGGCTCTTATAAAGCACGTAAGTTTATTCGTTGGAAAGCCGTGAATGACGCCGACGATATTACGGTGGTAGAAAAGCAAATAAATGGCGAGACCTATCACGTTATTGTGCAATTCCCAACACGCCAGCTTAATCGAGATGAAGTACTGGCATCTCAAATTAATTGTGAAGCGTCAACACATCCTATTACTAACAAAAAAGGGTGGTGGAGAACGTGGTAAGCCTTGTTTGGGATTGCGGAATTGCGTGGAAAGGTGAAAAGCCGAACGAGTAAAAAGTCAGTAAAAGGTCAGTAAAAAGCCAGTCATACTTCACTGGCTTTTTACTTTAAGGTATTTGCTTGTGGATTTAAGCAACGGCTTTAGTTGCTAGGCTGTTACTAGCTTGGAAGCGATACGCTTGCCGCGTTGAATCATGTTGACCGTTTTTCGTCGTAACTTCAGCAAAATTAAGTAAGTGTACGGCACTAAATATAAGCTGGTAACGGTCGAGAAAGTTAATCCTCCGATAATGGCAATTGCCATTGGTGTATAAGGAGGGCCGTCACCACCCAGTTTAGTATCACCCAAGGCAAGTGGAATTAGGCCAAGTACGGTGGTTAACACTGTCATTAAAATTGGGCGAATACGGTTAAGCGCGCTTTCTAAAATTGCATCGGGAACCGACAAGCCTTCACCAATCAATTGGTTGATCCTATCCACTAAAACAATACCGTTGTTCACCACTATTCCCATTAACACGAGGATGCCAATCATGCCCATTACCGACATGGGAGTGCCTGTGAAAAGGAAAGCCCAAAATACGCCTGTGATGGAATAGAGCAGGGAGGTGATAACCGCTGTGGGCAGTAATAACGATTCAAACAACGCTGCCATCACGATGTAAATCATAATAACGGCCAGTAGCATGTTAGTAAGCATGGTGCTCTCAGCTTGATCTTGATTGCGGAAGCTCCCATCCATACTCAACTCATAGCCTGTTGGCAGTTCAATGTTTTCCATCACTTTATTGATGCGCTCACGTGCTTGTTCAAGAGTCGTGCCTTGGGCCAAATTAGCGCCTATACCTAGCGCCGTTTGACGGTGGTAGCGACGGATTTGGCCTAAGCGAGTTTCAATATTGATATTGGCGATCATATCAAGGGTAACATCTTGGCCTTCCACACGCTTGATAGGCAGGTTTTTCAGTTTTTGTAGCGATTTTTGTAGCGACTCATCAAAGAGTAAACGAATCGCAATTTCGCCGTCTTCGCTGGCGCGGTAGGTTCTTAAATTGGAGCCGCGTAATGCCATCGAGATCACATTGGCAATTTCTTGTGTGTTAAGGCCAAAGCGATAAGCGCGTTGTCTGTCGATCACCACTTGAAGCTCTCGTTGGCTAGCGTCTACATCGGGGCGAACATCCTCTAGGCCTTCAATATTATTGAATACAGGCACAAGCTGATCCGCAAGCTGTACGAGCGTTTCGGATGATGCGCCCAGTAAGGTCATACGAATGCCGCCGCCATTGCTATTCGACCACTGAAACGTTGGTCTGGCACGAACAAACGTGGGGAAGGACTCTTTAAGTTCTTTCTTAATTTCTTGCACATCCACCGGGGCATCTTCAACCAGTGTAATGCCGCTGGTTGCGCTGCCTGCTCGGTAGTAACTGTAAACGGAATCAATGTAAAAGCGTTCTTGATTGTCATAGAGGAAGGCCTCCATTTTGTTCACCGTTTCTTCTACCTCTTCCAATGAATAGTTACCTTGAATGTTGTAGTTGAGCCAAATGCGAGTTTGGTTGTCGTTATCGTTCGAGTCCGATGTCGTCATTGCAAAAGGTAAAGCCGTGCTAATTAAAATAGCGACCGCGATAGCCCCTGTTGCGCGCTGATGTTTCAAACACCAAGCCAAAGAGGATTGATAAGCTAATTGCCATTTTGCGACGGTTGGAGCCGATTGTTTTGTCGTTTTTTTCGCGGGCAGCTTGCTCACTAAAAGCGGAATGAGTGTTTGCGCGATAACCAAAGAGGCAATTAACGAAACACAAATGGCAATGGCAACGTGTTCAAGGAAAATGGTAACGTCGATTTTTTCGCCCACAATGTTCGGCAGGAAAACAATGGCAGTGGTTGCGGTGCCTGCAATCATTGCCAAGCTGACTTTGCCAACACCTTTAATGGTGGCTTTGTGTTTATTCGGTTCGGAATCTTGTTCTAAATGAATGCTCTCGGTGACAACAACCGCATTATCAACCAACATACCAATGGCTAACATCAAGCCCATTAAAGACAGGATGTTGATGCTGTATCCGAAAAAGAACATAAAGCCTAGCGTAATGCAGATGGCAAAGGGTACGGATAGCACCACCACTAACGTGCTAGCCAGATTTCGTAAGAACAAATACAGGACAACAAAAGAAAGCAAGGCACCGATAAGTCCCGCTTCTAATAAATCCTGCAAAGATGTGGTAACAGACTTGGCTTCGTCATCCATTGCCATCAAATTAATGCCGCGAAAGGCGGGGTTCTCGTTGGCTTGGTCGATAACCTTCAAAATACGATTCGACACCTCCACCAAGTTGCTGCCAGACTCTCTAAAAATATCGAAACCTACGGCGAATGTACGGTCTAAATGTCGCCCTTCAATTTTTTCTGGTGTTTCGAATTGCACGGTTGCAACGTCTTTTAATTGAATGCCTTGTTGAATATAAAGGTCGCGAATTTCTTGTAAGTTTTGGTATTCACCAACGGGCTTTACGCGAACCGTTTGCCAACCGTTTTTAATTTCCCCTGCGGTCATCGAGAAGTTGGCGTTTTGCAGCGCTTGCCCTAGTTGGTTGCTATCCACCTTCAATGCAGTGATTTGTGCTTGGTCGATACGAATGCTGATTTGTTTTTTCTCAACACCGTACAAGGTGACACGAGAAACGCCGGGAATGCGTTCTAGTGGACGCTTAAGGTTGCGATCCAGTAAGTCGTAAGCATTCGATAAATCGCGCTCGCTGGAGACACGCAAACGGAATATCGGCATATCGGTTGTATTGAATTGGTATAAGAAAATACGTTCAACATCAGCGGGTAATTCGCCTCGAATTGCATCGATTTTCTCTCTTGCTTCAATGCCTTTTGCAGTGATGTTTTGATCCCAGCCGAATTCAACTTGGATTTCAGCTTGGTTTTCCGTGGAATTAGAGCGCAGTCGCTTAATCCCCGACATGGTGGCAATCGCTTCCTCCACCGGACGGGTGATCATGGTCTCGACTTCCACCGGCGTTGCATCCTGATAAGGGATTTGAATGAACAGCTCTGGAATATCAATGCCAGGGAAGCGCTCAAGCGGCAACATTTGGCTTGAAAACAAGCCAGTAATTAACATGGAAATGGAAATCATGGCGATAGTAACAGGCCGTTTTAGGGCCAGTTGTGCCAATTTTTCACCAAAGGAGTTCGCTTTTATCATGCGGCTTCTCCTTGTTTGTTCTCGAAGTGTTTACGGTCGAATAAGCTATACAGCACAGGAATCAAGAAGAGGGTCAGTGCTGTCGCGAAAAGTAAGCCAAAAATCACGGTTACCGCCATGGGTTTACGTAATTCTGCGCCATCACCAATGCCAATTACCATGGGTAATAAACCAAGGGTTGTGGTGAGGGTCGTCATAAATATAGGACGTAAACGGCTTTGTGCAGCTTCAAAAATCGCTTGTGTTTTCTCGATGCCCGCTTCTCGATTTTGGTTAATTCGGTCCACCAATACGATAGCGTTATTCACCACAATACCCGCGAGCATGATTAACCCGATGAAAACCACCACACTGATAGGCGTACTGCTAAGGTACAAGCCGTAAATTGAACCTGCACAAGCCAATGGCACGGTGAAGAGAATTAAGAATGGATGTAATAGCGACTCGAATTGCGAAGCCATGACTAAGTAAACCATGAACACAGCCAGTAATAAGGCGAACTTTAATGACTGGAATGAGGCTTCCATTTCTTCATTTTGCCCTGTGACACGAGCGGTCATGCTTAGCGGCAAGTTCAAATCTGGCAGTAAGCTTTGTGCTTCAAGGGCAGCTTCACCTAAGTCGCCATAGGCAAGGTTAGCGGAAATAATGGCCACGCGCTCTTGGCTAACTCGGGTAATTTCGCTGGGGCCCAATGAGGTTTCAATGCGAGCAACAGCATCCAGTGTAACGGGGCGTGCGGAGCCCGGGTTGACAATGATTTGCGCGATATCTTCTTGAGAATCACGTTGTTGTTCTTGTGTTCTGACTAAAATATCGACTTTGCGATCGTTGATTGAGTATTTACTCGCGATGTCGCCACCCACCTTAGATGAGATTAAGTTGGAAACAGCGGGGGCTGATAAGCCAAGCTGGGCCAACTTTGCGTGATCAAAGTGAATACGAAGTTCAGGGCTACCCGTTTGCATGGACGATTTGATATCGGTGAAGCGCGGATTATTTTCAAGCAAGGTAACAAGCTGGTTTGCGTAACGTGTCAGTAAACCCAAATCGTAGCCAACTAGCTCGATTTCTAGAGGCGTGCTGAAGCTAAATAATTCAGATTTGCCAAATTTGCCTTTAACACCTGCCTGCGTGCTTAAAAATTCACGCATCGACGCTTGAACCGCAAGCTCTTGCTCTGCTGTTGTACCTGGTTGCATCACAACCGATAGTTTGCCCCAATGATCGCCGCCTTGAGAAGGGGAGGCATTCATTAAACTTCCGGTACCAGACAGCGAGAAGGTTCTGTCTACGCCAGCTAATGCGTCCGTGTACTGGCCTAATTTTGCCAAGGTCGCATCGGTATTTTCCAAAGGCGACCCTGTTGGCAAGGTTAGCTCAACGTGAAATTCGCCTTGGGACATATCCGGAATTAACTCAAGCCCCAGTTTAGGAACAAACAACAGCGAGCTGGCGGCAAAGCCAATCACAATAGCTACGACGGATAATCGGTGGTGCAAGGCGCTTTTTAAAGAGCGTGCATAAACAGATTCCGTTGCGCCGAAGACCTTATCAAAGATAAATAATAGCGGTTTGAAAACCACACTTAATACGCGCTTCAGGAGCCTAAATAGTAGCGTGACCAAACTTACGATGAACATGGGTAAATAGTAGAAAATCGATTTGATTACAAAAACGATGCCAGCACGCGTGTAGAAGAAAGGTAGGGCGAGCTTTGATTTTGGTTTTTCAATGGCTTTCGACGGACCTAAATCCAGCTCATCAGTTTGTTTCGCTCTGATGTCTGTTGCTGCCATCATTGGAATGATGGTTAAGGCAACAATCAATGATGCGATGAGGGCAAAAGTCACCGTCAAGGCTTGGTCGGAGAATAATTGTCCTGCTACACCTTCTACAAATACTAGCGGGAAAAATACCGCGATGGTGGTCAGTGTTGAGGCTGTGATGGCGGTGGCAACTTCTTTCGTGCCTGCGGCAACAGAATGAATATCATTCGGCTTTTGCTTTTTGTGTCTGTCGATATTCTCAAGTACAACGATAGAGTTATCCACTAATAAGCCGATGGCTAATGCAATACCGCCTAAGCTCATGATATTTAAACTGATATCGTTGCCGTACATCAGATTAAATGTGGCAATCACAGAGACGGGGATAGAAATCGAAATAATCAAGGTGGTCCAAATATTCTTCAAAAAGAAATAGAGGACAAACATGGCTAACACACCACCAATAATCGCCGCAGATTTGACTTCATTGATGGCGCTAGAAATGAATACCGATTGGTCGGACACTTGCTGCAATTTGTACTTTGCCGGAATGTCGTTGCGAATTTGAGCAATGCGGTTTTGAATGTTTTCGGCCACTTCTACGGTGTTCGCATCGCCTTCTTTATAGATGGCAATTTCGACGCCTTCTAATCCGCTAAAGCGGTTAATGGAGGTTCTTTCTTTGTAGCCGTCGGAGATGATGGCAATGTCGCCGAGTTTGATGTGTTTGCCTTCTCGGGTAGCAATAAAGACATTTTCAATATCGCTCAGGGTTTGGAACTGGTTGAGAGTTCTAACAAGGTACTCTTGGGAGCCATCTTCTAATCGCCCCCCAGCGGCATTCACGTTTTCATCCCGCAGTCGCGTGACAATTTGCGCAATGGTCAGGTTTAATTGACTGGCTTTTTGCTGGTCTATCAGGATCTGCACTTCTTTTTCTAAACCGCCGCCAATACGCACAGACGCGACACCCTCTACCGATTCTAGCTTTCGTTTAATTTGCTCATCGGCGAACTCTCGCAACTGTTTTAATGCGTTAATATCTGCGGTGTTTAACGTTGAGGCTGACTCTGTTTCTGTTTCAGCGCTTTCGCCTGTTGTTGCCCCTAAACCAAATCGCATGATGGGGTCCATGTTGGGATTGAAGCGAAGCAGTAGAGGCTTTTCAACGTCTAAAGGAAGGCTAATAACATCGAGCTTTTCACGTACCTCTAAACTTGCTAAGTCCATACGTGTGCCCCACTCAAAGGCGAGAACGACGTCGGATTGGCCTGCTTTTGAAATCGATTTAACGTCTCTTACGCCTTTCACCACGCCGATGGCTTCTTCGATGGGCTTGGATACGAGCTGTTCTACTTCGCCAGGCGCCGCACCATTATAATCGGTGCGGATGGTTAACGTTGGGTAGGTTAGTTCTGGTAATAAATTAATGGATAAACGCGATAAGGAAACCATTCCGAATAAAACAACGGCGCAGGTGAACATCCAAATCGCAACAGGTCTTTTGACCGCGATATCTACGATACTCATTGTTCTTCTCCGAATTAGCTCTTAACGATTTCTACAGGAGCTTGGTCTTTTAAGTTTTGGTGGCCAGTGATAACAACTTGCTCGTTGCCTTCAAGACCTTGGGTGATTTCGACGAGGTCGCCTTCTTCATACCCAATTTGCACGGAGACTTTTTCTGCTTTGCCATCGTTCACAACGAAAACATTAATTTTGTCATCAATATGAAGTAAGGCTCTGCGTGGTAACAATGTGGCGTTTTCGCGAGTGTCGTAGTTCAATTTTACTTGCGCAAACATACCCGCTTTTAAGTAATTGGATGCATTCGGTACGCTCAGTGTGACTTTAAATGTACCGGTTTGTGAGTCGATGACAGGGCTGATGCGTTCAACAGTAGCCGTTACAACTTGGCTATTTAATGCGGTAAGGTTTAAGTGAGCTTGCTGGCCAACATGAATACGCGATAGCTCTTTTTCAGGTAAATGCACAATGCCGTAAAGCTCTTTTTGTGCAACAACATGGAACATTCGTTCACGTTGAAAAGATTCCGTTAGGTTACCGACTTTGGCGTTCCGCTCAGCCACGTAACCCGAAATAGGAGCAACGATGGTAGTTTCTTTCAAGTCAAGTTCGGCAAGGGCCACGTTAGCTTTAGCCGATTCATATTGTGCGCTTAGCTTGTCGAAGGTATCGTCGCTAACCAGCTTCTTGTTATACACTTTATTGATTTTATCGAGTTCTTTTTTCACGCCTTTAAGATCGGCTTTAGCGCGGGAGAGAGTGAGGACGTAGCGTTCTTGTTCTAGCTTGGCGAGAGGTTGCCCTTTTTCGACATAATCGCCTTCTTCGACATAAATTTCTTCAATAATACCGGAAGCGCGAGCAACAACGAAGGCTTCTTCTTTTGCTTCGAGTACAGCGGTAGTCGCGTAATTGGATGAAATATCACCGGTTTGCAATAAGGCCACTTCAACGGGAATCGCGATGACTTCGGCTGTTTCCTTTTTATCTTTGCTCTCCGCTTCTGCTTCCATACAGCCAGTTAAGCCGACTAAGCTTCCTATTATCAATGAGTTGGCAATGACATTTTTCCATTTTGTGTTCATTAGCTGACGCATTTTTGTCCCCACGATTTATTATTCGATTATATTTTGCCTGATACCGAGACTGATGTCTCACTCAGACAATTAACGTTACATTTGAGTTTTCTCTTAGCATGCCGCGTGCCAATTAAAAATAATCAATAATTACAATGCTTTATCTGATTTTGTACAACTTTGAGTGCTCATCGAAAATACGCTTTTGGCTAAATACACTAAAAGTTGGTTAATAAAGTTAATGGAAAATGAACCGAGTGGATAATTAGGCAAGAAACATTTGGTTTTATTCATTCAATTATCCGAAACAGAGGGCTTGTTTTTACGTCGTTTTTTGAGGTTTACTTGCGGTGTTTATAATGAAGAGAGTATTTCAAACAGGCCATGGCCAATCATATCAGTGACATTTTATCTATTTGGTTTCCTTTAAAGGATGAACAAGACTGGGTGCTTGCGAGCATTATTGAAACAGAGGGATCGAGTTATCGCAAAGCTGGCGCTATTATGCTGATTAACGACCTTGGTCAGTATTTCGGCTTGCTAAGTGGGGGGTGTTTGGAATCCGATATCATGCGCCATGCACGGTATTGTATGCAAAGTGGATCCGATAAAATCATTGAATACGATATGCGTGATGACGCCGATTTAGCTTGGCAATTAGGATTGGGATGCGGTGGACGAGTTAAAATTCTGCTTCAGCCTGTTGGTCAAAATAACCAATACCTCAACTTACCGGTATTACTCGATGCACTAAAAAGAGGGCAGGAAAAGTATTATGCCCACGACCTCTCCGGCGCTAGCCACAATTATGTGGTTTCATCTTCAAACGAACTCGTTGATCCAACGGCTTATTTCTTATCTTTTCATCAACCTCAGGTGGCATTGGCCGTGTTTGGTGGTGGGGTTGATGCCAGGCCACTCGTTGCACTTGCCGTTAATATGGGGTGGGAAGTGTATTTAATCGATCACCGTTCAGCTTACGCAAGAGAGCCTTATTTTCCGGGGTGTAAAGCGATTATTCGCCAACCTTGTGATGAGATACGACACGTGCTGATACAAGAAACAGCGCACAAAAACGGACACAATAACGAACAGGTATACGAACAAAAAACAGTACGTAAAAAAGAACAGGGCACGGTAAAAGAGGCGTCACAACAAGCAGATCATGAAGAAAAGATGAATGACATGGCGTGGCTACAAAGAATCAACGCCGCTGTTGTTATGACTCATAATGTTGAACAAGATGCTGCGGCGCTAGCGGTAATTGAAAAGAGCGCTGCCAAATACGTGGGTTTATTAGGGCCAACGCACAGAACAGAACGGGTTTTTGATGTATTAAAGATGGCTGTTTCTGACTATCAAAAGCCTCTGTGGAATCCGATGGGGTTAGCGCTTGGGGGGGAATTACCTGAATCAATTGCGCTTTCGGTCATTAGCGAGATTCACCAAACCTTGTTCTCTGGTGCTGGAGGCTCTATTGGTCTGCCTCAATCCATGACTAATCAAGCGGAATAAAGATGTATCGTTTAGCGTGTGTGGTTTTAGCTGCAGGTAAGGCTTCTCGATTTGGGGAGCCAAAACAACTCGCTAATACGAGTGAAAACACGTTGTTAGGTAATGCACTACAACAACTTAATTGTGCCATTATCTATGCTGCTAATGCTGCTAATGCTGCTAATGCAGATAAGCAGAAAAAGGAGTCGTTTTCATCGTCGATATATGTGGCGTTAGGGGCGCACAGGCAGGTGATCCAACCCTATTTAGAAAACACGTCATTCAATGTGAAGCCATTGATTGTTGAGCATTGGCAGCTGGGTATGGGGCATAGTCTGTCAGAATCGATGAAAGCGATTGCTAACGCTGCCTACAGCCATGTTTTGGTAACCTTAAGCGATCTTGTTGCTGTTACCGCAAAGGATCATTCTCGCCTTATTAATCAGAGTGTTTTAAATCCAGATAATGTGATTGTGTCTCGCTTTGCTAAATCAGAAAAAACAGTATTAGGCGCGCCTGCTATCTTTCCCCGGTCGTACTTTTCGGAATTAAGCCAACTAAAAGGTGATGTAGGCGCGCGCAAAGTCATTCAATCAGCAAAAACAGACGTGATAACCGTTGATAATGCCAATGCGGCAATCGACATAGATACACAGCAGGATTTACTTGATTGGCAAAAGACAAATTTAGAAACACGATCCTCATGAGTAAAGTTTGCAATTAATGATGATGCCGTCCTTAATAGGCGGTGGACGAAACTCACTTAAAGTGTAGGTATATGCTTGAATTCACATTAAATAATAAAAAGGTCACGGTTGATGTTGATCCTAACATGCCATTGTTGTGGGTATTACGCGATGTTTTAGGTAAAACTGGAACCAAGTTTGGGTGCGGGCAGGGCTTATGTGGCGCCTGTACAGTACATGTTGACGGTGAGCCAACGCGCGCCTGTATTCTTCCTGTATCCACCCTCAAAAATAAACGTGTTACCACTATCGAAGGGCTTTCTGAAGATGCGAGTCACCCCGTACAGCAAGCGTGGGCAGAACACAAAGTGCCTCAGTGTGGTTACTGCCAGTCCGGTCAAATGATGAGTGCCGCGGCGCTTTTAGCTAAAAATGCCTCTCCTTCTGAAACGGAAATCGAACAGTTTATGGAAGGCAATATCTGCCGCTGCGGAACGTATCCTCGTATAAAAAGTGCGATTCAAAGCGCTGCAAAATCCATGAAAAATGCTAAGAAAGTGGCAAGCAATATTGAGCACCAAGAAGCGCAAGAGAGCCATCTTGGTGTGTTCATTCAGCCCGCGGAACGCCGCTCGCAAGGAGATGCCTAATGAGTGATTTACAAAACGTCAGCCGACGCGACTTCTTGAAGTTCGCGGGTGTCAGTAGCACGGGGTTAGTGTTAGCGACAACGCTTACAGGTACATCCATTGTTCATGCCAGCGAAAATGCAGATTCAGCGCTGAATTTATTCGTGAGTGTAGACCCAGATGGCACTGTGAATATTGTGTGCCATCGCTCAGAAATGGGACAGGGGATCCGCACCAGTTTGCCGCAGATTGTTGCCGATGAAATGGAAGCAAATTGGGAGCACGTTAATGTGGTTCAAGGCTTAGCCGACTCACGTTACGGTAGCCAAAATACCGATGGCTCTCGTTCTGTTAGGCGCTTTTATCAAACGATGCGAGAAATGGGCGCATCTGCCCGTGTCATGCTAGAACAAGCGGCCGCTAAAACGTGGCAAATCCCTCTTGAACAAGTGCGTTCTGAGCAAGGTTTTGTGATCAACAAGCAAACCCGTGAAAAGCTCAGTTTTGGGCAATTGTCTTCTATTGCTGCTACCTTTGAATTACCGGATGTAAAAACACTTAACTTAAAGAAACGCAAAGACTTTCGTTATATTGGCAAAGACGTTCCCATTGTTGATATGCGTGACATTCAAACAGGAAAAACCGTGTACGGACAAGATACTCAAATTGAAGGCATGCTCTATGCCTGTATCGCACGTTCGCCAGTTGTTGGAGCCAACGTAAAATCTTTTGATGAAAATGCAGCCAAAAGTGTCAAAGGCGTAGTGGGAGTTTGGAATTTACCGCAAGCCAAACAGCCCTTTGTCTTTAAGCCCTTATCGGGCGTGGCCGTGGTTGCCGAGAATTCTTGGGCCGCAATGGAAGGGCGTAAAAAGCTCAATATTGAATGGAGTGAGCCTGAGCATCAAAAACACAATACGCGCCATTATTTAGCTGAGCTTCGAGGTCGATTGCCGAACAAAGGTGAGGTCATTCGTGAAAGAGGCAATGCCTACCGAGCGCTCGAAACAGCGGATAAGATCATTGAAGCAGAATACACCGTGCCTTATTTAGCACACGCACCCATGGAACCGCCCGCAGCAACTGCCATTTTTAAAGACGGCGCGATTGAGATTTGGGCGTGTACTCAAACGCCTCAATCAACGCAACGAAATGTTGCAGAAGCGTTAGGCATTGAACCGGATAAGGTAAAAGTGAATGTGACTTTGCTAGGTGGCGGTTTTGGGCGTAAGTCTAAGCCAGATTTCTCTGTGGAAGCGGCCCTTTTAGCGAAGCAATTTGAACGACCTATCAAGCTGTTTTGGTCTCGCGAGGATGATCTTCAGCATTGTTATTATCACGCGATCAGCGCACAACGTTTTGAAGCGGGTATCAGTACTGCGGGTGATGTGATTAGTTGGGTGCAGCGTACGGCGTTTCCGAGTATTAGCTGGACGTTCACAGGGACGACAGATGTACCCTCTAATGGTGAATTGTCGTTGGGCTTTGGTGACTTACCCTTTGATGTGCCCAATTTGTCGTTAGAAAAACACAAAGCGACAGCGCACACGCGCATTGGCTGGGTGAGATCGGTATGTAATATTCAACATGCTTTTGCCATTGGCTCATTTGTGGACGAAGTCGCACATAATTTAAAGATGCCAACTGCGCAGCTGTGGGAAACCTTGATTGGTGAAGATCGTATTATCGACCCGAAAAAGGAAGGCTTCGAATATGAAAATTATGGTGAGTCTCCCGAAGCGTTTCCAATTGATACTCAGCGTTTAAAGCAAGTACTTAAAACGGTTATTGAAGAGTCGGGAGCGGATAAGGAAACCAATACCAATGAAGGTTGGGGTATCAGTGTTCACCGTAGTTTTGTGACGTACGTTGCCGTTGCGGCAAAGGTGAAAGTCATTAATGGCAAGGTGACTTTGCTTGAACTGCATTCTGCCATTGATGCGGGCACCGTCGTCAATCCAGACAGAGTGAAAGCACAACAGGAAGGCTCGATGATTTTTGGCTCATCCATTGCTCTGATGGGCGAAATCACGTTTGATAAGGGCAGAGTTGAGCAGTCGAATTACCATGACTATCCTGTACTTAGAATGGGACAATGCCCGAAAATTGAAACCTACATTATTGAGTCTGAGGCGATCCCTGGAGGGGTAGGAGAGCCAGGAACACCGCCCGTAGCCCCCGCCATTACCAATGCTATTTTCCATGCAAGTGGAAAACGTATTCGCGACTTACCTGTGAATAAGCATTTAGCTGTTTAATGCAGTGTGGGTGTGAATAAGCATCCTTGCTTATTTGATGCCTTTTAACAAACCTTTACCTAATGTGCGGGTAAAGGTTTGTTTTGCACATATTTGAGCCTAATCGTTAACATAAAGGCCGCTGCGGTAAGCCCAACGATAAAGCCAATCCAGAACCCTTGAGCAGACATCGCAGGTACAATCCAGTCTGTCATTGCGAGAACAACACCGGTTGTTAAGCCAATTCCCCAGTAAGAAATAAAGCTAAGGTAAAACATGGCTTTTGCATCTTTATAGCCACGCAACGCACTGCCTGAAATGATTTGAAAGGAATCAGAGAACTGAAAGATGGCTGCTAGCAACATTAGGTTACTGGCCATTTCAATGACATTGGATTCTTTGGAGTAAAGTGAGGTTAATTCATAGCGGAACCAATAACATAAAAAGGCATTGAAGGCGGCGATGCTGATACCTAAAAATAGCGCGCTATTCACTGTGGTTTTCGCTACATCAGATTGCTGCTTTCCTAGCACGTAACCAATGCGAATGGTGCTGGCAAGGCCGATGCTTAAAGGCAGCATAAAGAAAACGGAACTAATGCTCAGTGCAATTTGATGTGCCGCCACAACGGTTGCGCCGTATCGTGCTAATAGCACCGCAACCACGGCAAATAAGGTCACTTCAAATAAAAGTGTAAAGGCGGTAGGGATCCCCAAGCTCAAGATTTTTTTCATTTCTTGCCATTGAGGCAGGTGCAATCCTTCAAAAAACGGGAACGCAGAAAGCTTTTTCGCGCGTTTATTGTATTGCCATGTTGCAACCAGCATCGCACAGTAAACTAAGGCCGTTGCAATACCGCAGCCAGCGCCACCAAAGGCAGGCAATCCAAAGTGGCCATTAATAAGAATGTAGTTTGCAGGTATATTAACTAAAAGCCCGATGAACATAATCAGCATGCTTGGCTTAGTTACCGATAACCCTTCGCCATATTGGCGTAGCACTTGATAAAAAGTAAACGCTGGGAAGCTAGCAAATACGTATCGCAAATAATCGGCGGTAATACCACGCAAGCTGTCTTCCATTGGAATGAGTGAAATCAGCTCCGAGGTAAAGAAGGACAAGATAAAGAAAGGCGAGCTTAGGGCAATTGAAAGCCAAAATGCTTGATGCCCTGCATTGGCGATACCTTCTTTGTCTCCTTTGCCGTGTAAGCGAGAAATAATCGGAGGCAAGGCCATGATCACGCCTTGTAAAAATACCATGCAAGGAAACATGATACTTGCTCCCACAGCAACCGCTGCCATGTCGATAGCGGATACACGACCAGCCATTACGGTATCGGATACGCCCATCAGTGTTTGCATTACTTGGGCAATGAGTAAAGGCCAAGCAAGCTTAGCGATGTTTTTAACTTCTGAAATTGACTGCATTAATAGTGACGACTAATTAAAAGGGTTACTGCAATATGGGATCAAAGGGTAGAACATTGACGGTTTCGCCAATTTCCACGTTGCCACGATCTTGTTCTAAAACGATGTAGCAGTTTGCGTTAAAAAAGCTGCTCATCATGTTGGAGGCTTGTTTACTGGGCCCCGAGACGTTAAGAATGCCTGTTTCATCAACAAAGAAGCGGCCTCTTTGATAGTCTGCTCTGCCTGGGTGCTTTTTAAAAAACGATGCACTTTGAGCTTTTAAATAGGTTACGTCAAGGGAATTTGCTGATTCGCCACTGAGCTTCCTTAAGGCAGGAACCACCAGTTGATGGAAAGTCACAAAAGAAGACACTGGATTACCAGGTAGCCCAGAGAAAAAGCGCGTTGCCAATTTACCAAAAGCGTAAGGCTTGCCGGGTTTTATCGCCACTTTCCAAAAGTTGATTTCACCTAAGTCGTCGAGCACCTCTTTTACGTAGTCCGCATCACCAACCGATACGCCACCAGATGAAATGATCCAGTCACATCGTTGCATGGCTTGTTTAAATGCCGCTTCGATATCTTTTTTAGTATCTGGAATGATGCCTAAATCCACGATATCCACATTGAGTTTGGATAGCATAGAAAGCAGGCCAATCCGGTTGCTTTCGTATATTGCGCCCGCTTTTAAAGGTTGACCGGGCTGGGTCAGCTCATCACCAGTGGCAAGCACTGCAACGGTAACCTTTCGATAAACAGAAAGGTTAGTAATACCAATGGAGGCAAGCATAGAAAGGTGTGTGGCATTAAGCCGTGTCCCTTGGGGGATGACGACTTGCCCTTGCTCGATGTCTTCACCGATGCGCCTAACACTTTGCCCGGCTTGCTTGGGTGGTGTAGTGAAGTGAACCGCTTGAGAGTCATCTGGACTGCCGCCTTCATTTCCCTTTATCGATTCTTCCGCTTTTTCAACCAAGCGCGTGTTTTCTATCATAACAACCGTATCGGCGCCTTGTGGAACAAAAGCGCCTGTCATAATGCGGATGCACTGGTTTGATTCAAGCGTGCCAGCGTAAGGGTGCCCCGCGAGTGACTCGCCCACGCACTGTAAAATAACGGGCTTATTTTGCGCGACTAGCGCCTTTGTATCTTCAAACGCCAAGGCGTACCCATCCATGCTTGAATTTTCAATTGGCGGTACATTAATTGGGGACATAACATCTTCAAACACAATGCGGTTTAATGCGTGTTCAATAGCAACAAATTCGGATTCCTGTACGGGTGAAATTTCTAAAAGTTGAGATTGAATGGCGTCTTTAACAGGTCGTAATGTGGGTGTGTTGCACGAAGTCATATTGGCTCCCTTTAAAAATGAGCGGGAAGTGTCACTAAATTTCTATAAAGAGACAAGAGGCAAGCGTAGATTATTCGCGCGATAAAGCACAAAAATTAGAGTTTATTGCTTGATTGTAGTAGTATCCGCCGCCATTGGCGCAGGCAACTTTTGTGAGTGCAAAATACAGGCTCATGCTACGCGTACGAGAACCCGTAAAACGAAGAGTGAATACTTGAGTGTTTTTGTCAGGTAAATACTTGAGCAAATCAGTCAAGTAATTTAACATGTGCGCATCTTAACCGGAGTGCAGCGCTTTATTTCTATCCTAGGTTTTTACGACAAGTCCGCTTAGTTTACGTTTAAGTTGCTCCAATCTTTACTAAAAGTAATCGATTAAGATACTAAATTTAAAAGACTGAATTCATTTGAGTAGGCATCATGACAGACCAAATTGAAAGTGCATTAAACCGAGAGTATGAAGCAGGATTTGTTTCTAATATTGAATCAGAAACCTTCGCTCCAGGTCTCGATGAAGATGTCATCCGTCGTATCTCTGCTATGAAAGAAGAGCCTGAATGGATGCTAGAGTGGCGACTTAAAGCATTCGCTATTTGGCAAAAAATGGAAGAGCCAGACTGGGCTCATGTCGATTACCCTAAAATCGATTATCAAGCGATTTCCTATTACTCAGCACCAAAGAGCATGGCAGATAAACCGAAATCTTTGGATGAGGTCGACCCAGAATTATTGGAAACCTACGAAAAGCTAGGCATTCCACTTCACGAGCAACAAATGCTTGCTGGTGTTGCTGTAGACGCCGTATTTGACTCTGTTTCGGTTGTCACCACCTTCAAAGAAAAATTGCACGAAGCCGGTGTGATTTTCTGTCCTATTTCTGAAGCCGTTCACAAGTATCCTGAACTGGTTAAAAAGTACTTAGGAAAAGTCGTTCCTCAGCACGACAATTACTTCGCGGCATTAAACTGCGCAGTATTTACCGATGGTTCCTTTGTTTATATTCCAAAAGGCACACGTTGCCCAATGGAACTTTCCACTTATTTCCGCATTAATGAACAAAATACAGGCCAGTTTGAGCGTACGTTAATTGTTGCCGATGAGGGCAGTTACGTGAGCTATTTAGAGGGTTGTACAGCGCCTCAACGCGATGAAAATCAATTGCATGCTGCCGTTGTTGAACTGGTGGCACTAGATGATGCTGAAATCAAATATTCAACCGTTCAGAACTGGTATCCAGGAGATGAAGAAGGGCGAGGCGGCATTTATAACTTCGTTACTAAACGCGGTATTTGTCATACCAATGCCAAAATCTCATGGACACAGGTCGAAACGGGCTCAGCCGTTACGTGGAAGTACCCAAGCTGTATTCTTAAAGGGGATAACAGTGTAGGTGAGTTTTACTCGGTTGCGTTAACGCGAGGCAAACAGCAAGCCGATACCGGTACAAAAATGATTCACTTAGGTAAAAATACTAAGTCGACTATCATTTCAAAAGGTATTTCAGCAGGACGCAGTAACAACAGTTATCGCGGACTCGTACAAATGCACAAAACGGCGCAAGGCGCACGTAACTTCACTCAGTGTGATTCATTGTTGATTGGCGATCAGTGCGGCGCACATACATTTCCGTATGTAGAAAGCCGTAACCCTTCTGCCATCGTAGAACATGAAGCCACCACATCAAAAGTGAGTGATGAGCAAATGTTTTTATGTTTACAGCGTGGTTTAGACCCAGAAAAAGCGGTCTCCATGATTGTTAATGGCTTCTGTAAAGAAGTCTTCAAAGAACTTCCAATGGAATTTGCCGTAGAAGCCGGCAAGTTACTTGAAATCAGCCTTGAAGGCTCCGTAGGTTAACCCCTGAGCTATTCACAGCAGGATATCGATAATGTTAGAAATCAGTCAGTTACAGGCAAGTGTAGAAGAAAAGAACATTCTTAAAGGCCTAAGTCTAAACGTTAAACCGGGCGAAGTTCACGCCATTATGGGACCCAACGGTGCCGGTAAAAGTACCCTAGGTTACGTGTTATCAGGTAAAGAAGGTTACGAGGTTGATTCAGGAAGCGTAACCTTTAACGACAAAGATTTACTGGATATGGAGCCTGAAGAAAGAGCGCGTGAAGGGCTGTTTTTAGCGTTCCAATATCCAACTGAAATCCCAGGTGTCAGCAATCTTGAGTTTATGAAAGCGGCGGTTGATGCAAAGCGTAAAGCCAATGGCGAAGAAGAGCTAAGCAGTGCCGATTTCTTGAAAAAAGCCAAAGCCGCGTGTGCGCAAGTTAACCTGCCTCTAGCGTTTTTAAAGCGCGGTGTTAACGAAGGGTTTTCGGGCGGTGAGAAGAAGCGTAATGAAATTATGCAAATGTTACTGCTTGAACCTAAAGTATGCATTTTGGACGAGTCTGATTCTGGTCTTGATATCGATGCACTCAAAGTTGTCGCAGACGGCGTAAATAGCCAACGTAACAGCGACCGTAGTTTCATCGTTGTAACGCATTATCAGCGTCTTTTGGACTACATTAAGCCTGATTTCGTTCACGTATTGTCTGATGGCAAAATCGTTAAAAGTGGTGATGCATCATTGGCTCATGAGTTAGAAGCAGAAGGCTACGCATGGTTGGAAACTTATTCTGAAGATGGAGCGGCTTAATGAATCCTTGGTTGGAAAACGCGTTAGAACAAGCCGTTTCCAAGGTTGAGCAGCAATCTGACGCGTTATCAAACATCAGAGCCGCATCGCTTGCGCAGTTACAGCAAACGCCTTGGCCTACACGCAAAACAGAAGCGTGGAAATACACGTCTTTAAAGCCACTTGAGAGCGCTACGCTGCGTGCCGCTGAGGCGGGTGAATCAAGTGCTGTTGATCCAATAGCAGGACTAAACAGCCTAGATATTCTTGTTGTAGACGGACGCCTCGTGACGAATGTCGCAGATTTAACCGTGCCGCAAGGAATGACAATTTCAACGGTAAATGACAACACGGCGTTGTGGGTAGAAGAGGCGTTTGGTCGCGCCAAGCCAAAACAACACGTTTTTGGTTTGGTTAATGATATTTTTGCTGATGACGTTATTGTTATTGATGTTGCTGAAAATGCGGTAGTAGAAACGCCAGTAAGAATCATACATCAAGCTAATTCAGGCTTTGAAGGGCACAGCAGAGTACTCGTGCGATTGGGCAAAAATGCAAAAGCCACTGTTATTGAAGAGTATGCAGCGCTACAAGCTGATGCTAAATCCTTTACTACGGGGTTTGCTGAATACTTTATTGCTGAAGATGCGCATTTAGAACACTACCGTTTTGAATTACAAACGGGCGAAGCGTTATCTTCAGGTGGATGTCATTTTGCATTGTCGGCAAAAGCGGAATTAAACAGCACTTTTGTTGGCTTAGGCAGTGATATGTCTCGTACCGACCTTGATATTTTGCATCAAGGTGAGTTTGCCGATGCTAAGCTAAACGCCATTTACTTAATTAACGGTGAAGAGCAGTTTGACTTGCACTCAACCATTGAGCACGAAGTGCCAAATTGCACCAGCTTAGAGAATGTGCGCGGTATTGCAGGCGGGCAAGGTAAAGCAACCTTTAACGGTCGTATTCATATTCACCGCGATGCGCAAAAAACGTTGGCAGAGCTGAACAATCGCAACTTATTGCTAACCGATACGGCGCAAATTAATACCAAGCCAGAGCTTGAAATATACGCGGATGACGTGCGTTGTGCTCACGGTGCAACGGTTGCAGAGCTTGATCAAGATGCCCTGTATTATTTGATGTCTCGTGGTGTATCGAAAGACAAAGCATTAGTCATGCTTAACTTTGGTTTCATCAATGCATTAGTTGATGAAATGCCTAATGAAGCCCTGTCTGAGTGGCTTCGTCCAATCTTACAAAAGCGCTTTGCTGAAATGGGGGAATAATGAGTTTTGATGTTGCGGCATTAAGAGAAGAGTTCCCAATATTAAAGCGTCAAATCGATGGTAAGCCTTTGGTTTACCTCGATAACGCTGCGACGACGCAAAAGCCTCAAGCCGTCATTGACGCGATTTCTTCCTATTATTCTGAATGCAATTCTAACGTTCATCGCGGTGCTCACACCTTAGCGGATGAAGCGACGCGCCTTTATGAAGGCGCAAGAGACAGCATCGCACAATTCATTCATGCAACATCGAGCAAAGAAGTCATTTGGACTAGCGGTACAACCGAATCCATAAACATTGTTGCTCATGGTTTAGTGCAATTAATGACTGATCAGGACGAAATTCTTGTTACTGAAATGGAGCACCACGCGAACTTAGTGACTTGGCAGCAAGTGTGTAAAGGCGCAGGCGCAACATTGAAAGTCGCTCAAATTAGCGATAACGCTGAGCTAGATGTTGAACATTTCATTTCGCAACTATCGTCTGCGACTAAAATGGTTGCCATGCCGCATATTTCCAACGCTTTAGGCAGCATTAATCCTATTGAGTCGCTGATTCCCATGATTCGAGAAAGGGCTCCTAACGCCTACATTCTTATCGATGGTGCTCAGGGGATTGCGCATGGTGGCGTCAATGTTCAAGCGTTAGATTGCGATTTTTACGTATTTTCAGGCCATAAATTCTTTGCGCCAACAGGTGTTGGTATTTTATGGGGCAAAGCGGATATTCTAAGCGAATGGCCAGTGTGGCAAACGGGCGGAGAAATGATCTCGACCGTGACCTATCAGGATGCTACATGGGGAGAATTGCCGAGTCGTTTAGAAGCGGGAACACCACATATTGCTGGTGCAATTGGCTTTGGTGCGGCAGTTGATTGGTTCTCTAAATTAGATATTGTTGGCTTACAAGCGCATGAAATCCAATTGATCGAGTCTGCTACAGAACAAGCGCTTGCTTTTGATGGGCTAGAGCTGGTGAGCAGAGCACAAAATAAAGTGGGCGTGTTAAGCTTTAACTTAACAGGTTCACACCCCGGTGATGTCGGCTTTTTACTGGATAAGCAGGGCATTGCGGTAAGAACAGGCGATCACTGCGCGCAACCTTTAATGAAGCGCCTGGGTGTGCCGGGAACGGTGAGAGCGTCGTTTTCCATCTACAACACGATGGAAGAAGTGGATGCATTGTTCAATGGACTTAAGAAAGTCCAAATGATGTTAATGTAATTGAAGGGGGAGTTATGACTGTAGCAACATTTGATCCTAGTGCAGCAGTGTCTTCAGATTCGCCTTTGGTCAAAGTCACCGATGCGGCACAGGCACATTTCAAAAAAATCTTAGCAGATTCGCCACAAAACTTTGTGCGTTTAAGTACCAAAGTCAGCGGTTGTTCTGGATATGCTTATGTGTTGGAGCCAGTAGAAGCTGAAAAGCCGGGTGATGTTCAGGTCTCTTTAGATGAAGGTCTAACCTTGCTTGTTGCCGTAGATGCCAGTGAGCTTGTGAAAGACACAGAGATTGATTACGTCGTTCAAGGTATCAACGGTGAAATTAAATTTAACAATCCCAATGTCGTCAACGAGTGCGGTTGCGGCGAAAGCTTCAGTGTAGGATAAGAATTGAGCCACGCAAAAAAAATGGTTGTGACGACGCGAGAATGTCCAGCGCGTCGTGTGCCTTCAGGGGAGATGAGCAGTATTCCAGAAGGCCAATTTGTTACGATTAACCAAGCGCTCGGTGGAAACTACACCGTCACTTGGATGGGTAACATGCTCAGAATTGACGGAACAGATGCAGATGCACTGGGCCTCAAGCAAGAAGAGTTCAGTTTTACAAACGATGGTCATGAAGGCATTTTAGAAGAGCAAGTTTGGCAAGCGCTAGACAGTATTTATGATCCAGAAATTCCTATCAGTATCGTGTCGTTAGGGTTGGTGTACTCGGTTAAGGTTAACCAAGAAACACAAACCGTTACGGTAGATATGACTTTGACTGCACCGGGCTGCGGCATGGGACCAGTACTGGTCAGTGATGTGAAATACCGCGTTGCGAAAGTGCCTAATGTTGAAACGGTTGCGGTTGATTTGGTCTTTGATCCGCCGTGGTCCAAAGACATGATGTCTGAAGAGGCTCAGCTTGAAGCGGGCTTATTCTTTTAGTTAGAAAACAGAGACGGATATTAATGAGCCTGCCAGATACTGATCAAATCTTAGAAGACTTATCATTTTTTGATACATGGGAAGAGCGTTACAAATACATTATCGATTTGGGCAAGTCATTACCGGATTTTCCTGAAGCACTGCACACACCAGAAAGACTGGTAAAAGGCTGCCAAAGCAACGTGTGGTTGGAAGTCGATAAAAATGGCGATAAGCTGACGTTTATTGTTGATAGCGATGCCATCATCGTAAAAGGCTTATTAGTGTTAGTGTTAGCCGCATACGATAATAAAACCCCACAAAATATCGTTGATTTTGATATAGAAGATTACTTTTCTCAGTTGGACTTAGAGCGTCACATTAGCCCAACACGTGGCAACGGTTTAAAGGCAATTGTTACAAGAATTCAGACGATTGCAAAAGCCTGCCTGAGCTAAAATATTGGCTAATCAGTTCTTATTAGGACAAAGGCCAAAACGAGGGTTGTCTCGGCACTATGCTTGAAGATCGTTATGGGCGAAGATTTAGTTACCTTCGCCTCTCTATCACTGATGTTTGCAACTTCCGTTGTACCTATTGTTTACCTGACGGTTATCAAAGTGACTCTTCTCGTGCGTTTTTAACACTGCCTGAGATTCAAACCACAGTGCAGGCGTTTTCTCAGCTTGGCACTAAAAAAGTACGCATTACAGGGGGAGAACCCTCATTGCGTAAAGACTTACCTCAAATCATCCAAACCGTTGCGGATACGCCAGGTATAGAACAAGTGGCGATCACCACGAACGGTTATAAACTGCCTCAGCAAATTCAAAGTTGGATAGATGCAGGACTCACTTCACTCAATGTCAGCATTGATAGCCTCGATTCTCAATTATTTAAAAATATTACCGGGCATAATAAGCTCGAAACTATTCTTGAAGGTATTTCGATGGCGCTTAACGCAGGCTTGCCAGTTAAAGTGAATGCGGTATTGATGGATCAGATAAGAGGTGAAGGCTTCGATCGCTTTTTAAATTGGATTAAAGACAATCCGATTAGCGTGCGCTTTATTGAATTAATGGAAACGGGCGATAACGCCGTATTTTTTGGTAAAAAACACCAATCCGGGCAAGCGTTAAAAGAAGATCTCCTTAAAAAAGGGTGGATGCGTGCGCTTTCTGAACAAACAGCAGGACCCGCTCAAGAGTTTCAACACAAAGATTATCAAGGCAAAATTGGATTAATTATGCCTTACAGTAAGGGGTTTTGTGATAGTTGCAACCGATTAAGAATCTCTTCCACTGGCAAACTGCATTTATGCTTATTTGCCGAGCAGGGGCTCGATTTGCGAGCGTACCTTTCGCGGGGTGATGTGGAAGGTTTGCAGGCCGAATTATCTCGTTTACTCCAAGATAAAGAATCAAGTCACTGGTTGGATAAAGGTTATACCGGAGCCACTAAACACCTTGCCATGCTTGGTGGTTAATGGCTTCGTTGAACAATATTGAATAATGAAGAACGCAAAATGGAAAAATTAAATATTGCTGTGCTAACAGTATCTGATACACGAACAGAAGAAACGGATACCTCGGGTGGCTATTTAGCACAAGCTATCCAAGACGCAGGGCATCAGTTGGTCGACAAGCAAATTGTAAAAGATGATAAGTATCAATTAAGAGCGCTAGTTTCAAAATGGATTGCGGACCCTAAGGTGCAAGTGGTGATTAGCACTGGGGGAACGGGGTTTACAGAGCGAGATACCACTCCTGAAGCCATGTCGGTTTTGTTTGATAAAAACATAGAAGGTTTTGGTGAGTTATTCCGTTATATTTCCTATACAGAAATTGGTACATCGACGGTGCAGTCTCGGGCATTGGCTGGTATGGCGAATAAAACCGCTATCTTTTGTTTGCCAGGCTCCACGGGGGCATGCAAAACGGGCTGGAATGGCATCTTAAAAGAGCAGTTAAATTCTGATCACAAGCCTTGCCATTTTGTTGGCCATTTGAAGCCTCAATAACGTTTATATTGGCTGGAAGTTCTTCATTTCATGACACAACAACACAATGCTAAATCTGCTCCCGTATTAACTCACCTAAATGATAAAGGTGAGGCAAATATGGTGGATGTCACTGAAAAAGCCGTTACCTCGCGTACAGCGTTTGCCGATGGCTTGATCTACATGAATCAGCAAACCTTCGATATGCTCATGAGCGGCACTCACAAAAAAGGTGATGTATTCGCCGTGGCGAGAATTGCTGGTATTCAAGCCGCAAAGAAAACCAGTGAGTTGATTCCACTTTGTCACCCTTTAATGTTGAGTAAGGTGAAAGTCGACTTTGAACCGGTGACCGAGGAAGATAAGTTTGCCATCCGCGCTATCGCAATGTGTAAGCTTAGCGGTCAAACTGGCGTCGAAATGGAAGCGCTGACGGCGGTATCTGTCGCTCTACTTACCTTGTATGACATGTGCAAAGCTGTGGACCCTAAAATGCAGCTGGATGGCGTTAAGCTGTTGTCCAAAGAGGGCGGAAAAACAGGAAGTTGGCATCGCGATGCGGTATAAATTTTAAGGTTTATTGCAAACGATTATGATCAAAATACTCTTTTTTGCCCAGCTACGAGAACGTTTAGGGGTTTCCGAACTTATATTAGAAGTGGTACCACCAACGGTTAGTGAATTACGTGATGTGTTATCAGAAAAAGGGAAACTGTGGCAAGAGTTGCTGCAAAGTGGGCAGTGCTTAGCAGCGGTAAATCAAACGATTTCTCCTGACGAAACCACGCTTAACGCTGGGGATGAAGTGGCATTTTTCCCACCTGTAACAGGTGGTTAACGCCACTAGGTGTTACCTCGTTTGTACAACTCTCACAGATAGCGAGAGTGAAAGTGGTGTTTAGCGACTAAGTTGAGTTCACTTGTTCATTTGGTAATAGAAAATGCAAAGCAGTTCAATTGATAACCCCATTAAAATTAGTGTTCAAGCGGAAGACTTTTCGATCGATGCACAATATCGGTGGTTAAAGGATAATGGTAACCAAGATGGTGCGATTGTGACGTTTGTTGGCACCGTTCGTGATATGAATAATGGTAAGCAGGTTCAGAAGCTCTGTTTAGAACATTACCCAGGAATGGCGGAAAAAACACTTTTAGATATTGTACAAAAAGCCTATTCACGTTGGACGTTAGGTAAAGTAAGTGTTGTGCATCGATTTGGCGATTTGGATTTAGGCGATCAAATCGTGTTTGTTGGTGTGACCTCGAAGCATCGAGGTGATGCTTTTGGCGCCGCGGAATTCGTTATGGACTTTTTGAAAACTAATGCGCCGTTTTGGAAGAAAGAGCGCACTGCCTCTGGTGAAAAGTGGGTGGAAGCGCGTTCGTCAGATCAGGAAAAAACGCAGTCATGGAACGATTAACCACAGCATCGTTTACCCGTTTCTTCTTTTTAAGTATTTCTTTTTACTTCATATCCTTTCTTAGCGCGAAAGCGTTTGCGGATCCCCCAGTTAGGTTAGCTGTTGCAACTAATTTCAAACACACTTTGGAAGCCCTCGTACACGCATTCGAAACAGAACAAAACATTGCTGACCGTTTTACAATTAGTGCGGGTGCCAGTGGCGTATTAGCTAATCAAATTAAACGTGGTGCGCCATTTCAGATCTTTTTCTCCGCAGATTCACAAAAAGTGGAATGGCTTGAAGCCCAAGGAATAGGTATCGATTCCGGTGTGTATGCTATTGGTCGGTTGGCCCTTGTTTCTCTGGCTGGATTTAGCCCTGATACTAACCTGAAAGCTTACCTTGAAAAGTTATCGACCACTCAAAATAAACTGGCCATTGCGAACGCAAAACTTGCGCCATATGGTGTGGCAGCGCAAAACGTATTGAATAATATGGGACTAAAAGCGCAGCTCAATGAACAGTTAGTCTTGGCTAATAATGTGTCTCAAGTAATGCAGTTTGTTCACACCAATGCGGTTGCTGCTGGTTTTGTCTCTTATAGTCAGGTGGATGATACACTGCCTTTTTTATTAGTTAACGAACAACTCCACGATGCTATTATCCAGCAATACACGCTTATTGATAATTTTGACTCACCATCTCAAAAAAGCCTAGCTTTTGCTTTCACTCAGTTTGTACTAGGTGATGAAGGGCGACAAATAATTGCTAAAAATGGTTACGCGTTACCTAGCGTTGAAAATGTGGGTGTGAATTTAAATAACTAATATATAAAGAATTACATGGTAGTTGTTGTGTTTGGAGGATGTAATATTGATTGAATGGCAAG
>CAXRCC010000165.1:0-9350 GCA_964228975.1 Paraneptunicella sp. | reverse complement strand
AAATAAATTCGGTTATCACGGCATTCACACTGGGTTTATCTATGCAGCAGAGGTTACAAATTCAGGAAATACGAGTAACTTTTATGAAATTAATCGTTCTCTCATACTAAGGTAGTCAAATCCCAACAACCGCCCTTTCATCTCTAACACCTTAGAAGCGGGCGCTTGTGTTAATCCAAGCTGTACCATATCGCGATGTATGCTTTTGGCCATACCATTAGCATACATTCGGGCATAAAAAGGCAATGACTCTTCGTAAAACGGAAGCAGTTCATGCCAGGTTTTATTCTGTTGATGATGAGATTCAAAGCCCGCATAAAAACGTTGTAAAAAAGACTGAATCGTTGGTGCATGGTTATCGTCATCAGAAAACTCAACGTGCCAAGTAAGGTCAGGGTTGAGACCACATTCGCCGATATAAATGCCAAAGCGGCCGCCGCTCTTGCTCGGTTCAATTAAGGTCAAGATCAATTCAGACTGCTTTAAATAGAGGTAATAACGCTGATGCTGAACGGGCTTAAATTTAAAGCTGGCAGATAACACAAACAGCGACAACACATAATCTTTTGCCAATTTGGGAAAATCTCGGCATTGCGACGCCAAAACTGGCGCGCTCCACTCGTTAAATAAGGAGACAAGGCCTTTACCTTGTGGGTTTGCGATTTTCATTAACATCCTCTTTTAGTCACGTTCAATCTTACGTATTACGGTACAAAAAAGGCTCATTAATATTGATATAAACTGCATAAAGTACCAGTTTGGATTCGTTTTTTACTCATCAAATCTTAAAACTCACATTCTAATGCCGTTTGAACATAAATTTTTTACCTTCACAAATTGCTGATTTACATAGCTTTATCAAAAAAATCGTAAAATTAGTGTTAAATCTTTTGATCCAAACGCGCGTTTAAATCATACTACTGTCAACTGGTCGGATGTCTGGAGAGTATATAATTATGAGTATTCGCAAAAGTTTAAAGAAGGTTTTACCTCCCATTTCTGTTACTGAGCAAGAAGCACTCGACGCTGGTGACATTTGGTTAGAGTCGTCTATTTATCAAGGCAAGCCTGATATGGCAGCACTAAGACGCATCCCTGTTACTCAATTAAGCGCTGAAGAACAAGCGTTTATCGATGGTCCTGTACACGAGTTGATCAACATGATCGACGACTACACCATCCAAGAAGGTATTCACATTCCTAAGAACATTTTAGATTTCTTAGGCAAAAATAAGTTTTTCTCTCTTATCATTCCAAAAGCGTTTGGCGGCTTAGAATTCAGCCCTTACGCTAACTCAACAATCGTATCGATTATTGCATCAAAGAGCTGCTCTGTGGCAGTTACCGTGATGGTGCCTAATTCATTAGGCCCGGGCGAGCTACTCATGCACTATGGTACGACTGAGCAACAGCAACAATGGCTACCTAAGCTTGCGGTTGGTGAAGACATTCCTTGTTTCGCATTAACAGGCCCTGACGCGGGTTCTGATGCGGGCGGTATTCCTGATGCAGGTATCGTGACAAAAGGCATGTGGAATGGTGAAGAGGTGGTTGGTCTATCGGTAACATGGGATAAGCGTTACATCACGCTTGCACCTATCGCTACCGTTTTAGGCTTAGCATTTAAGGTTTACGATCCTGAAGGATTACTTGGCAACGAAGCTGAGCTAGGGATTACCTGTGCGCTAATTCCAAAATCACACCCTGGTGTTGAGCTGGGTAACCGTCATGATCCAATGAACATGCGTTTCTACAACGGTACAACACGTGGTAAAGATGTCTTCATCCCAATGGATTTCATCATCGGTGGTCAAAAGAACATCGGTCGCGGTTGGCAAATGCTAGTGAGCTGCTTAGGTGCAGGTCGCGGTATCTCTCTTCCTGCAATGGGTACAGCAACAGCGCAAGCATCATTCAAATCAACGTCTGAATATGCATTTGTGCGTGAGCAATTTGCCATGCCGGTTGGTCGCTTCGAAGGTATTCAAGAGCCACTTGCTGATATGGCAGGTAAAACTTACCTTCTTGAAGCCATGCGTGTATTAACCACAGAAGGCTTGGGTTTAGGTCTGAAACCTTCTGTTGTTACCGCTATTGCAAAATACCACATGACGGAACTAGGTCGTGACGTATTAACTTCAGCAATGGATATCCAAGCAGGTAAAGCGATTCAAAAAGGCCCACAAAACGTGTTGGCTAACGCTTATCAAGCGCAACCTATTGCCATTACGGTTGAAGGTGCCAACATCCTAACGCGTAACCTAATGATCTTTGGTCAAGGCGCAATGCGTTGTCACCCATACTTAAAAGAAATGGTTGATTTGATTCACAGTAACGACAGTAAAGCCGATGCGCAATTCAACAGCGTATTGAATAAAACCGTTGGTTACAGCGTGAAGAATGCGTTCAGAAGTTTAGGATTAAGCTACGTTCCATTCCTACGCAAAGAATCAGCAAAACACCCTGCTGTGAAGAAATTCGAAAAGCGCATGAACAAGCTTTCGGCAAACCTTTCTACCATGGCAGATATGGCATTGTTGGTGTTAGGTGGCGATTTGAAGAAAGCCGAAATGCTTTCAGCTCGTTTAGGCGACATGATGAGCTACTTGTACATGACAATGGCAGCAATTCGTTACTTCGAGCTACGTGTTGATTCTCGCTTGCACAAACAAGCGTTACCTTACTTCGAGTACGGTGCAACTTGGGCACTTGCTCAGTGTGAAAAAGCACAAGCAGACTTCGTGGCTAACTTCCCGAATATGCCTACGCGTTACTTGATGCGTTTGCTAACGAACAGCTACAGCAACGCAACTAAAGCGGTTTCTGATGACCAAGTGCGTAAACTGGCTGAAATGAGCTTGCAAGAGAACGAATTTAAGGCGCAAATCACGCACCTTGTTAAAACCGTTCCTGGCGATGGCTACGATATTAATACGCAAGCCTTCCTAGCCAAGCACAAAGTAATGCCAATCTTGAAGAAGATTCGTCAAGTATTGCGCAAGAACCCTGTTGCTCCAGCAACGTCGTTCAGCGATACCCTTGCAGCACTACAAAAGCGTGGTGATTTAACAGCGAGTGACGTGGAAGCAGTCACAGACTACGAGAACAAGCGTCAAGTAGCTGTACGTGTTGATGAATACGATTTCGACTTGAACTTGCTAACGAAAGAGCAAGTTGCAGCGGGTCCAGAGTCGTATGCTCCACAGCATAAGCCTGCGGCTTAAGACGAAAAACCTCTAGCACTAAAACAAAAACCCGGCTTAAGCCGGGTTTTTTATGTCTATTCAATTCTATTGGCGGAACGTATCTTGGATGGCAATTTTAAATAATTATGCACTACTGCCAGTACGCTCTCACAAACATGCCCTCGCGGGCAATCTTGAGTTAATGCTGCTACCAGTCTGCCCAGTTTAGCTTTTCGTCTTCATCCGGCTTACAGCCAAGGAAATGGTCGATCAAGCTATCTTGTCTTAGCCAAACCTCTTCCAGCTCGAGAAGCTCATCTTCAAAGTACTGCTTAATTTGTTCTAAACACTGAAAGTACAAAGGTTTGTTCTTACTATCTTGAAGTGTAGACACTGTGCCCTGCTCTTCGGTCGAAACTAAGTACATTCCTCCGAGAATCGCATCAATGAAAATTTTCATACGATTGCCCTCTTTAAGCTCATTGAAACATTAACTACCCCAAATGGACCATTGAACCCAAAATTAAATTGCAAATTTTTTTGCCAATGCCAACAAAGATTAAAATAGCATCCTTAAACTTTTATTAATTGATCGTTATCAATTTATGAAACATTTAAACCTAGGGAAAAATTAAGGCAACAAAATAAACCTCAGCTGCTACACTTACAATATATAAAGCGATACGTCGGTATCTCTAGGTTTAATAAAACCATATCGCACACATCAAATTTAGGCAAGTTTTTAACCCATGAAGATAACGTTTTTGCGAAAATAACTCATTTTCGACACAGGGTAATAAAAAGATTAATCAATAAGAAAGGACGAATAAGAAGAGTAAATAAATAGAAAAGGAAATATTTTTCACTAGCAATTTCAGCCTCTTATCCCTAAGAGGCTATGTAGAACTTAAGCCGGCTTAGTTTTTAGGAAACGCGCCTTTTTCATCCGTTTTCAGGTAAGTATAGCCTTCCAAACATGCCTCGTAGAAATCTATCCACTTCACCCCTTCACGTGGCTTAATATTGCCAGCGGCAATACACTTATCAATCATACGCTTAACGTCTTGCGCCATCGCCTTAGGGTTATATTGCATAATAGAAAGCACTTTACTGACTGATGAGCCGTGTACCACTTCTTCTATATAGAAGTCTTCCGGATCATCGTCGTAACTGTAGATATGCACTTCGTTCAATCGACCAAACAAATTATGCATGTCGCCCATCACATCTTGATAAGCCCCTGTTAAGAACAAACCAATGTAGTAATGCTCGTCTTCCTTCAAGGCATGCATCGGAATGGTTTTATTCACTTCACTATCGCCAATGAAATGATCGATCTTACCGTCGCTATCGCAGGTAATATCCACCAACGAGCAATTTACCGTCGGTTTTTCATTTAAGCGCGTTAGCGGCACAACAGGCAGAATCTGGTCAATCGCCCAAATATCCGCCGCAGACTGGAATATAGAGAAATTCCCCAAATATTGAGATGCCAGTTGTTCATCAAGTTCGGCAATAATCTCGGGAGCAAATTGTTCGCTGGTTTCTGGCGTGTTTTTCTCTCGCGCACTCAGTTTTTTCAGGATTTGCCAGTACAGCGTTTCTACCTTGGCTAATTCTTCTAAAGACAGCACTTTGAGCTTGAATGCATTAATTGCCTGCTCTTTCCAATCGCTGGCATCGTTATACACTTCTTGCGCATTAGGGTAACGATCAAGGTTCTGAGCAAGGTCTCGAATATTATTAACGATCAAGTGATCATTACTACCCGGCTCGGTATTGAACTGCTGACCACTTGGCTTAATTTCACTGACGACTTCGGTAATCACGCAGCTGTGGTGCGCGGTTAACGCACGTCCACTTTCACTCACTAAAATAGGGTGCGGTACGCCTTCCATGTCGCACAATTCCATCATGCCGTAAACCACATCGCCTACGTATTCTTCCATGCTGTAATTACGCGAAGATTCACTGGTTGAGTGGCTACCATCATAGTCAATACCCAAGCCACCACCAACATCAACGTACTCCAGCGCCACGCCCATGTGATGCAGTTCAGCGTAGATGCGCGCCGCTTCAGTCACGGCGTCTTTTACTGAGCGAATATCGGTTAACTGACTACCAATGTGAAAGTGCAATAATTTAAGGCACTCAGACATACCGTGTTCACGTAAGTAGTTCACTGCATTAATGATCTCTGCTGTCGACAAACCGAACTTGGCTTTATCGCCACCGGAACCTTCCCAGCGCCCTTTACCCTTCACAAACATTTTGGCGCGAATACCGATAAGCGGCTCAACACCTAACTCTTTCGAGAGTCGCGTTAAGGTGAGTAATTCAGAGAACTTTTCAATAACGACGATGATTTTGCGTCCCATTTTGCGCCCCATGAGCGCCAAACGCATAAATTCTTCATCTTTATAACCGTTCAAAATGGTCAGCGATTCGTGATTAGTGTTGTACGCCAATACCGTCAACAACTCTGCTTTAGAGCCTGCTTCTAAGCCAAAGTTAAAGGGCTCGCCTGCATCAACCACTTCTTCAACCACTTCACGCATTTGGTTCACTTTAATGGGATACACCCCCATATAAGTTGCGTTGTAGCCGGCTTCTGCCATTTTGTTTCGGAAAGTTTGGTTAATGTTTACCACCTGCGATCGCAAAATATCATGGAAGCGCACAACCAATGGAAACTGGATATTCTCTTGGCGAATCTCTTCCAATACCGATTTAAAATCGATGCGAATATCCGGGTTGTTAGGATCCGGTGTCATGTGCAAATTGCCATTGCCACCAATCTCGAAATAACCACCACCCCATCGTTTTACACGATAAAGTTTTTCAGCATCAGCAATAGACCATTCCGTCATGAAATTTACTCTCCAGCCAGGTTCTTAGCTTAAGAACATCAACCAAACATAATTATTCAGCCTAAACGAATAAATATTCCGCCAGACCGTTTCAAAAAAGCGCGACATTATAGAGCCGCAATTTCCATTTGCATAAGCTTTTTTTCAACTCAAATTTATCCATTAACTAAGGCGACTTGTGCATCTAAAAAGGCGTTAATAACTTCGGGCATTTTTGGGATCCAACGCAACACAATTACCAAGTCATTTTCTTCATCAATATAAATGTAGTTGCCACCAAATCCCGCTGCAAAATACGCAGACTTTGGCGCTCGGCTAATACGATTTTGCGTATTTAACCACCACATGTAACCGTAATCAGGACGAACATCCGTAGGCACACGAATACGTTGAATCCATTCTGTCGGTATCACTTGTGTGTTGCCCACCTTACCTTGGTTTAAAAACAATAGCCCAAATCGTGCATGATCTTCGGTGTTGATGAATAAGCCCCCACCAAAATGCCCTCCGCCGGAAACCGACTGCACTTTTAAACCATCAAGCGTCACCCAAGAATTCTCGTACCCATGCCAACGCCAAGTTGAAGATGCGCCAATCTTATCCATCACTTCACGCTTTAAAACTTGCGGCAAAGGCTCTCGATACACTTGCAGCAATGCATACGCCAACAAATTCACGCGCACATCGTTGTATTTAAAGTGTGTCCCAGCCGGGTAAAGCGTGCGATTTTTCCATTCTTCAAGCGTGCTGCCAACGGGTCTGTCAGCCCAATCTGGCGTATCCCATAAAGTGCCTTGCCAATCGGAGGTTTGCTGCATGAGGTGATGCCACGTAATTGCACGGTTTTTGTCGCTGTCGAACTTGCCATCTTGTACGTAATCAACAACAGGATCGTGCACACTGTTTATCAACCCATCTCGCAATGCCAACCCAACCAAAGTGGATAAATAGCTTTTCACAACGCTAAACGTCATATCAACGCGTTTTGTGTCGCCCCATTGAGCCACAACTTTGCCTGACTTGAGCACGATTCCGGCAGGCGTTTTTCTCGGTTTTGTTGGCCCTAGTACGCGGTAGTCCGGCTCTTTATGCGTATAGCTATCTAATAGCACTTGGTGCAAATCGTTAGGCGTTACGACCGTGTTTTTCATTGCCAATGCCACCGCCGCTTCTAACTTTTCTGGATTAAATCCGGCTTGTTCAGGCGATACCGCTTGCATGGAAAGTGGCGTTGGAAAGCTAGCGCCATGCGCGGAAAAGATCAGTGAAAATGACAACGCAGTTGCCACCAAAGCTCGTAGTAAAGTTCGTTTCATGAATGTATCCAAATGATGAAGCTTGCTTCTATTGTGGCTTAAAAGTGAACATCGCAACAGTATAGAAAACTTCCAATAAATCCGAGAGTTACAACAGCCAGGTAAATTATTTTGCAATGTTCCACGCATTAACTACTATTAAGTGAATGCTCGAACTCGAATCAATCAGGAGAAGTTATGCCTGGCGCATTTGCTCACCTCACCGCCGCAAATCACCTTTGTGCAACTGGCGCGTTACACAACATGGATATGCCCACCGAAGCCAAATTCATTTTATCGACTCATGTTCGCTACGTAGAACTCGGTAGCGTTTCGCCCGATTACCCTTACTTAGCCATCACACTCGCAGACGAAGGGCGTTGGGCAGATTTGATGCATTACGAAAAAACGGGTGAGTTGGTCAAGCACTTAGTGGAGCGATGCAAAGCACTTGAAGGCGAAGAGCAAAAGAAAGTGTTCGCGTGGCTTTGCGGCTTTATGTCTCATGTGATGGCCGATGTCACCATTCATCCCGTGGTCGAATTAAAAGTAGGTGAATACGCAGAAAATAAAACCGCTCATCGCGTGTGCGAAATGAATCAAGACGCCTTTATTTGGGAAACATTAGGATTAGGCGAAATCGGCCTCGCGGATAGAGTGAGGTTGAATATTGGCAGCTGTGTTGATGATACTGGCCATCTCGACAACACCATTGCCAGCCTATGGCACAGCGCACTCACCTATATTCATCAAGGCCAAGGCGCACCCAATATTCAAAAGTGGCACCAAGGTTTTCAAACCGTGGTAGATAATGCAGACGAGGGTTATCGATTCTTCAAATGGGCTCGCCACGTCGCGGCGAATGTTGGTGTTTTGTACCCTCGCCCTGATGAAGTCGATGCTCAATACATTGAGAACCTTGAAACTCCGCATGACAACATGCACTACCAAGATATTTTTATGCGTGCGGTGAGTAACATTCAAACCTACGTCAGTTACATCGGGAACGCGATTTTCTCGGAGGATGAACACCGCTCGAAAATGTACATCACAAAAATCAAAAACTGGAACTTAGACACAGGCCGTGACGAATTAGGAGTACTCACCGCATGGCAAGAATAGCTTCATCATTTACCGTTAAAACACTTGGTATTACCACCCTTTGCACCACTTTGTTGATTGGCATAACGGCTTGCGTCAACGATGGCACAAACAAAGCGGAAGTAGATAATGCCAACACCTTGCAAGCGTCAGCAGCAGGAAGCAGCAATAACAGCCATTACCCAAGATACAGCCAAGAGCGCCGTGGCGATTTAGCCTCACAACTAAAAGACTTAGCTAACCATGTTGATGGCCACGTTAAATTTGGCAATGGCGCGAATATGTCTTCCGATGACTTATTGGCCGAAATTTATAAAAGCCGCCCGCAGCTGCAAACTTCGTTCGCCACGTTCAATATCAAAATTAAAGTAGAAGACGGTCATTCCGCCGTGCTGCTATGCGATGCACACAGGGAATTACTGGAAGACAGTGGATGTACAGCCAATGTTGATGCCAACTATTGGCAGCAAGAAGTATCACAAAGTTGTGAGTTTAAATTGGATTTGGCCATGATTTGCCAGTAGTGAAGGCGCTAGCTCTCGGGCTTGTGGGGAGCCCGAGAAAACATGGCCTTATCAGCGAGCTGATTAGTAAACCATCAAGTTACAGCCGTAGCGACAGTGTAAGTGAGCGCCAAATTCTGTCTCAGATTTTGCACTTTTCACGTCAGACGTTAACTTCTCATAAGACACATTCTTACCAAACAAGAAAAAGTTGTTCTCATCTTTGATAGCAATCTCGTAATCCATGCTCTCTAAGTGATTGGCAACCTTGTTGATGTTTTCAGGACTGTGCATTTTTGCAATGATCATACTATTACCTTTATTTAAGTGTTTGTTTTTGATGAAAATAACAGCGAAAAACAACCTTTAAATTTGAAAATACACCACATGGTGTGG
>CAXRCC010000164.1:0-6170 GCA_964228975.1 Paraneptunicella sp. | reverse complement strand
TGTTTATAGTTTCTAATGGCTTTGCAAGCAAGCAAGCAAGCAAGCAAGCAAGCAAGCAAGCAAGCAATGAGTTAAATAGCAAAAAGCCACCCGAATGAGGTGGCTTTTCTGTTTAGGCTATAAATTGCGCTAAGGTTTACTTGGGTATTAAGGCTTCTTAGGACGATGAATAAATTCGACTCGCAAACCACTCGGATCATTCACCATCATGTGTTTTGTGGGGCCGCGTCCAAGAGGCTCAGGGGCAAATTCAATGTTAACGGACTTATCCATCTTCATTTTTTGATACAGCTCATCAAGCGCTTCAAAGCTATCTACCGTCAAGGCAACATGGTGGAGGCCAATGTTGTTTTTGCGATCGAAGGCAACGGCTTTTTTCGGGTCGGTTACACGCCAAAGCGTTAACATGACAGCGCCATTATCAATGAATGAGGCAGGGTAACTGTCGTCACGTCCTAAAACTTTGAAATTGGCGTATTTCACGAAGAAAGCTTCCGACGCATCAAGGTCAGAAACCGCTAAGCCAAGATGATTAATACCTGCAACCTTCGCCTGCGCTGCTGTAGCAATTAACGATAAGCTCAACAGCAAAAATTTGAATAACCGTGGCATTGTCACGTCTCCTAGTAAAAGATTAAATCAGCGTTATTCTGAGCTTGCGTTAACGCTTGTGTCTGTTTTTACGGCTTTTTGAATGGCTTCCATAACATCCGCATAAGGAAAACCATCGGCGGTCAGGTTCACGGAAGCTTGAAAATGGCGAATGCCTTTGCGCGTTGCTGGTCCCATGATGCCGTCTGGCTTACCTACATCAAAGCCGAGAGCATTAAGGTTATCTTGCAGCGCCTTTAATTCGCTTCGGGTATATTTGGGAAGCTCTGGCAACGGCTTGCTGAGTTGGGTTTGTCCGGCGATACGATCCGCTAAGTGGCCAACGGAAATGGCATAAAACTCTGAGCGATTCCATTTCATGATGACATCGAAGTTATCGTACACCAAAAAGGCAGGACCTTTGTGTCCGGCGGGAACGAGTAGTGATGCTTTGATTTCAGCATTGCCAACTGCCGAACCATCCACTTTACGCAACCCTTTTTCATTCCAAAACGACAAAGGGTATAGCTGGTCTTTGCCCGTAAATTGATAGTCAAAATCGTCAGGTAACATGACTTCTCGTCCCCAGCGAAAACCTGTCGACCAGCCTAAATTATTCAAGAAATTAGCAGCAGACGTTAACGCATCAGGAACGCTATTCCACAAATCGGCACGGCCATCGTTATCGCCATCAACGGCGTATTTCATATAGGCTGAAGGCATGAATTGCGTGTGCCCCATTGCGCCCGCCCAAGAGCCGACCATGTCTTCAACTACAATGCTTTCTCTATCGATGAGGTGAAGCGCTTGAATCAGTTCTTTTGTGAAAAAGCGACTTCTTCTTGGGTCGCAGGCAAGTGTGGTAAGTGAATCGATAATCGGCATTTTGCCTTTGTAGTTGCCGAAGTTCGTTTCGAGTCCCCAGAATGACACAAGGTAATGCGCGGGAACGCCATATTGCTGGGTGAGTTTATCCAGTAAAGGCTTATGCTTTTGGTAGAGCTCTCTGCCTTTGTTAATACGCCAATCGTTTACACGCTTGCCAAAATAATTAGGGAAAGTTTGGACAAATTCGGGTTGGTTTCGATCGTATTTAACGACTTTGGCGGTGTACTTACTTTGCCCAAGAATATCAGCAACAATGTTCTCCTTCACGCCAGCAGCTCTTGCTTCTTCTTGCAGACCTGTGCGGCACTGCGTAAATTCAGCATCTGTTAGCGGCTTTTCCACGGTAATTGCAGCAAAAAGAGGCCCAGAAAATAAAGAAAGGGACAAAGGAATTGCATATCGCAAAGCTTTAGAAGTTGTGTTCAACAAGATGAAATCTCATAGCGTCTTAGATGCTTCAATCCTACTTGATTTGCTCAGGGTTGGGAATGAACAAACCTCCCGATTTAGCGGTTGTTACAATTTCGTTTCAACCTTTTTGGAAGGGGATGGTTGCAGTAAGTTCTCGATTGTTTTACTGAGTTTTTGCGCTTTGTATTGGTTAAAGCCTGTCATGCGCTGATGCAGCTCGCCATCAGGGGTAAACAAAAACGACGTTGGCAGCCCTTTGACGGACAGTTGCTTTGTGAGCTGTTGTTCAGGATCGTGATAAATGGGGAAGTGCGCAGGGTGCGCTTCGAGAAATGTCAATGCGGCTTGCGGCGTTTTATCAAGGTTAATGGTAATAATACGTAACCCCTCATTTTTATACCTATTTTGTAGCTGGTTCATGAAAGGAAATGACTCTTTGCAAGGTATGCACCAAGAGGCCCAAAAATCTAAGTAAACAAGCTCGCCTTTAAATGTGTTTAACGGAATGGTCTCTGTGCTATTTAATGCGCTGAGCGTGATAGGGTGCGCATATAAATTTGCAGCTTGGGCAGAAGGTAAAAAACAGGTTAAAACAATGAGTAAAAAAGAACGAGTTAGCATATAAAAAACTTTATTAAAATCAGGGCTCATAGGCTCAAACAGGGTTAAGCAAAGCGAATTAAATTAAACGTTTTATGAGCATAAAAGGTTAATGTTTTGATTAAAATACGACCTTTAATTGACTGAAAGCTCAAAAAGTGAATAATTTGCTGGGTTTCCCTTTAGATTAGTGATAAAAATAGCCGAAAACAAGAATATAGCTTTGTGTGGCGGAGTGATAAATGACTGAAAAGCCTTATCTGCTGAGTGGCAGAAATACAATTATTCATAAAATGCGTAAATTGGATTTGCTAATTGTTAATGGTGAAGAAAATCCAGTTGTTATCGTGACTCACAGAGGAATCAAGCAATACACTGGTCCGATTCCCGATAGCAGACGAGATGCAAAGCGCCTTGATATGGAATTAATAGACACAACAATGGCTGAGATATTCGGTGACGAAAAAACGTTGTTGTTTATTCAAACATTGAACGGCAAAGAATACCGTGTTGACTACAGCAAAAAGAACACGGAACTATTCATTAAAATCCATCAAGATAGCGTTATCTAAAACAGCTCTAATACCCATTCAATGTTGCATGCGCATCTGATTTCGTTGTAGAAGGTGCGTTTTCACATTCCTACGCCTTACGCAGTCTTTAAAAGGCAAATGGGTCAAGTTCTTTCATAACTTTTTTACGTAGCTAAGCCTAAGGTAGGATGTTGTTCTAATAAGCATTTTATTGGGAAAGGTGCTACCCTAAAAGTAGTGGTGTAATTCATCCACTTTAAACCTAAAATTTTGATGGTATTGGACGTCAAAATGGCAAATCGCAATCGTGGTTACTGAACGACTATCTGCAATTTAAGCTTTATGCATTTACGAGTCATTCTCAAACGAGCGGGATAGCGAAGTACTACAACTCAACTTTTAAAGAAGCGTTGGTATATGTTATCAGTATTGATATGTGATGATTCCATGGTGGCAAGGAAACAGGCCGCAAAATGTCTTCCTGAAGACTGGGAAGTTTCCGTTCATTTTGCTAAACATGGGCAAGAAGCCGTCGACGCATTAAATGCCGGTAAAGGCGATTTGTTGCTGCTCGACTTGAACATGCCGATTATGGATGGTTACCAAACGCTGGAACACATTCAAAACTCCGATTTAAATCCCCAAGTTATCGTCATTAGTGGCGATATTCAGCCTGAAGCGCATGAGCGAGTGAAGCGTTTAGGCGCATTAGACTTTATCGAAAAACCATTAAAAGCCGATACGCTTCGCAAATTACTGCGCAAATATGGCATTTACGGTAATGGCGAGCCAGATGTTGAGCAGCAGCCCACCGTGGACAAACTCGATGTTGATATTCGAGATTGTTATCAGGAAGTCACGAATATTGCCATGGGGCAAGCTGGCGATCATCTTGCCAGAATCCTCAACGTTTTTGTGCGCTTACCCATTCCTAACGTTAACCTCATTGAAGTGTCTGAATTGCATATGATGTTGCAAGACATTGAACTTAAAGACCAAGTATCAGGTATTTGCCAAGGCTTTATCGGCCCCGGTGTGTGCGGTGAAGCGTTGTTTATTTTAAGCGATTCTAGCTTTGGTGATGTGGCGAATATTCTTGGTGTTGAAGGTGAGGTGGATGACCAAGTTCAACTTGAGCTGTTAATGGATGCGGCGAATATCTTAATTGGCACGTGTTTAACTGGGTTATCGAATCAGCTCGATCTGCACTTTTCTCAAGGTCACCCCATTGTATTAGGGCAACACCGAAGCATTTCGGAGCTGATTTCCCACAACAAAGTACGCTGGCGTAAAACATTAGCGATTGAATTAAGTTACGGCCTTGAAGGCTACAATGTGCAGTGTGATTTGATTCTATTAATGACAGAAGAATCGATGCAAGTTATGAACTACAAGCTTTCTCATCTGTTGGAGGACTGAGACTGATGAACAATAACGCTCAGTTGTCTGATATTTCTGAATTCCACTGGATGATGGACATGCTTCAGGTCATTGACGTGGGCATTGTGGTGTTAGACAGAGAGTTCAAAGTACGCGTTTGGAATGCGTTTATGGAAAGCCATTCCAGTAAGTTACCCAGCGATGTGCGTGAACAAAGTCTTTTTGAGTTGTTTCCCGACTTGGATGAAAAGTGGTTCCGTAATAAATGTCGTCCGGTATTTGACTTTAAAGGACGCGCGTTTATCACGTGGGAACAACGCCCTTACCTTTTCAAATTCCCAAATTATCGTCCTATCACTGGCACAGAAGATTTCATGTACCAAAACATCACTATTTCCCCAATCACTAATATGGTAGGGAAAGTGGAATACGTGTGCATGATGATCTACGACATGACCGACGTTGCAGCCAACCGTAAACGCGGTGAAGCGTTGGAAGTGACATTAAACGAATTACAAGAGAAGCTGGCCAAATCCAGTTAGGTTACGGTAAACGGTGCCTTGCTGGAATTGTGGTCAGTTGTCTGAAAAATTTATCTTCCTACCTTAAATACAGTGTGATTTTTAAAGGGATAGGGCAAAATAGAATGAGTTGACTGAACGGCTTATAGCTATTTTTAAACACTTTAGAGATTACCCACCTTGCTACGTGTACTAACGATCATATCGAGCTTAATGAGCGCGCCTGTTTGGGCAGCGCTAGATTGCGATGTCGACTTAAATTACGGTTTCATTATCGATAATAATCGTATTCGCGTCGTTGATGATCACATTACTCGCTATCAAATCAACGACTTTGATCAGCTTATTGTGGGTGGGCATTGGATTTCTTTGAGCGACAAGCAAAAAGCGGACGTTCGCGACTTGGCGAAAAATGTACACGAGGTGATGCCACAAATGACACTGCTTGCGGTGGATGGTGTGAAGTTGGCCGTTGATACCGTGCAACACGTTTACACAGGCCTTGTGGGAACGGATCATAAAAGCTACGAAAAACTAACGTCTGCATTGGATCGCGTTAAGAAGAAAGTCGACAAGAAATTTATTCACTCTGGTACTAACTATTATGTTGGGCCGGGCAGCTTAGAAAATGTGGATGAGCTTGTGGATCAGCAGCTTGAAGAAGAAATAGAACAAGCTATTGATACCTCGTTAGGCGGCATTTTATCAGCTATTGCCGGACTAACGTCTGGCTCCGATGAAGACATGGAACGCAGAGTCAATGAGTTGTATGAACGACTTGAACATATGGGTGCGAATATTGAACGTAAAATTGAGCCAAGAGCAGGCTCATTACGTAAAAAGGCGCAGTGGTTTTGCGACCGCCTTGAGCGTTTGAATGATATTGAAGACAGGCTGCGCGCCTCCATTCCTCAGCTTCAACCTTACGATGTTATTGTTGTGGGTTCTTAGCCCTCGCTTCTTTCTCTTCATTTTCCCATCTTTGACTTTTTATCTTTTCGTAACATATTGTCTCGCTTAGGTTTTAAGGCGCTATGCCGTTAAAACTTTCGTTCTGAAAGGCAGCATTAATGCGTAAAGCGAGCTTCGGTAACTAAACGCAATTGCTCAAAAAATAACGAAACGAGAAGTCACGCAAGTAGCAATAACGTGATTAGAAGTGACGAGTCGAGAAATAACGAAAGCCATGGCGGAAGTGTGAGTTAAAGATGGCGGGAGATGCCAACTGCATGGCGGAGCACTAGTC
>CAXRCC010000163.1:0-4585 GCA_964228975.1 Paraneptunicella sp. | reverse complement strand
CTTCCGATCTAATTCTTACTGCTAACAAAGTATTTCAAAGAAAAATCCCGGCTAAAACCGGGATTTTTTATATCTCATTCACTAAACAGGCGTTTCGCCACGTTAAGTTAATCTAAGACTCACTTTCCTGAGGTTGCTCATTCGGTGTAGACCAAGCATTAATTAATGCCCTAACCAAGCTTGCCAACGGAATGGCGAAGAACACGCCCCAAAAGCCCCATAGCCCGCCAAATACCAGTACCGCGACAATAATATACACCGGGTGTAAACTCACCGCCTCCGAAAAAAGAATGGGTACAAGCGCGTTGCCGTCTAAGGCCTGAATAATGGCGTAAGCAACCATAATGCTCCAAAAGTCTGGCGTAATGCCCCATTGGAACAGTGCCACAATCGCAATGGGAATCGTAACAAGCGCTGCACCAATATAAGGAATTAAAACGGAAAAACCGACCAACACCCCCAGCAATAATGAATAACGCAAATCCATCAACGCAAAAGTTATGGTTGATACACTGCCAACAATGATAATTTCAATGACTTTGCCCCGAATGTAATTCAATATCTGAATGTTCATTTCTTGGCCTACTTGATTAATCAAGCGTCTTTCTTTTGGTAATAACGACGACACATTATCGAGCAACTGTTGTTTATCTTTTAGCATAAATAACAACATGATAGGGACAAGAATCAAATAAATAAGCAATGCGGCAAAGCCAAATAAAGAGCTAAATGACGCAGACAGCACCGTTTCACCGATATCCACCGCTTTACGCTCAAAGCCAGATAGCATGTTTTCAATTTGCGTGCCGGTAAAAAACTGAGGATAGTGCTCAGGCAACGCCAAAAGCCAACTTTGTGCCTTTTGCCAAATTTCTGGCAATTCATTTACTAAGTTTACGCCTTGTTGCCACACAACAGGCACCAAAGCAACGCCTGCAACACTTACAACGCCGATAAAAATAGCCAGCACAATTAAACTCGAATACGTACGTGTGATGCCTATTCCTTGTAATCGCGACACTGGCCAATCCAATAAATACGCCAATACAACAGCCACTAAAACAGGGGCGAGTAAGCCTCCCCAGAATGTGAGTACAACAATCGCAACGACCAACAACATTAAGAGTACAGCGGAATCAGGATCGGAAAACTTGCGTTTATACCAACGACCAAACACTTCGAACATGGTTTACCTTCTGTGATACAACCGAATAATGACACGACATCAGCAAGACAAGACTGATGCATAACTATAACGTTAGACTAAGACAAGTAAGATCAATAAAGATTATATTATCAGTACCTTATTCGTCACCTTCTGTTTTATACGATATAGTAAAAGTTACCTATCCATTTTCACACCAATGGAGCACAAATGACAGATCAGCCTACATTAAAAGAAATCAGTAGCTTAAAAAAGAAAATTACTTGGGGAGACCTGCCTCCCTTTTTCCATATGGTGTCGAATTCTTTAGCGGATCTTGAAGGTATACATACCCACGGTTTTGACCATGCACTTAAACGACTTGTAGACAGAACTAACTGGAATTTTGAACGTTTAGGTGGGGGTTATAACGAGCAGAGGGAAGTTGTGGTTAAACGTAAACCCGAACTCACCCTTTTCAGCCACTTTCACGAAGGCAACTACGAAATAATCTGTGCTCCTATCACTCAAGGTGGCCCATTAACCGTATTCACCAAAGGCGACCCGTTCATCGATTTCAAAGTGTGGGAGCCGGCAACCATGTCTCATATCGTCAACTTACCGCATTTTGCAGAATTTATTGTGCATGCTTATCAAAAAGGCGACGAAGCCGACAGAATGCTGGTGAGGTTTGCGGCCAACACAATTGATGAGCTGATAGAAAAATTGGCGGAAGATATCAACATTACAGAAATTAAAGGGCAATCTATTTTGGATGTCGTGAAAGATATCGAATCTCGTTTTAATATCAATAAGTGAGCAGTGATTTAAACCCTAGCTGAACAGGTGTTTCCGGTAGTTCGCTTATTGCCCAAACAATGTTAATTTCTTCTTTATTCGGGAACTTATCAGCCTAGCGTGTTTTCCAAAGAGAGTGTCATCGATTGAGCAATGTTAATTTCATGAAAAAGAGTTGTATTTTCCTTCTATCCTATCTCCTGAGCTTTTGCGCATCCGCGCAGTTTCTCGATCCGCAATCTCAAAAAAATGCACTGCCTTCCATTGGTGTGGTTGCCGCTAATGCCATCAGTATTGAAAAGGAGATGCAAATTGGTGACATTTTCATGCGCCAGTTACGATCAAGAGCCCCGCTGGCAATGGATCCTGTCCTGGAGGAATACTTAAACGACATTGGTAATCGGTTGGTCGTTCAAGCGAATGATGTACGTTTTCCTTTTACGTTTTTTTGGGTGAGCAGCCCTGAAATTAATGCTTTTGCGTTTTTCGGCGGACATATCGGTGTACACACTGGCCTAATGTTGAATGCGGATAATGAAAGTGAGTTAGCATCAGTATTAGCACACGAAATCAGCCACGTTACCCAACGCCACATTGCTCGCTCTATTGCAGAACAACAGAAAAACTCACCTTTGCATATTGCTTCATTATTAGGGGGGTTACTGCTTGCAGTTGTGAATCCTGAAGCAGGAATTGCCGCGATTTCCGCAGGTAATGCAGCCAGCCGACAATTTGGCATCAACTATACCCGTTCAAACGAACAAGAAGCCGACCGCGTAGGATTCCAAATTCTTTCTAAATCCGGCTTTGACACAGCAGGCGCTTCCACCTTTTTTGGAAAACTGGCGGCCAAATACCGTTCCCGCTCTAAGCCTCCTGCATTTTTGTTAACTCACCCTTTGCCTGAATCTCGAATCGCTGATGCCAGAAACAGGCAACAAACGGACCCAAGCAGCCGACGTCCGCCGAGCCTGCCTTTTCATTTAGCTAAAGCACGTGTTGTTGCAAGGTATTCAAACGATAGCCGTCATAATATTGAAATGTTCAAAAACATGCTTGTGAAGAAAACCTATGTTTTCGAAGATGCAGCTTTGTACGGTTTAGCGATTTCGCTTTTCGATGACGGCCAGTTTAAAGAGGCGGCTCGTATTATTGATGACCTGCTAAAGCGTTCTCCCAGCAACCTTTTCTACGTTGATGTTGCAACGGATATTGATATTGCATTACGCAAAACAGAGCGCGCTATTGAGCGCCTTGAAGAGATGGCGAAGATCATGCCTCGAAATCGTGTGATTTCTTTAAACTTAGCGAATGCGGCAATTAAACATGGTGATTACCAAAAAGCCAATAATGTGATTAAAGATTATTTGCTGACGAACCCGGAGCACGCACTCTCGTATCAACTGTTAACGGAATCTTATGGTGAAAGCCAACAGTTTTTAGAAATGCATCAATCTAAAGCAGAGTGGTATGCCTTACTTGCGGCCTACCCACAAGCCATTGATGAGCTTCACTCGGCTTATAATTACGCCAGAGACAACCACCTAGAAAAGCAACGAATACGCGCAAGAATAGAGCAAATTCGAGAAGCCCAAGACCAAATGAAGCGGCTTTAATTACGGCGAGCCAGTGCAATCTCATTAAACAGAGATTCACTGGTTTGTTCACCTAACAATGTTTTTACTACCTTTCCTTCAGGCGAAATCAAAAAGGTGGCAGGTAATTGTTGTGGCTTGTTAACGGGCATTAGCGGAACAGGTTCAGTTTGAATGAGCGCAAAACGCATATCATATTGAGATTGAATTCGCTGAAGCTCCGTTTTATTTAGCGCATCAAAACTGGCGGCAAATAAGCGAATACCTTGGCCTTGCGCTTGTTCGTTAAAATGATTCAGCTCCGGCACTTCACGTAAACACGGGGCACACCATTCAGCAAAATAATTGAGTACAACCCACTCACCCTCAAGCTCCTTCCACGTTAAACGTTCGCCTTGTAACGTTTCAAAATCCGAATCAGAAAAATGAAAAAACGCGAGTCCTAAAATTAAGGCTATTGAGCCTACAAATAGATAAAGGGCTTTATTCAACGGAATCCTCAGTAAACTGTCTTGGCAGTTTTTACGTAATCAAAATACAGTGTAGAATAGTGCAATCACTAAATAGTACAAAAGAAGTCATGTCAAATATTACCATTCTCCACAACCCCCGTTGTTCTAAAAGCAGACAAACACTACAAATTTTGAATGATGGTGGCTATGCCTCAACCATTGTTGAATATTTAAAAACACCGCCCAGCGCAGACACGCTGCTTCAAATTAAAGAAAAGCTGGGGCTGAGTACGTTCAAAGACATGATGAGAACCAAAGAGGCTGAATTTAAAGAGCACAACTTGCATTTAGACGGTGTTTCAGAAGAGCAATATTTAGCGGCCATGTTATCGAGTCCGAAACTCATCGAGCGCCCAATTGTAATCACGGAAAGTGGTGCTCGCATCGGTCGTCCGCCTGAAAGCATTTTGGACATCTTGTAATGCCTGAAATTTTGGTGCTGTATTACAGCCAGCACGGCAGCACACGACACTTAGCTTATCAAATTGCGCTAGGCATTGAACAAGCAGGTTGCATCGCAAAGGTACGCACAGTGC
>CAXRCC010000162.1:0-4084 GCA_964228975.1 Paraneptunicella sp. | reverse complement strand
TGAGAGACACTCTTTCCACGACGCTCTTCCGATCTGGTTTTGCAGATGCAGTATTTGTGGCCGCAGCGTTGTCACCGCTTTGTGCCGTGTTCTCATTGGCAGGCGCTGTATTCTCATTGACAGGCGCTGCACTTTCATTGGGAGCTTGAGCGGCGGCTTTTTTCGCTTTCGCTCTAGCAATAGCAGCTGCTACCTTGTCGCTTTTATCACTGCGGTTTTCTGTGGCTGGCGCAGCGCGCGTATTGTCAGCAGGAGAGGTCGGCGCAGCAGCGCTTTCTTGTGTCGTGCTTGTTCTTGCTGCACGTGCGGCTTTGGCTTCTTCTCTTGCTCGAGCGGATTGCAAACGCTTTTCTTCACGTTCTTGTTTTTCGCGCTCAAGCCTTTCTTGGCGCGCGTTAAAGCGGGCCTTGGCCTTATCAGATTTTTCTTTCTCTTCTTTGGCGATTTTTATATCGGCTTTGGCGGTGCGGTAATATTGCACAAGCGGGATGTTGCTTGGGCAAACGAAGGCACACGCACCGCATTCGATACAATCTGCGATATTAAATTCTTGCACTTTCTCAAGCTCACCGGCCTTGGCGTGCCAATAAAGCTGTTGTGGTAATAAGCCCGCGGGGCAAGCATCCGCGCAGGCGCCACAGCGAATGCAGGGCATTTCGTCTTGCGGTAATGGCAGCTCTTTTTTGGCGGGCACTAACAAGCAATTACTGATTTTGACGATGGGCACATCGGTAGAAGCGGCAGTGAATCCCATCATCGGGCCGCCGATAATCACGCGCGGCGCTTTTTGTTTTTTAGGCTGGTATTGGCCCACTTCAAGTAGGTGAGAAATCGGTGTGCCTATCAGTCCCCATACATTTTGTGGCGCACTGAGGGCTTTACCTGTGAGCGTTACCACACGTTGAATAAGTGGTTTTCCTGCAAAAATAGCATCAGCAATGGCAAAGCAGGTGCCCACATTTTGCATCACAATTCCCACATCAACAGGGTGTTTGCCTTTGGGAATTTGCTGACCCGTTAGCACTTCAATTAGCTGCTTTTCGCCCCCTGCGGGGTATTTGGTTGGCACCGAAGTGACAAGATAGTTTTCAGCATCCTGACACGCCACTTGCATGGCTTGGGTGGCTTCTGGCTTGTTATCTTCAATAGCAACAATGGCGTATTCCGCTTTCACCAAGTGCATTAACACATCAATGCCTTGGCGAATTTGCCACGCGTGTTCTCGCATTAGTCGGTCATCTGAGGTGATGTAAGGCTCGCACTCTATGCCGTTGATCACAACATAGCGAATGGGCTTTTCTGCGCCGACTTTAATATGCGTTGGAAAGCCAGCACCGCCCATTCCGGCTATGCCCGCTTGGCAAAGGTGTTCGACCACACTGGCTTTGGGTAACGATTGATAATCGGGAATGGCGGTTAAATCCGTCCATTTCTCTAAACCGTCTGGCTTGATAACAATGGTGGTTTCCGTTTTACCAGAAGGGTGGGCAGAGACATGATCATCAATGGCGATGACTTCGCCCGATGTCGGCGAATGCACAGGTACAGCAAAAGGGTTACTGCTGTGGCTAAGGGCTTGGCCTTTCAAAACCTGATCGCCAATAGACACCACCAGTTTGCCTTCTACGCCAATGTGTTGCTTCACCGGAATATAGAGCTTTTCAGGTAAGCTGACTTCTGCAATTTCATGCTTATTTGAAAGCGATTTGAATTGCTTGGGGTGAACGCCGCCGGGGAAGTCCCACAGGCGATTCTGTTTTATCCTGTCAATAATACTGTTCAAGGCCTTACCTAATTTACCTGTTTGACGGGAATGCTATCTAGCTGCCAGCGCCAGTGCTTTGTGTCTTCTTTTACTGGGATCATGTCGATGCAATCCACCGGGCAGGGCGCAACGCATAAGTCGCAGCCTGTACATTCATCTGCAATTACCGTGTGCATTTGGCGCGTTGCGCCTAAAATGGCATCAACGGGACATGCCTGAATGCACTTTGTACAGCCGATGCATTCATCTTCACGGATGTACGCCACTTTTTTCACTTCTGATTCGCCGTGCGCTTCGTTGAGCGGTTTGGCTTCTACCCCAAGCAAATTGGCGATGTTTTTAATAGTGGCATCACCACCGGGAGGGCACTTGTTGATTTCTTCGCCATTTGAAATGGCTTCGGCATAGGGCTTACAGCCGGGATACCCACATTGACCGCACTGTGTTTGCGGCAATAGTTCATCAATTTGCTCGACGATAGGATCGCCTTCAACCTTAAACTTTATGCCGGCAAAGCCCAGTAACGAGCCGAAAAGTAAGGCGAGAACGGCAATCGCCAAAATGGCAATAAATGTCATGGCAGTTTCACTAATCCAGTAAAGCCCATAAACGCTAAGCTCATTAAGCCTGCTGTCACCATAGCTATTGCTGTGCCTTTAAAGGGAGTGGGGACATCTGCAACAGCAAGACGCTCTCGAAGTGCTGAAAAGAGAACAAGCACTAACGAAAAGCCTGCCGCTGCACCAAAACCGTAAACAATGGATTCAACAAAATTGTGCTGCTTGTTTACATTTAATAATGCGACACCAAGTACGGCGCAATTGGTGGTAATAAGGGGAAGGAAGATCCCCAGTAAACGGTATAAAACGGGGCTGGTTTTGTGAACGACAAGTTCAGTGAATTGCACAACCACAGCGATAACCAAAATAAAGCTGAGTGTTCGCAGGTATTGGATTTCAAGGGGAACAAGGATGTACTGCTCAACAAGGTAGCTGCACATGGACGCAATGGTTAGCACGAAAGTGGTGGCCATCGACATACCAATTGCGGTTTCTAATTTGCCTGACACGCCCATAAAGGGGCACAGTCCTAGAAACTGAACCAGTACGAAATTGTTAACCAGCACGGTGCTGATTAGTAATAAAAGAAACTCAGTCATTTAAGGTCAATTACTGCTGTTAACCAAACGGGTTGCGCAAATGCGCGGTATTATCCTTGAGCGCTTAGGGCGACGCAAGTGAAGCGACTGCTTTCTACGTAAATAAACCGTAATCCGATTGTATTTGGGCTGAATTATTTCCCAATCGGTAGATCCTCCGGACACGGGCTCGCACTTAATCGCGTATCGCATACGTGAATACTGTTGGCGTAGTCTACCCATTGTTGCCACTGTTTGGGCTCGGGCACGGTCCGAAAAATCCGTTTAAACAAATACATAGATTCGTTACCCACAATACTTTTGTGCAAAGTTTTAATGTACAAACCCGCTTGCATTTCGCACTCGGATTGCCAAGTAAGTTGGCGATAACCGTTTTCATTCTCATCGCTTAACACTTTGCTGGTAAACGACACATTGCAACTGGCTTTGCCTAGGTGGTCATCATTGTTTTTACTTTGCATTACATCAGCCTTTTTGCCGCCAGCTTGAGGCATGACAAAGGTTTGAGTGATGTCTTGCGTGGCGTCTTGGGTCCACCGCGTTTCAATCATGTTTGGTTCATCTATTTCTCGTTGAAAGAGCTGCCAATCTTGCTCGGGTAGGGGAAGAGGCTGAATTAAGGTTTCACCCTCGAAATTGGCAAAAGGGTGCGAGGCACAGCTTGTTAATAACCATACGCTTGAGATAACCAGAAAAAAGGCGCGACGTTTCAACAGAGGTCTCCGTGGTGAGTGAATGCAACAGGCATTGCTTAGGTGAAGGGAAAGGTCTCAGCCGTGCATTATTCCATTAAATATTATTTTTTAAAGCATGGCTTGCGTGAGGCGCAATGAAAAAGAGTAACAGGCCGTATTCAAGCTCTTGTACTTTATTTTTTAAGGCAGATAGTTTTGCTGATGAAAAAGGCCTTAAAAATCAATCAATCGCCGTTTTTTAATCAATCTAAACTAAAATTGGTTGCCCAAAATTTTATTTTATAAACAGAGGTTTACATGCTTTTTACGCAACGGTTTTGCCTTGGTTTCAAACGATTTCAGCATTAACGTGGGCAGCGTTAATCACAACTTGAAATCAAAAGTAAAAACGGGAAAACAAGCATGAATAAATTCATTAAAAGCACTTTAGCAATGGCGTTATCGGTATCGGCAATGGGTGCGATG